>CAYYKK010000422.1:0-5491 GCA_964467935.1 uncultured Polyangiaceae bacterium
CGGTGTTCGCGCGGGCGCAGGCCCTCGAGGGGATCCCGGTGCTCGGCACCCTCAGCGGCACGCCCGCCGCGCGCGCCGGGATCCGCTACGGAGACGTGCTGCTCTCCGTCAACGGGATGCGGACGCGCACCATCGTCGACTACGTGGAGGCCAAGGCGCTCCGCGAGGACGGGATGGATATCGTGGTATTTCGTTCGGGGAGCGAGAAAGTGGAGCGCTTGACGTACGACGAGCGCTCCACCCCTCCCGACACACCCGCCATTCTCGCCGAGCTGGTGGCGCTGCGAATCGCGCCCGACTCGTTCGGCGGAGAGAACGGCGGCGGGCCGCTCGACTGAGCCGGCGAGGGGCGACCCTCGCGGTCGAGCGGCGCGGCGACTCAGCGATCGATCTGGAGGTCCAGGTTCAGGACCCGCTTCTTCGGATCGAGCTCGGTGCCGGGCGTGATGGTCGTGCCCCTGCCTTTCTCGATCTGGAACGCCCGGATCCGATCGATCGCTTTGACCATTTCGGCGCGACTGAACACGTCTCCCGTCTTCAGCCCGACGAGATCGAGGCACTCCTTCGGGGTGCCTCCGAAGTCTCCTTTGCAGCGGATCTTGCCGAGGCGGAAGACGGGTCCCTCCTCGATCCGCACGGTGATGGCGAGGGTCGAGCCGTCCTTCGACGGCACGATCTCCGCGGGCGACACCTTCGCCTGGACCCTGCCGCGATCCCAATAGTAAGCGCTCATGTAGAGGAGCGCGCGCTCGAAGGTCTCCGGACGATAGGGCGCGCCGACGCGGTTGTAATGGCCTTCGTCGGTGTCGACGAGCGCGAGGAGATCCTTCTCCGAGGCCTTCGAGGCGCCGTCGAGGTGAATGGCGTCGATTCGTGCCTGCGCGCCCTCTCGCACGTCGACGGTCACGTCGACCTCGTGCTCGGGCGCGGCGTCGACGCGGAACTGCACGTCGGCCGATCGATAGCCCGAGGAGAGGTATTCGTCCCTCAGCTTTCGAATGCCCTCGCGCAGCGCGACGCCGTCGAAGGGCGCGCGCTCGGGGACGAGCATGGCGCGCGCGTCGTCGTCGTCGATCGCCTTCACACCGAGGACGACGAGCTTGCGGACGAGAGGGCGCTCGCGGACGGTGAAGAGCACGCGGCGCCCGGTCGCGAGCTCGTCCGTGGAGACGACGATGTCGTCGAGCTGCCCCGTCCCGTAGAGGGTGCGCACGTCGCTCGCGAGCGTCTCGTCGTCGAGCGATCCTCCGGCGCGCGTCGCCAGCAGCGGGCAGAGATCGGACGCGGTGAGGCGCGACTGCCCGCGGAGGTCGACGGCCCCGACGAGGTCGCCCGCGCCCTTCTGCGCGAGGGTCGAGCAGTGGCTCGTGGAGGGCTCGGCGCCCGCCTTGGCGCCCACGTCCGTCGTGGCGCGGGCGCGCGCAGGCTCCGCGGAGCGGGACACCGCGGGCGTCGACGCACACGCGAGGAGCGCGCTCGCGCCGAGGGCGGAGAGAAGCGAGACGAGCGCGCGCTTCACAGGCGCTTCTCGACGAAGGCGTCTCGTCGGAGCTCGCCGATCCAGGTCTGGCGCTCCTTCTCGAGCCGCTCGTTGCGCTCGCGCTCGGTGAGCGACGAGAAGCCCTCGAGGCGATCATGAACGATCCGCTGCAGGAGCTTGCCCTCGAGGAGCTGCCGGCCGATCTCCTCCCGATATTCCTTGTCGCCGAGGCCGGCATTGCGCCGCGCGACTTCGAGGAGATCCGGCACGCTGAGCTTCTGACCGTCGGCGATCGTCTTCAGCGCGGCGTCGATCTCCGCCTCGCTCACGGTCACCGACTGACGCTTCGCGGCCGCGGCCTCGAGCCGCTCGTCGATCATCCGGTCGAGGAGCTCGACGTGCATCTGCTGCTCGGCGGCGACGCGCTTCGCCCCGTCGCTCTCGGGGATCGTCGCCTCGATGCGCAGCCGAAAGGGCTCCGCCCGCCTCTCGAGCTCCGAGAGCAGGATGATGTCCCGATCCACGACCGCGACGACGCGCTCGACGACGCCCGACCTCGCGGTGACGGGGCGCGCGAGGGCGGTGGATGCCGGCACCGTCGCCACGAGGACGAGCGACAAGACGAGAGACGGGCGTCGCATGCACGTCAGGCTAGGGTCGCGCCCCCGACGCTCCAAGGACGAAGCACGGATGGCTCGCCCAGGCGATGTAGACAAGAGTGCGCGCGGGCCGCGCGACGACGAGGCATTGACGGTGTCGGACCGAGAGGCTCTCCTCGGTCGCCATGCTGCTGCTCATCATCTGGGGCTCGCGCGGCGTCGTGAAGACGGCGGGCCAGGGTCATTTCCATTGCCCGCGTTGTCAGCAGACGACGCCCTACCAGCACAAGAAGGTGCAGCGCTACTTCACGCTGTACTTCATCCCGCTGTTCCCCATTGCGACGAGCGCCGAATACGTCGAATGCGCCCATTGCATCGGTCGCTTCCAGCTCTCCGTGCTCCAGCTCCCCGCCGGACCGCCGCAGGGCGCGTGGCCGCAGCCGCCGCAGCAGGGCGGATGGCAGCAGCCTCCCGCGCAAGGCGGATGGCAGGGTCAAGCGCCGCAAGGCCAGCCCCAGCAAGGCTGGGGTCCGCCGCAGCAGGGCGCGCCTCAGGGAGGTCCACCGCAAGGCTATGGTGGGCCGCAGGGCGGACAAGGATGGGGCGGGCCGCAGGGCGGAGGCCAAGGGGGATGGGGCGGACCGCAGGGCCGATGACGATCGCGTCCCGCCTCGCGCGCGCCGTGTCGAGCGCGACGCTCCACGCCGGGCTCGTCTCGGCCGCGGTCGTCGCCGCGGGCCGCGCGCGAGGCGTCGCGCCGACGACGGGCGCCCTCCTCGCGGTGGCGACGGCTTCGCTCGCGGTGGGCGCCGACGTGCTCGCGCAGCGCGGAGACGACACGACGCTCGGTGACGCCGTCGATCGCAGGCTCGCGGCGGCGACGGCGCTCTCGATCGCTGCCGCGACGATCGCCGGGCCGCTGGAGGGCACGCTGCTCGAGCGCGGCGCGAGCGTCGGGCGGCTCGCGATCGCCCTGGCCGTCGCCGTCGCCGGGATCGCGCTCCGAGCCCGTGCCATTCACGTGCTCGGCGACGACTTCGTGACCGGCTCGCGCTCCCCGCGTGAGCTGCGAGAGAACGACGTGTACGGCTGGGTCCGGCACCCGTCCGAGTCGGGCCTCGTGCTCCTCTCGGCCGGCGTCGCGACGATGACGGGATCGCTCGTGTCGTTCGTCGCGACCTTCGCCCTCGCGATCCTCGCCGTCGTCCGCGCCGAGCGCGAAGATGGAACGCTCGCGCTGGCTTTCGGCGTGCGCTTCGACCGATATGCCGCGCGGGTCGGCGCGCTCGTGCCGGCGCTCGGACGGCCCTCGCCCTCGGAGTCGCCGAGGACGAGCGCCTCCCGCGCCGATCGCGTCGAATAGCTACTTCTTCAGGAGTCCGGCGAGGACCGTCTCGAGCGGCGTCCGCCCCTCGGCGCGACGGTGACCGCCCTCGAACCCCACGCGACCCGTGCCGAAGCCCGAGATCATCTCGTGGTAGAGCCCTGCCAGCTCGGCTTGCATGCCCATGCTCGTCAGCGTGGGAACGATGGCCTCGAGCGGCACGTCCGTGACCGCGATCTCCTTGCCCAGGATGCCGGAGACGATCTTCGCGGCGTCACGGAAGGAGCGCTTCGCGCCGCCGAGCTCGACGACCTGGTTCTTCTGCGTGCCTTCGACGAGGAGCGTCGCCGCGAGCTCGCCGATGTCCTGCGTCGCGATCATCTCGATGGGCGCGTCGCCCGAGCCGAACGCCGGCAGGATGCCCTGCGCGAGCATGCCGAACGAGCCCGCCACGTTCTCCATGAAATACGCGGCGCGGATCGCGCTGAGGCGCGTCCCCTCGATGGAGCCGAGCTTCGCCTCGGCGACGTGCAGCGCGGCGATCGGGCCCGTGCCGGTGGCGTGTTGCGCGCCGACCGACGAGAGGAGCACGACGTGCGGCACCCGCGCCTCGGCGACGGCCTTGGCGATGGCGTCGATGGTCGCCAGCTGGTAGTCGCGGAACTTTTCGACCGCCATGTTCGGCGGGACCAGCACGTACGCGCCCTCGGCGCCGGCGAAGGCCTTGGCGAGCGCCGCGGCGTCGCCCAGATCGGCCACGGCGACCTCGGCTCCGCGCGCCGCCCAGCTCTCGCCCTTCTTCGCGTCGCGAACGACGACGCGCACCTTCTTGCCCTTCGCGAGCAGCGCCTCGGCGGCGACCTTCCCCGTGTTCCCCGTCACCCCTGCGATCACGTACGTCATGGCTTTCGTCTCCCTGGTTGGTTGGGACACGTCGAAGCTAAGGCGAGCTCCCTCATCCAGCCACTCGATAGTTTGAATGGCGCGCCATTCCTCCCGTGCATACCATCGACCGGACGGGCGCGGCGGGCGCTCGACCCCCGTCCCGACGCTGGCGGCGAGCCGCCCGGAGATCAGCCGCCCAAGACCGCGCGCAGCTCGAGGCCGAGGGATCGCGCGCTGCCGAAGCGGTGCTCCGGCTCGAGGCTCGTCGCGCGCGCGAACCAAGCGTCGAATCCGTTCGGCACCGGCGCGACCGCCGAGGGAACCAAGAGCTCACCGGAGACCGCCATGCCGAGCATCTCGCCGAGGTCGTCGGTGTCGAAGGGCACGCGTCCGGTGAGACACTCGAAGGCGAGGATGCCGAGCGAGTAGAGATCGCTGCGATAGTCGACCGCACGACCCGCGGCTTGCTCGGGGCTCATGTAGCCTGGCGTGCCGAGGAGCGTGCCGGCCTTCGTCGCGCCCGTGCGCGGCGAGCCGTCGTCTTGGAGGATCTTCGCGATACCGAAGTCGAAGACCTTCACCACCTCGTCCTCGGCGTCCTCCCCCGCCACGAGGAACACGTTGCCGGGCTTGATGTCGCGGTGGATGATGCCGGCGTCGTGGGCCTTGACCGTCGCTTTGACGACGGCCTGCATGACGCGCGCGGTGCTGGGCACGTCGAGCACGCCGACGCGGTCGAGCCGGTCGGCGAGCGTCTCGCCCTCGAGCAGCTCCATCGTGATGTAGGCGGTTCGATCGTGCTGCCCGTGATCGAGGATCTGCACGACGTGGAGGCTCCTGATCTGGGCCGTCGCCCTCGCCTCTCGCAGGAAGCGCGCCGCCACGGGGCTGCCTTCGAAGCGCGGATCGAGCAGCTTGATCGCGACGGGCGCCTCGAGCTTGAGGTCGACGGCGCGGAAGACCTGCCCTGCCCCGCCCGCCCCGATCTCGGCCTCGAGTCGATAGCGGTCGGCGACGATCCGTCCGGTCTGCCACGCAGCACACACGTCTCCGCTCTTATCAGAAAAGAGCCGACGAGGGCACGCGTCGAGCGCCGGCCGCCGGGCGCGCATCCGCCCTCTCGATGCCGGCATTGTCGTATCATGCACGGCATGCATCTCGCCGGCGTGGACCTGAACCTGCTCGTCGCGCTCGACGCCCTCC
>CAYYKK010000423.1:0-5476 GCA_964467935.1 uncultured Polyangiaceae bacterium
CCTCGCTCGTTCTCGCTGCGGCCTCGACGCCTTGACGCGCGAGGCCGCAGCTCGTTCCATCCTCGGCGCGCGACCCAGCGCCCGAAAGACGCGATGGAGCTCCTTCACGACGCCCCTCACGAGCGCAGGCCCCCGCATCCGTTCGCGTACACGATCCTCATCGTGCCGTTCGGCGCGTCGAGTGGGTTCGTCACCGTCGCGCTCGCCTACCTGGCGACGAAGTTCGGGCTGACGGTCGAGCAAGGCGCGGAGCTCATCGCCGTCAGCTTGTTCCCGAACGTGTGGAAGTTCTTCTGGGCCCCGATCGGGGACCGCACGCTCACGCGCAAGCGCTGGTACCTGCTCTCGTGCGTCGCGTGCGCGATCGGCATGACGGCCATGGCCGCGGTCCCGCTCGGACCGAAGACCATGAACGTGATGAACGCGATCATCCTCGTGACGAGCGTGGCCGCGACGTTTCTCGGCTTCGCCGTCGAGGGGCTGGTCGCGCACATGACGCCCGAGACGGACCGAGGGCGCGTCAGCGGCTGGTTCCAAGCCGGCAACCTCGGGGGCACCGGCATCGGAGGGGGCATCGGGCTCATGCTCCTCGACGCGATGCCGACGAAGACGTGGATCGCCGGCCTCCTCCTCGGCGTCCTGATGCTCGCGTGCGCGATCCCACTCCTCTTCGTCGACGACGTCCCCGCCGACGCCGGCGGCGGCGACATGAAGGCCGCCGTCAAGCACGTCACCATCGACATGTGGCAGACCGTGAGGACGCCGCAAGGGATCCTCTGCGCCATTCTCTGCTTCATTCCCGTCGGCACGGGCGCGGCCGCGGGCGTGCTCACGCAGGCGGAGGTCGCGCTGCATTGGGGTGCCCACCAGCACGAGGTCGAGCTCGTGCAAGGCTTTCTCACCGGCGGCGTGTCGATGGTCGGTTGCCTCGTCGGAGGCTATGCGTGCACCGAGCTCTTCGACGCTCGAAAGGGCTATGCCGTCTTCGGCGGTCTCATGGCGCTCACGACCATGGCGATGGCCTATTCGCCGGCGACCCCGACCGCGTACATCGCCTACAACCTCGTGTACGCCTTCGTCACCGGGCTCTGCTACGCGGCATTCTCCGCGTTCGTGCTCGACGCGATCGGCAAGAGCCACGCAGCGACGAAGTACAACGGATTCGCGTCGCTCTCGAACGCGCCGATCTGGTACGTGGGGCTCGTCCTCGCAGCCGTCGAAGCCAAGGCCGGCCCGCGGGGGATGCTGCTCACCGAATCGGGGCTCGGCGTCCTCGGCATTCTCGTGTTCGCCCTCTCCGCTTCCATCGTGCGCAGGCGCGCCGCTTCGGCCAACGCCGCGCCGACGGCGGCCTGAGCGCGTCGATGTCGCGCGCCGCTCGCCTCCTCGAGCTCCTCGAGCTCCTGCGTCGCCATCGAACCCCCGTCACGGGACCCGCATTGGCCGACGAGCTGGGCGTCTCGATCCGAACGCTCTATCGCGACATCGCGACGCTCGTCGCGCAGGGCGCCGACATCCAAGGTGAGCCGGGCCTCGGATATGTGTTGCGGCCCGGATTCACCTTGCCGCCCATGATGCTGACGGCGGACGAAATCGAAGCGCTCGTCCTCGGATCGCATTGGGTCTCGGTTCGCGGCGACGCGCGCCTCGGCGCCGCCGCGCGCCACGCCGTCGCCAAGATCCGCGCCGTGCTGCCGGCCGATCTGCGTGAGAGCGTCGACGCGTCGACGATGACGGTGCCGGACATGTCGTCCGTGGAGCCCAACACGGTCGACCTGCCGACGCTCCGCAGGGCCATCCGGGACGAGCACAAAGTGTCAATCCGCTATCGCGACAACGACGCTCGGGAGTCGGCGCGGACGATATGGCCATTGCTCATCGCCTTCTTCGATCGGGTGCTCGTGGTGGCTGCCTGGTGCGAGCTCCGCGAGGACTACCGCGCGTTCCGCGTCGACCGAATGACGGCGCTCGAGCCCCTCGGCGTCCGCTACCCGCGAAAACGAGCCCTCCTGGTCGAAGAGTGGAGGAAAGCGAGGGGCATCGAGGCCACTGCCAGAAAGTGACACCAGAGGGGCGCACAACGTTCGGGTCACCAAGGAGACCCCCATGCGAACCCTGAACTATCTGCTCCTCGCCGTCCGTGATCCCCAGAAGAGCGCCGCGCTCTACACCCGATTGCTCGGCCGCGCCCCGGTCGAGAGCTCGGCGTCGTTCGTCCTCTACGTCCTCCCGAGCGGTCTGAAGATCGGTCTCTGGATCGCGAGCGAGATCCGACCCGAGCCGAAGACGCCCGGAGGCGTCGAGATCTCCTTCGCCGAAGAGAGTCGCCGAGCCGTGCTCGACACGTACGAAGAATGGCGAGGGCTCGGGCTCCGCGTGGTGCAGGAGCCGACCGACATGGACTTCGGCTTCACGTTCGTGGTCGAAGATCCCGACGGCCATCGCCTCCGCCCCTTCGTGCTCTCCGACGCCCCTCGCTGAACCGCGTCCGACCGGCGCCGTTCGTCGCGGTCAAAAGGCATATCCGAGCAGGATGTCGACCGTCGGACGAACGGCGCCGAAGCTCGGCGATCCTCGTCCGCCGGGGACGTGGGCCGCATTGTATTGGGCGCCCCCGCCGAGCCCGATCACGAGGTGGCGCAGAAGCAGGAACGACCATCCTGCGCTGAGCCCGCCGGCGACCGTGCCGCCGACCCTCTTGTCGCCGTCCCTCGTCGCGAAGACGAGCCCGTATTGGGCGAAGGGGGAAATCCAAGGCCCTTCGGGGGCATGGCCGAGCGGGTGAAAGAAGAGGCGCTGACGCACGATGAGGCCGGCGACGTCCGTGCGCGGCGCGCCCTTCGGCCCGAGCACGTGGAAGTTCTCGGTCCACGGGACGTAGCCATCCAGCGCGACCTGGCCGGCGAGCCAGGGCGCGAGGTTCACCTGGTAGCCGACGCCGACGACGTGCAGGCCGAGGTCGGCGAGCAGGACGTGCGACGCGATGGCCGGCTCCGCATTGCGCGGCTCGTCCGCGCGTGCGTCGCTCGCGACGATGGCGACGACCGCCGCGAGCACCGGGGTGGCGAGGCCCTTCATGCCTTCGACCGAGCCATGAACCGGAGGAGCTCCTTCTTGGCGCCCCGTCGGAGCGGGACCTCTAGGAGGGGCGTCCAGCCCAAGAGCGTCCCGATCGGCCCGAGGGCCTGACGCGTCCAGGCGTGGAGGTCGAACGAGTCGCGGTGCTCGACGATCTTCCCGCCTCGAAATCGGAAGGAGGCGTCGATTCGATTCAGCACCCTGCGACCGGTCTTCGAGAAGGTGTATCGAGCGTCCCAATGGGCGCGGCCGCCCTCGTCGTCCGCGACGACGTCGCGGAACTCGACGCTCAAGTCGGCGCCGCGGCCGAGCAACATCCGCCACATCGCCCCGGCCTCTGCGCCGCGCAAATCGGTGAAGACGGGATCGGAGAAGCGGATGGCCTCGTCGTCGTAATGGCGGACCATGCCTTCGGCGTCGTGCGCCGCGAAGGCTTCGTAGAAGGAGGTGATGATGCGCTCGTGCGGGTGGGTCACGGTCTTCCTCAATGCAGCTCGGGGGCGGTCGACAAGAGGCGGCGAACGGAGGCGACGAAGTCGCGTCGCGAGGCGAGGTCGCCGTCGGCGCGATAGAACGCCGCGACGCGCTCCGCCTCGCCGAGCGCCGCGAGCTCGTGGCGAAGCGCGGGCAGATCGAGCGGGCGAGCGCCGGACGCGGGCGTCGCCAGGACCCCGCGCGCCCTCACGCGCGAGAGCCGTCGATGGCAGCGACAAACGTTGTCGGCGTCGACGATCCCGCACGTCCTACCGAGCGCCGCGCGGAGATTCTCGCGCGCCCGGCTCAGCCGCTTGCGGTAGGTCGCGGCCTCCACGTCGAGGATCTCCGCGGCCTCGTCGCTGGTGACCCCGAGGATCTCGCCGAGGACGTACGCGACGCGATGCTCGACGTCGAGCGAGGCGAGGATCGCGATGCCGCACGAGGTCTTCAGCTCGTGGAGCCACAGCCGATCGTCCGCGCGCTCCGGCGCCTCGGGCTCGAGACCGTCGCGGATCTCCCTTTCGATGGCGTCGAGGCCGAGGACCGGGAGCCGCTTCTTGCGCTTCTTCGCGTCGAGGATCTGGTTGACCGCGATCCGAAACGCCCACGTCGAGAACCGCGACGCGCCGTCGAACTGCGCGAGGTGCGTCACCACGCGCACGAGGGCCTCTTGTGTCGCGTCCTCGGCGTCCTCGTTCGTCAGCGTCATTCGGCGCGCGAGCCCGTAGAAGGGCCGCTGCAGCACGCGGACGATGGAAGCCACGGCCTCTCCGTCGCCGGACAGGGCGCGCTCCAGGGTCTCGGCGTCGACGTCGAATCCGCTCACGGGGTCTCCTCGCGTTGGACTCCCCGGGACGGGGGCGCGTGACCGAAAATCGTACCAGCGTTGCCCAATTCGCGCGGCGTCGGGGGCGAGCGACGATTGCGGGCTCGGGCGGGATGACCCTAGCCTCCGGCCGATGGCACGCACCGAGCTCGAGGAATGGCGCCGCACGCGCGATCCGCTCTCCGACTTCGAACGGAGGGACATCACGTTGCTCGGCGAGACGCGCCTCGTCTTCGTCGCGGGCGAGGGTCCCGCGGTGATCGTGATGACCGAGATGCCCGGCATCTCGCCCGAGGTCGCGCGCTTCGCCCGCTTCGTCCGCGACGCCGGCTTCACCGTGTACATGCCGAACCTCTTCGGCGATCCGGGGCGACCCCCGTCGATCCCCTATGGAATCAAGCAAATCGTGAAGGGTTGCGTCTCGCGCGAGTTCCACGCCCTGCGCGCCGGCGTCACCGCGCCGCTCACGTCGTGGCTGCGCGCCCTCGCGGCCGACGTGCACCCCGCGTGCGGAGGCCGCGGCGTCGGCGCGATCGGCATGTGCTTCACCGGCAACTTCGCGCTCTCGATGATGCTCGAGCCGAGCGTCGTCGCGCCGGTGCTCTGCCAGCCCTCCCTCCCCATCCTGCACAAGGGCGGCGTGCACTCGAGCCCCGAGGATCTGGCCGCGATCCGCGCGCGCATGGAGCGCGAGGACTTGACCGCCCTCGCCTATCGCTTCGAGGGCGACGCGTTCTGTCGCAAGGAGCGCTGGGCCGACTACGATCGCGCGCTCGGTGACCGCATCGTCCTGCGCACGCTCCCCGACTCGGCGGCCAACCCGGTCAACGTGATGAAGAACCCGCACAGCGTGGTCACGCACCACCTCATCGACGAGGCGGGTCAGCCGACGCGCGCGGCGGTGGACGAAATCCCCGCGGTCGTCGCTGCGCCCGATGCCTTGCTGCACCAGCCGCCATGAGCCGCCTGCCCGTGGCTGGTCGTAGGCCACCACCAATATGCCTGCTACTGGTTGGCCGCTCCGATCGCGGACCTTGCCGCCGATCACTGCCCCTTTGGGTACCAGTAGGTCGAAGCCGTCGATCCGGGCCCCGG
>CAYYKK010000424.1:0-5475 GCA_964467935.1 uncultured Polyangiaceae bacterium
TCACGTTAGAGAGATCGACGAGTCATAGAGTCCAGTTTTCAAGGAACGAGCCGCGGAGACTCGGGCCGCGCTCCGACGAGATGACTCTCGACGATGGCGCGGCGCTCGGCCATCACAGGCTGTGGACAACCTGTGACCCGCGGAATCCAACCTTTGGAAACCTCTCTCGTTTCCTCTCAACAGAGAGGGCCGGGAGCGGTCCTGGGTCGGGGTTCGTCGGTCGGGGGCCGCGAGGCCTTTCCGTCCGGCGAGGGAGGCGAACCTTAGTTGGGGTCGCTCTCCTTGTCAACGGATTTCGTATCCTTTTTTCAGCCTCCCCTTTCGGGGGCCGCTCGGTCTCGGACGCGCGAACGCGTCAGGGACGAGCGGACGAGGCGGGATGCGCTTGGTCCGTCGGTGTCGCTCGCCGCGCGAGGCGTCGAACAACACGGCGCCGCTCTTACGCCCCCGCTCCGAGCCTCGCAAGCGAAAAAATGGCGCCCCCGGTCGGGACCCGGTTTTGCGCCGCTTTTCACGCATTTTCGGGCGTCGGTCACGGTTTCGCGCGCTCGGTCGATGGAGGGGTGGACCCCGCGTCGGCGGTCCTGTCGGGAGGAGCCATGCCTCGTGCGCCGCGCACCCTGGTGGTCGCGCTTGCTCTGCTAGTACATCTCGGGTGCGGAACGAGCAGAGTCGCGATCGCACCAGGGTTGCTCGACCGCGCCGCGACCGACCAGGCGAACGGTGCGGCCGACGCGAAGCCCGAGGAGTCGGTGTCCCTCGTCGCCTCCCCTGCGCTCATCGCCCCCCCCGTGACGCTCGCCGAGGCGCCTCGCGCAATCGAGCTCGACGGGCCTCGGTCGCAGGTCCTCGCGTGCGGTCTCTTCAACCCCATGCCGGGCGGAGTCGCCGCGGGATACGCCGCCGACACGGGGCTCGACCTCGCGGGCAGCCCTCGAGACGTCTACGCGATCGCGTCGGGGACGCTCGAGTACGCGGAGACGGGGCACACGGCCTGGAACGGGCGTCACGACTCGCCGTGGGCCCTTCGCTTGCGGCTCGACGAGCCGATCGCCCGCGGCGACAGGCGCGTCACGCACGTCTGGTACGCGCATCTCTCCGAGGTCGCGAGGGAGGTCCACGAGGGGTCCGCCGAGCTCGTGCACGTGCGCGCTGGCGAGCGTCTCGGGCGCAGCGGCAGCGCCAACGGATCGCCGCACCTGCACCTCGGGATGTTGCTCGACGGCGAGGTCGACCAGTCGTGGGGCAGCTTCCTCCTCGAGGACGAGGTGCGCGCCGTTCTCTGCTCGATGCAGAAGGGGAAGCGCTTGCCAGCGCCGCCCGAGAGGCGCTCCTGAGCGTCTGCGTGTGACGAAAGCCTCGTCACGCACGCGGCTCGGCGGGTCGAGAGGGGCTCGCCTTCCGCGCTCGTGCGCAGAGCGCCAATCTGGTTTCAGTGCCCCATCGACGGGGCTGGCTCTCGAGGTGTGGCCGACGCCGATGGAGCAGGCGACGCCGATGCCGACGGAGCTGATGCCGACGGAGCTGGCGCGGGGGCGTGCGACTCCTCGGCGTCATAGAGCGCGCCTCGAGCGCGGAAGGCGATGGCGCGATCCGCGAGCGTGCTGGCCGCCCGTAGCTTCTCCATCGTCGCGGGATCTCGCAGGGCGACGGCACCCATGCACTTCGCCAAATCGTCCCCACCCCGCGATTCGCGCGCTCCGTGCCAGGAAGAGACGTAGGCGTCGATCAGAGCCCGATGGAGCTCGGCGTCGCTCTGCTCGAGCTTGCAGGCGTAGAGCGCCGCGCCGAGCAGCTCGCCGTCGTTGTCCTTGATGGGCTCTTTCGTCGTGACGGACGCGTCGTGATGGTGAGTGGAGGCGGCGCCGCTCGATTCGTCGAGCACCTCGAGCACGAGGCGGCGCACGTCGGGCCACGGGGCGAGCTTGTCGAAGTGCACGTGAGGGCAATAGAAGGGCGCCGTGCCCGTCTCCGATGGGGTGAGATCGAAGATGGTGAACGTCTTCTTGTGGTCGGTGCTCACCGCGATCGCGTGCCCGTCCGGCGCGAACTCGACGTCGTAGGGCGTGTCTCGCATCTCCTGGAAGAGAGACTTCGGCGTTCCGCCCTCGTACCAGGTCCCGAGGAACACGGAGAGGTGACCGCGATCGTGATCGCCCTCGATCGTCATCGTGTGGCTGACGAACGCCGCGTTCGTGCGCCCGTTCTTGAAGAACGAAGGGTGGTACTCGACCTTGACGTAGGCCCGCTCCCAGACGCCTGATTGGGTGGTGGTGGCGACATTGCTCATCCGCTCGGAGCCCGTCGAGCACGCGCTCGAGGCCGCGAGCAACGCCCACGCGAGGAGCACGGGTCTCGACGGCGCGCCCCATGTCGCGGGGTCGCGCGCTTCGCCCGCCTTCGGCACGCCGCGCTTCATCATCGATCCGAGCTCAGGCGCCCTCGGCGAGCCTCGCCACCGCGGCCATCGCGCCGAACACACGGTCGTGCGCCGCAGCGGCCTGGAGGAAATTGAACGGCGCCATGACCCCGCCCGTGTGGTAGCGGTGCATGATCCGCGTGCCGCCGCTCGGCGATCGCTCGAGCAGGTGTGTCATGCGGGTGGTGAGCAGGTGCCCGACGCTCCACACCACGTCGAAGCTCGCGTTCGGAACGACGTTCTCCAGATGAAATGGGATCGACTGCGCAATCCCGATCTGGACGACGGCCTCTCCGGCGGCCCCGTTCTCGAACGGCCCGCCGAACGAGACCGACTCGAGCTGCGCGCTCCAGCGGGGCCATCCGCGGACGTCGGCATAGACGGCCCACACCGCCTCGGCCGGCGCGTGCGTCTCGTGGCTCTCTTGAAAGTCGTACATGGGTCCCCTCCTGGCCAGCGGAGTCTAGCCTCGCGATCGGCGCTTGAACAGGCGCCCCGGCGAGCGTCGGCTCACGCAACCGCGCTCATCCGCACGAGCCCGTGAGGAGCGGTTGTGTTGTAAAACACGCTCGCGACCACGACCCCGTCTGCGTGGGCGCCGTTTGCAACGACGGGACACGAGGAGAAGACCGATGACCGAAGCTGCGAAGGGCTCGCTCGAACACATCGGGATGCGACGCTCGGGACGGATGCTCGCGGCGACGGCGATCGTGGGCGCGGCGCTCTCCGCGTGGGGCACCGGCTGCAAGACCCCCGCGCAGCTCGACGCGAAGCGAAAGGAAATGCTCGCGGCCGCCACTCCTTGCCCCGCGCCCGAGACGTGCACGGGCAAGGCGAGGGCCGTCGACACCGACGTCTCGACCTGCGCGCCACTCGACACGAAGGCGCTCGTCGCCGGCGACGTGGTGATCGTGAAGGAGCTCGTCGTGCACGACACCATCGCGCGCGTGAAGTCGAACGACGGTGGCCTCAAGATCGAGTTCGTCGACGGCTTCGTGCTCGACCGCGGCGACGACAAGATCGTCGCTCGCATTTGTAAATGAGATTCTCCTGCGCTCACGATTCCACTTCTATCGACGTTCACCCGCGAGGAGCCCGGACGTCCGTCCGTCGCGTCGCTCGGTCTCGGCTCGCTGGCGCGAGGGTCGAGGGTGAGCCCCGGAGCTGGCGCGCCGACGCCCACGCGCCGTCACCATCTCGAGCCCGCCCGCTTGAGGTGTTCGTGGATGGTCCGTTCATCACGAGGATGCGGATCTCCATTCGCCAACGTTGAGCGGACCTCGACCGGCTGGACGCCGGTTCGGAGCGAGCCGCCGGTCGGGCGCGCGACGCAGAGCGCCGACTGGACGACGCGCGTTCGTCTTCGGATCCAGCCGAGCGGGTGCGGGCCGAGCGAGAGCTCGCGCGCGCGAAGCTCGAGGCGCGCGCCGCGCGGGCCGAGGCCAAGCGAGCCGGAAGCGGAGAGCCGGGCGATGTGCCCAAGACGGGCTCGACCGGGACGCTGTTCGACGGCTACGCGTGAGGAGGCCGCTCTCGCCGGCGCGGCGACGACCCTCTCACGCCGACGCTCGGCGACGACGTCCCAAGCCGAGCATCGCCGCGACCGCGACGACGCCGAGCCAGCCCGGGCCGCGGCCGCTCGACGAGCAGCCCGCGCCGGCGTGGGCGTCCTGACCTCGTGGCGTATGCATACGATCTCGTCTCGATGCTCGGCACCTGCCTTGCCGTAGCGCCCCCTCCCCTGCCTCGGCCGCCTCTCCGTGAGCCCCGAGGCCAGCCCCACGGGCGCGCCTGCCTGTCGACATGGCGACCTCCCCTGGGTTTCGAGCGGACGCAGGATAGGAGCAAGCTCGCGAGCGCCACATAAGCGAATCGGCCTCGAGACGGGCGAATCGCGCTCCGAGCCGGCCGCGTCGCGGGCTCCGTGGCAGAAGTCGTGGCGGGCTTGGTGGCAGCCTTGATCCGGCGGGCCGCTCCCGCCCTACGGAGCCGCTGAGATGATGCAGGGAACTACGGCGTCGAGGTCCGGGAAAGCGCCCTCACCCGTCGGGCAGCCGACGACGAATCGATCGCGCGAGGAGCATCAGTCGGATCGCTCCATCCTGCGCTGGCGAGCGAATAGCTCCGCGCGTCGCTCTCGCGACACGGTCGGCAGCCCCCGCGCGACGACGAGCGCGGGATGGAGGCTCGCGTCGTCGAGGTCGTTCGCGCCCTCGGTCCTCGCCATCACCAGGCGCGCGGCTTCCTCGGCCCGGGCCCCTCGAGCGCGCGCGACGGCGCCGAGCACCACCACCGCCGCCGCCGCGCGCCAGCCGTCCGGATCGGCCGCCTCCGCGGCGAGCGCCCGAAACGCGAGCTCATCGTCGGCGCTCGACCGCGCGAGGCGAGCGAGAACGGCGATCCGCAGCATCGTCAGATCGTGCAGAGGGCGAGCGGACGCGGGCGGCGCGCCTGCCGCGAGCAGCGCGACGGCCTGCTCGACCTCGAGCGCTCGCGCCGACGCGAGCCAGAGATCGACGTCGAAGGAAGAGGCCAGCGCGCCGAGGAGATCGTCGACGGATCGCGCGAGCGTCGGCCTGGCTTGGTCGTCGACGATCTCGCGATCACCCACGACGACGATCAGCCGCAGATCGCGCCCGAGGGCCTTCGCGGCAGCGTCGACGGCCCAGCGGGCCCAAGGGCTCGGGGGAGCGTCGAGCGTGACGCGGAGCCTCCGAGCGCTCCCGCCGGCGCGGGCGCGTTCGACGAAGTGCGTGATCGCTCGGGCGAGCGGATCGCGGAGCGGCGGAAGCCACGAGCGATAGGCCTCTACGTCGGAGTGGAGGCTTCGCGCGAGAGGGGAGCGCTCCACGTTCGAAGCGAGAGTCGCCAGCGCAGCGGCGTCACCGTCGAGCACCACCGAGACGTAGTCGCGCGCGACCGTCGCGTGGAGCTGGAGCGCGGCGTCGCTCGGGATCGCGAGCGCGTCGTCGTAGTCCCGCCGTGCACCCAGGAGGTCCCCACACTCGAGGCGAGCGTCGCCGAGATCGATCCGCGTCGCGGCGTCTCCCGAGCGG
>CAYYKK010000425.1:0-5461 GCA_964467935.1 uncultured Polyangiaceae bacterium
GGCGAAGCGCTCCTCAGCTTCGGTCCTTCCGGCGCGCCGCCTCCGCCTCGAGCTCGCTCTCGAGCTCGCGCTCCGCCTCGGCCACGTCCGCGTCGGTGGCCGCGCTCTTCGGCGCGTCGGCGGCGCCGATCCGCGCGCGCGCGGGCGACGTCGAACCGGCGCGGGCCTTCTCCACCGCCGCCACGAGCGCGTCGGGATCGGTCGTCGAGAGGAGCGTGACGGTCTCGCGACCCTTCTCGTCGCGCCAGCCGATGCGCACGGCGCGCCCTTGGTCGCCCATCATGTTGTAGGCCCAGGAGCCGTCGCGTCCGCGACGGATGCCGAAGCCGCCGTACTGCTTCCAGTCGTACCGGACCGCCTCGATCTTGCTGATCGAGGAGAGCGGGATCTTCGGTCCGAAGAGCCCGTACTGGATGTGCAGGTGCGTCGCCGTGACGGTCGCGCGGAGCACGCTGAAGAGCAGCCAGATCGGGATCGTGATCAAGAAGGTCGGGAGCGCGGCGAGCATCAGCGCCGCGGGCGCCGCGGTGGCGAGCGCCGTGATCCCGAGCACGAGCGACGCGAAGAGAGGCGGCAGCAACACCAACCAGTGAAACGCCGCAGGCGCCTTCGTCTTGCATTGGTAGACGATGCCGCCATCTCCCATGTAGCGCCGCTCGTACTCGTCCTCGCCGCTCATCGCGCGACGATACACGGGCTCCCCGCCGCGCGCTCGCGCGGCCACGCGCTTGAAGGAGCGGCCTCGGAGGCGTTACGGTGGTCCACGATGGCCCGCCTCTCGAACGCACTCTTCCGCGCGGTTCCCCGCACGCTCCAACGCCGCTCGATGCCGCTGACCGCCCTCGCGGTCGCGTCGTTCTGCCTCTCTCTCCTCGGCTGCTCGGGCGGCGAGCAAGGCACGGGGGGTACGGGCGGCGGCGCGGCGACGGCGACCGGCACCGGCGGCGCGGGCGGAGGCGGGGTCGTGTGCGGCGCCATCGTCTGCGACGCGAACGCGACGTGCGCGGAGTCTCCGGAAGGCCCGGTGTGCTCGTGCAAGCCCAAGTTCACGGGGGACGGCAAGACGTGCACACCCGTGTGCGACGCCGGGTTCATGCCGAGCGGCGCGAGCTGCGTCGACGTCGACGAGTGCGCGAACGGCTCGGCGACGTGCGATCCGAACGCCCAATGCACCAACACGCCCGGCGGCTACACCTGCGCCTGCAAGAGCGGCTTCACCGGCGACGGCAAGACATGCACGGACATCGACGAGTGCGCCGCGGGGACGGCCCGATGCTCGGTCCACGCGACGTGCACCAACACGCAAGGCTCTTTCACATGCATGTGTGATGCAGGAAGTCAGGGCAACGGGAAGACGTGCGTCGTCGGCGCTGCGCTCACCGTCGGCGGAGGCGGGGGTTGCTTCATCAAGCCCGATCACACGCTCTGGTGCTGGGGAACGAACGCGCTCGGCGAGGTCGGCGACGGCACCCAGCTCGAGCGACCGGCGCCCGTGAAGGTCGGCGCGGCGAGCGACTGGGTCGCGGTCTCGAGCGGGTACGAGCACACGTGCGGCCTCCACGCGGACGGCTCGGCGCAGTGTTGGGGCAAGAACCTCTCGGGACAGCTCGGCATCGGCTCCGCTGCGGTCACGCTCGCCCCCGCCACGATCCCCATGACCACCTGGGACACGATCTCGACCGGCTACGATCACTCGTGCGGCATCGAGCCCGACGGAACGCTCTGGTGCTGGGGCAACGACTCCGACGGGCAGCTCGGCATCGGCAACCAGCCGAACCAGCTCGCGCCCGCGAAGGTCGGCGCCGACACCGACTGGATCGCCGTGAGCGCCGGACAGCAAGCGACGTGCGCGCTGAAGAAGAACGGCGATCTCTACTGTTGGGGCAGCGACAACTTCGGTCAGCTCGGCAACGGCGCGGCGCCGGCGTCGGACACCCCCGTGCACGTCGGCGCGGCCTCGTGGCGCAGCGTCGCGAGCTCGCAGGCCCTCGCGTGCGGCGTGCAGACGAACGGCACCTTGTGGTGCTGGGGCAACGACGACGTCGGCCAGCTCGGCGACGGCGGCTACACGTCCGTCGACGCCCCGACCCAGGTCGGCACCGACACCGATTGGTCCGACGTCGCGCCCGGCATCGGCCTCGAGGTCTGCGCGCGAAAGTCGAGCGGCGACGTGCTCTGCTGGGGCAACGACGCCTACGGCGAGGTGGCCGACGGCGTGACGAGCCGCACGCCGACCACGCCGGCGCCGATCCCGGGGACGGGGTGGCTGGGCGTCGCCGTCGGACAAGGGCACGCGTGCGCGCTCCCCGCGAACGGGGGGGTGTCGTGCTGGGGCATCGACGAAGAGGGGCAGCTCGGCGACGGCCGCGACGCGGACTTCTTCGTGCCCGCGCCGGTCTCGAGCGCCGACACGTTCCTCTCGCTCTCGGTCGGCGGCGACATGTCGTGCGCGATCCGCGCGGACCACACGCTCTGGTGTTGGGGGCTCAACGCCTTCGCCGGGCTCAGCCCGACGCGCACGCGCGTCGACGTGCCGCTCCAGGTCGGCATCGCCTCGGATTGGGAGAGCGTCGACGTCGCCGTCCACCACGTGTGCGCGACGAAGCTCGGTCACACGCTCTGGTGCTGGGGCGACGACACGAACGACGTGCTCGGCACCGGCTTCCCGGGCGCGATCTACGACACGCCCCAGCAGGTCGGCACGGGCACGGACTGGCGACAGATCAGCGTCGGCGCGGAGCTCTCGTGCGGCGTGCGCACGGGCGGGACGCTGTGGTGTTGGGGCCACGGTCCGGTCGGCGACGGAACGAGCAACGACGCCCCCGCGCCGGTGAAGGTCGGGAGCGCGAGCGACTGGGTGAGCGTGTCGACCGGCGAGGGCTTCGCCTGCGGGCTCCGCACGGGCAACGTGCTCTCGTGTTGGGGCCTCAACGGCGCAGGGCAGATCGGCGACGGTTCGAACACCACGGCGCTCGCGCCGGTGATCGTGGCCGCCGGATCGCAGTGGCTCTCGGTCGAGACGTCGGGCCTCGGCGTGGGCGGCAGCACCTGCGCGATCCGCGACGACCACGCGCTCTTCTGTTGGGGTGACGGGACGACCTCGCCCACGCGCGTCGGCACCGCGACGTGGGACTCGGTCCGCGTCGGCTCGACGCACCGGTGCGCGATCGCCGCCGGCGTGCTCTCGTGCTGGGGCGAGAACGGCGACGGGCAGATCGGCAACGGCGTGAAGGGCGCGGCGGTCGCGACGCCGCTCCCGATCGGCGCCGCGAACGATTGGGCCGACGTCCAGCCCTCGTGGTTCTCCGACACCGGCGCCGACGCGTATTTCACCGTCGGCCTCCACGCCGACGGCTCCCTCTCCTCGTGGGGCGCGAAGCCCGACGGCCGCCTCGGCAACGACAAAGCGTTCGAGGAGCTGCCGCGGGCCGTCGCTCTCCCCTAGGCGCTCGCGCCTAGCTCGCCCTTCGTCGACGTGACGCCGCCGCGATGGCCGCGCCCGCGACGCAGAGCCCGAGCCAATCGCTCTCGCGGCCGCCGCCGAGGTCGCAGTTGCAGCCGCCGGCGAGCTCGTACTTGTTCGTCGGGGTCGGCGTCGTCGCGGCCTGGCACATCTCGACGGTGAGCGGCGCGGGGTGCTTGCTGCCGCCCTGATCGAGCTTCACGTCGTAGTTGCCGGTGTTGCGGTTGTCGTGGTGGTAGCTCTCCCACTCGATGATGTCGTCCACCGCGCCGATCGTCTTCCACGCGTAGAGCCAGCCGTCGCGCGTCCCGACGGCGACGTCGAGCTTGCCGTCGCCGTCGATGTCGCCGACCGCGGGGGTCGGGATGATCCACTGCCCCGTGAACTTCGGCCAGCCCGTCGGCTCGCGCCCGCACGCGTCGTACGCGTGGAGGAAGTAGCCGCCCGATCCGATCAGCGCCTCCGGGTAGCCGTCGCCGGTGATGTCCGCGACGGCCGAGCTGTTGAGGAAGGTGAAGTCCTCGAGCACCATCGGCGACGCCGGCATCATCGCGCCCGTCTTTCCGCTCCACATCGCGAGCAGGTTCGCGCCCTTCGACGACGTGTTCGCCTGGAGGCTCTCGGCGAGCGTGAGCGAGCCGCCCGACGCGAGCACGTCGGGAACGCCGTCCTGATCCATGTCGCCGAGCGACGGCTGCGAGAAGAGCGGCAGCATCGTGTCGGGCTTCGGCGCCTTGGTGAGCGGCCCGTAGATGCTGGTGAGATCCACGCCCTTCACCGTGCGCGTCGGATCGTTCGGATCGGGCCGCACCGGCAGCGCGTTCGGCGGCTGCTGGTTCAGCTTCGGCTGCATCCCCGGATCGAGCGGGAGGATGAGCGGCGGCGACGCGTTGCCGTGCTGCACCGCCACCATGGTGCCGTTCATCTTGCCGATGACGCCCGCGTTCGTGATGCCCTCCGCGACGAGCGGGAACAGGTTCAGCGAGGTCATCGTGATCGGCCAATTCGGGAAGTAGAGCTGGGGCGCCTTCGAGCCTCGACCGTCCACCAGGTAGATCGCGCCCGAGCCGCCACCTTCGCCGAGCTTCTGGCTCGACCCGACCAGGAGATCGGGGATCCCGTCCCCGTTGAAGTCGCCCACCGCCGGGGTCGTGAACACGCGGTTCGACGGCTGCGAGGCGCTGAGCGGTCCTTGGTAGGCGATGTCGATCGGGTAGCCGTCGAGGATCTTCGCGTCCTTGTCGAACACGTAGATCTTCCCGTCGAACGCGGCCTGGATGATGTCGAGCTTGCCGTCGCCGTTCATGTCCTCGAGCACCGGCGCGCCGAACGCTCCGCGCGCGATGCGCGACTGTTCGCCCATGCACGGCTGCATCGGCGCGGGCTTCGTCACGTCGAGCGAGCACGACGGCACGTCGGGCAGGCGCTTCGGCCAGCCGGGCAGAGCTTGGCCTTGCGCGTCGATGACGTAGATCGTGCCCGCGTAGCTCGTCACGACGATCTCCGGCTTGCCGTCGCCGTCGAGGTCGGCGATCGCGGGCGCGTTCGTCGAGAACGCCTCGCGGGCGATGTCCGGATCGACGTTGCCCGCTTGGTAGCCAGGCGCGGCGAGGTACTTCGGTACGCCGGGCGGAGGGTTCTCCTTGAGGCCGTCGGCGCGATCCGCCTTGAAGGGGAAGCCGGGGAGCTCCTTCGGTCCCGCGTCGGTGATCTTGTAGACGTGGAGCTCGCCGCCCGCGGTCGGGTAGAGCAGCTCGCGGACGCCGTCGCCGTCCCAGTCGCCACACACCCCGACGCCGGAGCCGAACACGGGCTGCGTGGCGAAGAGCGCGGCGTCGAACGTCGCCGGCGTGTTGAGCCCCCGCCGCACCTCCGTCACGCTGCGCACCGCCGCCACCGCCACCGCCGCCGCCACCCCACACATCCCAGGCCCCGGCGCGGGCGTCGGCAACGGCGACGGCGACGGCGACGGAACAGGAGTGGGCCGCGGGATCGGCG
>CAYYKK010000426.1:0-5454 GCA_964467935.1 uncultured Polyangiaceae bacterium
CTCGGTCGCCCCGTGAGGCGCGCTTGCCCGAGCGCGAAGAAGGCGGCGCTCCGCTCGTCGACGACGGGCGTGACCCGGAGCCCTTCCTCGCGCGCGAAGGCGAGCGCGAGCGGCGTCGAGCGCGACCCCGGGCTCAGGACGACGTCTCGTACGCCCGCGCTCGCGAGGCCGCGCGCGAAGAGGCTCGCCCACGCGGAGTGGATGTCGCTCGGCGCGCTCACGGCACACCCAGCGCGCGCAACATCGCCGTCTGCTTCACGCGCGTCTCTTCCCACTCGGCCCGCGGATCCGAGCCACGAACGATGCCGGCGCCCGCGAAGACGAGCGCCGAGTCGCGCTCGACCAGCGCGGAGCGGAGGCCGACCACGAACCTCCCCTGCCCCGTCGCGTCGAACCAGCCGATCGGCGCCGCGTACCACCCGCGCGGCGCGCCCTCGAGGCTCGCGAGCATGGTCTTCGCCCGCTCTCTGGGGAAGCCCGACACCGCGGGCGTCGGGTGGAGCGCCGCGACCACGTCGAGCACGTGCGTCGCCTCCGACACGCTCGCCGAGATCGGCGACGCGAGGTGGTGAAGGTGGAGCAACGTCCGCACGCTCGGCGCGCTCGACGCGACCACGTCGTCCGAGAACGCGGAGAGGGCGCTCACGATGGCCCTCACCACGAGGTCGTGCTCGCGGCGATCCTTGTCGCTCGCGAGGAGCGCCGCGCGGTCCGCCTCGTCGTCGAGGGAGCGCGCGATCGATCCGGCGAGCGCCTCGGTCTCGATGCGACCGCCCACGAGCGCGACGAGCCGCTCCGGGGTCGCGCCCACGAACGTCGCGCCCTGACGCACGACGGCGAAGCGCGTCGTGCGCGGCTGACCCGCGAGCGCGGACCACACGCGCGACCACGCGAGCGGCGAGGTCGCGGTCACGCGCGACGCCCGCGACAGCACGACCTTCTCGAGGTGCCCCGCGGCGATCGCGTCGACGGCGCGCCGCACGATCCCTTCGAAGCGCTCGCGCGGATCGTCGACGAGGCGCGCCTCGAGGCTCGGCTCCGGTTCTTCGGCGCGCGCCCGGAGGAGGCCCGACAGCTCCGCCTCGAGGGCGCGCGGCGCGCGGAGCTCGATCGCGCGCGCCACCACGGTCGTCTCGACGCTCCCCTCTCGCTCGACGAGCGACAGGCGAGGCAAGAGGAAGCTCGCTTCGCCGAACGCATCGAACCGCGAGCCGGTCGCCGACTCGAACGCGCCGCCGCCGTAGAGCCGCGGCCGCGCTCCGCCGAGCACGACCAGCGACTCGAACAGCGAACGGGCGTGGTCGCGCGCCACCCCGAAGCGCTGGGGGCCCTGGCCGTCGATCCGCGCGGCCTCGCCGAGACACAGGACGCTCTCTCCGTCGCCGTGTCCGTCCGACCGCGAATCCCAGGCGAACGAGGCCGCCGCGATCCCCGCGTGCGTCGCGATCGCCGCCCCGCCCTCGGCGGTCCGAAAGCCGAACGCGACGAGCTGCTCGGCGGCGAGCCCCTCGGCCTCGCGCGCGGCGGTTTCGATCGCGGCGAGCACGTCAGCCCTCCGCGCGCGGGCGGCGCCCGACGAAGATGTGGGCCACGCCGAACGTGAGCTTCACGACCTCTTCGACCTCGAGGCCGGCCCCGCGCATGATCTCGGCGAACCGATCGGGCTGCGGGAACGCGGCGATGGACGCCTGCAGGTACCCGTACTCGCGGCTTCCCGAGAGCAGCCCGCCGACGGCCGGGACGATCCCGTGGATGTGAAGCTTCGCGAGCGAGCTCATGATTCCGCGCTCGGGCTCGGAGAGCTCGAGGATGACGACCCGTCCTCCGGGGCGCACCACGCGCGCCATCTCGCGGAGCCCCTTCGGGCGGTCCGCGACGTTGCGGATGCCGAACGCGATGGTGACCCCGTCGAAGGTCTCGTCCTCGAACGGCAACGACTCGGCCTCGCCCTCCGCGAGCGAGACGCGCTCCTCGAGCCCCTTGCTCGCGATCTTCTCGCGCCCCACGCCGAGCATCCCCGTCGACGGATCGACCCCGACGACCACGGAGGACGGGAGGAGCCGCGTCGTCTCGATCGCCAGATCCCCCGTGCCCGTCGCGACGTCGAGCACGCGACAGGGTCCCTCGAGCGCGAGGAGCCCGACCGCGCGCCGCCGCCAGCTCTGGTCGATCCCGAGCGAGATGATGCGGTTCAAGAGATCGTAGCGACGGGCGATGCCGTCGAACATCGCGCCGCTGCCCGCGCGCACGGGCTCCGTCGCCGCGCTCATCGCGCGCCTCCTTCGAGCCACGGCCGGAGCTCCGCGAGATCCTCGGGCCGGAGCGCCTGCGCGCCGTCGCTCTCCGCCTCGGCGGCGCGATCGTGCGTCTCGATCATGACGCCGGCCGCGCCGGCCGCGAGCGCGGCCTTCGCGAGCGGCAACACGAGATCGCGACGCCCCGTCCCGTGAGACGGATCGACGATGACCGGCAAGTGATGCACGTGCGCGAGGAGCGCGACCGCGCCCAGATCGAGCAGGTTGCGCATCGAGTCGTCGAAGCCGCGGATCCCTCGCTCGCAGAGCACCACGCCGCTCGCGCCGTGCGTGAGCAGGTACTCGGCGGCGAGCAGCCACTCCTCCACCGTCGCCGCCATGCTTCGCTTGAGCAGCACCGGGCGCTTCGCGCGCCCCACGGTCTTCAGGAGGGCGTAGTTCTGCATGTTGCGCGAGCCGATCTGGAGCACGTCGGCGTGCTCGGCGACGAGCGAGACGTCCGGCTCGCTCAGGACCTCCGTCACGACCTTGAGGCCGCTCGCGTCCGCCGCCGCGCGGAGCCACGCGAGCGCGCCGACGCCGTGCCCCTGGAACGCGTACGGGCTCGTCCGCGGCTTGAACGCCCCGCCGCGCAAGAAGGTGACCCCCTGCCGCGCGAGGGCCGCCGCGATGCGGCGGATTTGCTCCTCCGACTCCACCGCGCACGGCCCGCTGACGAGGACGGGCGACCCGCCGCCGATCGCGCGATCGCCCACGACGACCTTCGGCCCTTGTGCGTCGATCTTGGGATGCGCCTGCGTCGGCGCGGAGACCCGCAACACGCCCTCGACGTCACGCAGCTCGTGGACGGGCACGCGGGTCGAGCCGTTGCCGATGACGAGGTGCACGACGCCGTCCTCGCTGTGCTCCGTCGACGTGACCCAGAGGCCCTTGCCCGTGAGCGCGCGCTTCACCGCCTCGATCGAAGCGCCCTCCTTCAGCGTGATGATCATCGGGTCACCTCTTCCTCGACACGACGCCGGCCGCCACTCCCTCGAGGGCACGACGGGCAGGTCCCTGCGGCAGGGCCGCGAGCGCGTCACGGGCTTCGTTCACGAGCTCTTCGGCCCACGCCTTCGCGCTGGCGACCGCGCCGGTCTTGCGCATGGCGGACACCGCGTACCCCATCACGTCCGCGTCGGTGAGCTCGGCGCCGTCGCCGAGCCCCTTCTCGAGCTTCGGGCCGAGCGACGCGTCGCGCTCGAGCGCCAGCATGAGCGGGTACGTGAGCTTGCCTTCGCGCAGATCGGCGAACAAGCCCTTGCCGAGCGCGACCTCGTCCCCCTCCACGTCGAGCGTGTCGTCGACGATCTGGAACGCGACGCCGATGCGATCGCCGAACCGCTCGAGCGCCGCCACGTGCTCGGGCGCGACGCCGCCGGCGCGGGCGCCCGCGAACATCGCCCAGCGAAAGAGCGACGCCGTCTTTCCCGAGACGACGCGCATGTAGTCGCTGCGGGTCCCGTTCACCTTGCCGCGCCGCGCGAGCTGGAGCGCCTCCGCGTCGAGCATCTCGCCGAGCACCGAGAGCGCCCGAGCGAGCACGTCGGGCATGCCCGCGCGCTGCACCCTCACGAGCGCCTCGACGAGGAGCCAATCCCCCGCGAAGATCGAGGCTGCGTTGCCGTACACGACCCGCGCGCACGCGACCCCGCGCCGCTTGTCGCCGAGATCGACCACGTCGTCGTGCAGGAGCGTCGCCGAGTGGACGAGCTCCGCCGCGATGGCGAGATCCTTCGCCGCCTCCGAGAAGCCGGAGCCGACCCGCGACGCCAGCGCGACGCAGAGCGGTCGCAGCCGCTTCCCTCCGCTGCCGAGGAGGTGGCCGGCGCTCCGATGCAGCGGCGTCTCCTTCAGCTCGAGCGCGCCGAGGCCCTCCTCGATGCCGGCGAGGTCTTCTTCGAGGAAGGCCCTCAGCTCGGCGATGCGCGCCTCGATCGACTCGGCGCCGCGCGCGCGAGCGACCTCCTCCAAAGACCCGAGCAGCGGCGTGCGCGACACCATCGCCTCGGCGGCGAGCGCGGCGGCCTTCACGACGCCCTCCCGCTGCCGGCGGGCTTGGTGCGCGCGATCGAGAGCAGGTTGCCGAACTTCTGAAAGTCCGCGCGCTGGGAGGTGATGAACGAGTCGAGCACCGTCTGCGCCACCGAAGCGAAGGACAAGAGCCGCCGAACGCGCTCGAGCACGTGCTTCGAGCGCGCCGACTTCGGGCTCGCCTGCGCCACCGCCGCGGCCTCCTCGAGCCGCTCCTTCACGCTCTCGGCGAGGAACCGCTCGCGCTCGCTGACCACGCGCGAGATCATCTTCCAGAAGTCCGTCTCCGCCTCGAAGAACTCCTTGCGCTCGCCGGGCTTCCACACGCGCCGCACGACGCCCCAGCGCTGTAGCTCGGTCAGCGTCGTCGACACGGCCCCGGCCGACATGCTGAGCCGCTCTGCGAGCTCCGCCGAGGAGAGCGCGTCGGTGCTCAGGTAGAGGACGGTCCAGGTTCGCCCGAGGGCCTTGCGGAACCCCCAGTGCTCGATCACGTCGCCGATGGCGTCCGCCGCGAGCAGCTCTGCGTCTTGGAGAGAGTCGGACATGGGTTCCTTCGCCGAGGGCTCGCGGCCTCGCGCCCCGACACCCGGGGGGGCTCGGCTTCGAGCGTCTCTGAAGTTTCAGATTCTTCTGAAACTTTAGTTTGCTCGATCCGAAATGCAAGGGCTCTCGCGAGGGCCGCGTCGCTTTGGTCGCCGAGCCCGACCGATTCGGACGCATGAAAGGTCGACCCGCACCTTCGTCGAAACCGAATCGTCGCCCGGACGTAGGCGAGACGTTGCTCGCCGCCGGTGGAATCTCTCCGCCGGGTGAGTTATTGGCCCCGGCGACGCCGATGATGTCTCATTCGGTGGAGCTTGCTTCGGGGGGGTGGTGTGCCCGCGCCGGCAAAACCGGCGACACCCCTCGCACGTAGGGCAGCGCATTCACTCACGCCCGGCGCTCGTCGGGATCATCTGGAGGATCGAGAATGGACATGGTCAAGACGGTCGCCTTCACGGCGGTTTCGGGTCTGGTTGCGGGTCTCGCGGGCTGTGGCGGGAGCGGCGGCGACGCCGCCAAGGCGCCGGAGGCCGACTCGGCCGCCCCCGCCGGGTCGGAGGCTGCTCCGGCCGCTGCCGAG
>CAYYKK010000427.1:0-5440 GCA_964467935.1 uncultured Polyangiaceae bacterium
GACGATTACCGGATGATGACGGAGGAGCATCGTGAACTGATCGAGGCGATCGGCCAGGGACCGGACGCGGCGGGCCGGCTGACCCGTGAATTGGTTCTGAAGTGGCTCGCCTGGCTGGTGGACTCCGGCGGCACGCATCCGTCCGGCGTGCGCTCGTCCACCGGTTCCCGTGTCTAGGGGAACGCCCCGGTCGAGACTCCACTCGGAATTCGTACCGGGCGACTCCGAATTCACGAGAACTCGGCCGGGTTGAAGCCACTGTCCGGATGGGTATGAACGTCGCCGGACACTCAGCGGCCGACAGTGGCGGTACGCCGGCCGCCGGTTCCGCATCGAAACGCATCCTGATCGTGGACGACAATGACCTGGTCCGTGCGCTGATCCGGGACATGTTGGGAGACGCCGGTTACGAGGTCGCCGAGGCCGAGGATGGAACTCAGGCGCTACGCGCCTTGCGCGCCGCCGAATACGACATCATCGTCACGGACCTGGTGATGCCCGATTGCGACGGGATCGAACTACTGCGCAAGGTCCGGCGGAACCATCCGAAGATCCGCGTGATTGCGGTGTCGGGCGCACCATCGGCCGACGTGTATCTGAAAGCGGCCAGCGCGCTGGGGGCCGGCGAGGTGCTGCCGAAGCCCATCGATCAGGAACGGCTGCTTGCGGCGGTCAAGGGGTTGCTGGCGTCCTGACGCATCCCATGAATTGAGTAATCGGGTTCAGGTGCCCTCGTGCCCGGAGTCAATGTGGTGGTCCTCCGGAAATCGGACACACCCACGCCTTGGCGGCGGAACTTTGCGCCAGGCTGATCTAACTCGCGATCGGGCTAGTAAACCTCCTTACCGGTTGCCTCAGTGTGGGGGCCAGTCCAGGACGTGCCACGCACATCCTTGCTGTACGGCGTGGGGACTTCCCGTCCACCGGCCGCCCGTTTCCCGCGGGACGGTGGATATCCGCCGCCAGACCGCATGGAGCGCCGGGTGGTTGCCCCGCAGCAGGTCGATCCTGTCGCAATCGGGCATCACTGGGCCCGTGACGATGATGTTGCATCCTTTGTGCGGTGGCCGGTGTCGTCCGGGAGTCACGGTGTTGTGACCGCCTGGCCGGGTTCTGGGATCTCGCTCTCCGAGGCTTGGCCCGCCGTGTCCGCGGGAGGGCATGGTTGGACGACCGGCGGCGCTTGCGGGTGTTTCTTTCTGCGCTTCCCGTAGGGCTTGAACGTTCGCAAGCTGTGCTTTCGCGGGGGGTGGTGTTGGTGCTCGTGTACGTGGCGGGCGGCTGGCTGGGTTGTGCCGCGGGTTCCTTCGGGGCTTCCGGCTGCGGTGGTGGTGGCGGTAACGCCGGGGCCGGTTCGACGGGTTCGCGGGCCTGGATTTCTTTGTAGAGCTTCCAGTAGCTCATGCAGGCCGACGACATGGCGCGCTCATAACGGGTGTGCGCCTGCTGCGTCCGGTCGTTCTTCGTGTTGGCGCGGCGCGTGGCCATCAGGCCGTCGATCACCGCTTGCGTCGCACCGGGGTGCTGCTCGCGGATCTCCTTTTCCCAGAAGGCGCGGCCTTCGAGTGCCGCCGTGGTTTCGTGGCGCACGGCTCGCTGGGCTCGCCATGCCGCTGACAGAAACAGTTCGGCGATGTGGCGTTCGAGCACGTTTCTCGGGCCCAGGCGGGCGAGCGTGTCGTGCCGGAATTCGTTGTATACCGCCCGGTCTTCGCCGGGGATCAGGATTTCTTCTGGCTGCATTCTTGCTCCTGCTTGCTGTTTGCTTACACTACGCACGACGGGACTGACGTCCCAGTTATATAGAACGCTTTCTGGCGGCCCACGCTGCTAACGCTACCGCCAGAACCAAGTCGTCGTGATGCTTACCTTCGGCTCCCATGGCCTCGGTTCCATCCTTCGATTTCCGGGTCTTCATGTTCATTAACTCCGCCACCAGGCGGGCACGGTTCGGGAGTTTCGCCGCGATGCGTAACTCCCCGTTGTCGAACATCAGTTCGAGATTCGAAACCAGGTCGCGCTTGGGGACCGTGCGGAATCTGCCGTTTACTCGGCCGATCTCACCGCCTGTGATGATGACTGGGATCAGAGTGCAATCCATGTTACGGTCGCGGATCATCTCCACCACCGGCGTTCCCAGTCCCGTGGCGTCCACCACCAGGGTCGAGCGGCCCGCGAGTTCCGGGACCGACATGAACGCCGCCAGGGCGTCGACTACCTTCGCGTAGGGCGATCCCAACGGGACACGCTGGAGATTGCGTAACTCGTATAGAGACTCCGGGATGGTCCACGGAGACAGCAAGTGTGGGAGTCCTCCCGAACGGTACTCGACCGCGGCGAAGGCGGAGAAGTCCGCGCGCTGGCCTAAGTCGAGGCCGACGTAGAAGTGCGGGCCTTGCACCATGACTCATCCGCCCCACTCAGGGCCACCTAACACCGTGACATCGCTCGTGAAGGCTGCGTCGATGCGGTCGCGGTCGAAGATGGCGCCTTCGATGTCGATGAACTGACAGAGATACTCCTGGCGTACCCAGTCATCGCCGAGGGCGCGGCGGGCGCGTTCGAGTTCCTCGGATGGGATGCGCGGGCATTCGGTGGCGGGGGCTTGGACACGCTGCCACTCGTCGCCTCCGTGCGCCCAGTAGTCATAAAAGAAACCGCGGCGGCCGAGCGGGGTGGACAGGGCCCAGATGTCGGCCTGGGTGCGCGAGACGCTCGGGTAGGCGGAGAAGAAGACGGGGTCGGTGAGGCGGGCGGCCTCGTCGACGATGAGCATGATGAGGGTGAAGCCGCGGATGGTGTCGCCCGAACGGCCGGGCAGGCCAACGATGCGGGAGCCGTTGGGCAGGCGGCAGGAGCAGCGGTTTTCGCCGTCTCCGCGCGGGCGCATGCCGAGGCGGCGGACGAATTCCTTGAAGATGGCTACGAAGATATTGGACTGGCGCTGGACGGGGCAGAGCACGACGACGGTTTTGCCGGGGTCCTTGAGGAGGCGGTGGAGGGCGACGGCGGCGGTGATGGTGCTCTTGCCCCACTGGCGGGTGCAGTTAATGAGCAGGCGGCGGTGGCGGCCCTGAAGGATGGCGAGTTGTTTCGAGTCGGGCTCTATCTGGAGTTGCTCGCGGACGAAGCGGACGGGGTCGTCATGGATGGCGGGCAAGGCGGACTGGTTGGGGGCGTAGTCGGGCCAATAGGGTATGGCTTTGCTGTCCCAGTAGGGGAAGTAGAACGCCGTCTCCGGTATGTTATTCGCGATGTCCGCCATGAGTTACCTCTCTCTGTCTTCAGCTTACGGGGATGGCAAGTGGGTGAGAGGGGGTGCGGGGGTGAGGGTTGGGCGCGTAAACGGTTGACAGCTAGTGAGTTAGAGGCGAGCGAAAAATGTTTGCGACTTGTGTGAACGGGCTTGGCCGGGGTGGTGAAACGCGGTGGGCCGGGCGCGCAGGTTACCCTAGCCGTCTGAGGAACCGGCATCCCGGATCTCACTCCGGCAGCTTTCGAATCGAAGGGGCTCTGGCGTTTCATCCGCACTCGACTCAGCGCGTCCCTGACGGGAACGACATATCACGCGGATTGGCACCCGCCCCACATCTTCAGTCATTTGTGAGTCATACAGTGTCGGACACTCGTATTCATCTGTCCGACGGGACCATTTTCGTTTGCGAGGTATTACAGGGCTCTCTCATATAGCTCATAGCCACCCTCCGTTGTTGCTCTTTCGGATGCGCGTGTCTGAATGAATGAGAACTCATCGTGAACCTGCTTAAACTGCCTTTTGTAATCCTTCTTACAGTCGCCTCTCTTGTTGAGCAACGCCGCGTGGAACCAAGCCAGACATACTATCGTGTCTACGCGGTGGCTCCCATGGTGGGCAAGGGTACCTGGGCCGATCCGAAGCGGCCTTTGGTCGCTCCGGTCGCTTCCCAACTCAGTCCGGCCGACCGGAACGGGATTCTCGGGTTTCATCACCAGATTTCCGACGACGGGAACTTCGCCCTGGTCGAGATTGTCGCCGCTTCTCCTTCGGCGCTCGCCGCAGTCACGGCGCAACTTCGCGGGCAGGCGCCCGGCCTTCAGGTTCTCGACGCTCCGGGGCGTTCACGCGCCGATATCGAGAATGCCTTCAAGGCTAAGAAGAAGGACTTCCGGTTGGACCGGTTCGCCTTGGCTGTGCCTTAGAGAGAATTGCGGCGGGTAACAACGGTTGCGCGTGGCGGGACTGAAGCCCGCCCTACAAGAGTCTGTCCGGTACATCGGAGGGTGTTGGTGTGTTTACTCGATTCCTTATTGCCCTTGTCATTTGCGGTTGATTGTTTGGCGCTCATACCTACTACTACACCGATGCGTTCGCTTCCATCAACGCGTCTTACTGGACTCAGAACGGTGCCCTCTCGGGCGGCGGCTACGGATTGACCAGCGCCGACTCCAATGGCGGCTCCGTCATTTCCACCACCACCGCTCCCGGCCTCGCCAACGAGTACGAGGTGGCGAGTTCGCTCCGGCTGACTCAATCGGGTGGGACCTACAGTACTTAGCTGCGCGCGAGTTCGAACGCCTTGAGCGGGCCGGCCGCGCGCGGTACCGCCTATGTCGTCGAGGTCCAGAACCCCACTTTCAATGGCGGCGCGTGCACGGCAACGCTCGCGGGCTATAAGATCGTTAACGGAACGGTCACATCGCTCGCCGGAACCACCGTTACTTGCCATGACGGGATGACCATCCGTGTCGTGATTACTTATGGAACGTACCTGGTGGTCTATGTCGACGACCGTTGGGTCTGGTGGACGTCCGATTCGAGCATCGCGAGCGGCCAGCCGGGTGTCGGGGTGCGCGGCGCGCCTTCGGGTAACTCCATCAGCCAGGCGAAACTCGGACCGAGATACACCGGGACGCCCACCGCGGTGACTCAGGAAAGCGTGGCCTTGTCCACCTTCCCGAATCGCGTGGACATGCAGTGGTACGGTGTCTCGGACGGCGCCAACGGGCCGGGCATCTATATGTACCAGATCTGGCGCAATGGCACGCTCATCGGGAGCACCAACGCCAACCCCACCGACCCCGTGGTGAACTGGACGGCCGGGGCCACCGATACCATGGTGCAACCGGGCACGACTTATCAGTACCAGATCCAGGCCTGCGACTTCCATTGGAACACGAGCACCGCGACCATCACCGTGACCACGCCGCCGGCGAGCCAGGTGGACCCGCGGCGCACCGGCGTGCGGCCGAACGGGAGTTATTGGGGCGGTCCGGGGGAGAACGTGGACCTGTTGAGCGGGAATCTCAGTTACACTCTGCCGCTGCTCAAGGGCATGGGGCGGGGCGGATGGAGCGTGGGGATCAGCCTCAGTTATAACTCGCAGAACTGGCGGCAGGATGGTTCGGCGAGTTGGAACCTGGGACGGGATATCGGATACGGGTATGGCTGGAAGTTGCTGGC
>CAYYKK010000428.1:0-5437 GCA_964467935.1 uncultured Polyangiaceae bacterium
GCCGAGAAGCCGAAGCGCGAGTTGGCCTCGCGCTGCAGCGAGGTGAGGTCGTAGAGCAGCGGCGCGCGCTCTCTGCGCGTCGATCTCTCCAGCTTCGAGATGACGCCCTCGACGCCGCGGCAGGCCGCGACGATCGCCTCCGCCTCGGCGACGTCGTCCGCGTCCGCGTCGCGCGTCTCGTCACGGGCGCTCCGACCGGCGACCCTCCGCCGGACGTCGATCTGTTCCTCCGCGTCGAAGGCGCTAGGCTCCTCCTCGGCGCGGGCTACGACGGATCGGGCGCGCTCGAACGCGCGACGGACGACGCGTCGCCGATCGCGGATCGCGACGCACGCCTCCCCGAGAACGTCTCGCTCGCGCTCTACGTCGACGCGGCGAGGCTGAGAGACCCGCGCGGGCCCGCGTCATCGGCGATCTTCGCCCTCGACGTCGACCCGTCCGCGCGCGCGATCGGCGCCACGCTCGACCTCGACGCGCCTGCGGTCGACGCCCTCGTCGACCTCGTCTTGACGCACTAGGCGCGCGATGAAAGGACCCCCGAGCATGACGGTGAACGCTGCAAGCAAAGCCCAGGCGACGCTCGGCACCTCGCTCGTGCTCGTGCTCGGGCTCGTCTCGTGCGGCGGCCGCGCTTGGGTGAAGGGCCCCTCGACGTCGGGAGTCGCGCTCGATCCGAACGGCGACTGGACCGAGGGATCGGGGGACGAGTCTCCGCGAGCGCGCGCGGAGCCGCGTCGCTCGTCGGCCGACGCCGCCGAGCCGTTCCGCAACACCTACTACGACTTCCCGAAGGAGCTCGCGGGGCCGAAGGACGCGACGGTGTTCGGCGCCGATTGCAGGCCCATCGCCTCCGTCACGAAGGAGTTCCACGATCAGGTCTGCGTGCAGGGCAGCGGTCGGCTCTCGACGGGCGAGACCATCAGCTTCGCCAAACGCGACTGCAGCTGCGCCGCGGTGTGCCCGCGGTCCGGCCACCAGATCTGCTTCGAGCGGCTCGATCCGAAGGCGTTTCCGACGGGGCGAGGCGCCTCGGGCAAACCCGTGACGCCGCTCCGATCCCTCGCCGTCGATACCGACGTGATCCCGCTCGGCTCCGTCGTCTTCATCCCGGAGTACGTCGGCCTGCCGCTGCCGGGCGGCGGTCAGCACGACGGGTGCTTTCGCGCCGACGATCGCGGGAGCAAGGTCACCGGCAGGCACGTGGACATCTTCACCGGCGATCCGTCGACGACCAAGCTCTACAACCAGCTCGTCCCGTCGAACCAAGGCGTGCGCGTCGAGGTGGGGGCTCGTCGTTGCGCGGCCCTGCTCTCGGCGAAGTAGCGGCCGCGCGGTGGGCTCGAGCGCGCCGCGTCGTCGGGTTCGTCGTCGGGCGGGCTCGGCGTCGGGCAGGCTCAGCCGCTCGCGTGGATGGCGCCTACGAAAGCGGTGATGCTCGCTGAGAAGGTCACGAGCAGCTCGGAGGCGGCGAACTCGGCGCCGTGATAGAAGAGCGCGGCCTTGAACTTGGGGCCGGTCTGCAGGCGCATCATCATCCGCGCCTGATCCATCGCGAGGAGCGCCTCGTCCTTCAAGATCGACACGGGCCTCGTGATGGCGTCGCGCGCCGAGTTCCAGAAGCCTGGCGGCGCCTTGTGGCGGAGGGTCGCGAGCAGCTCGTGCGTGTGTCGCTGCATCTGGTGGAAGATCGAGACGAGCTCGTCGTCGATGCCGAGCAGCATGATGCCGCCGCTCCATCCGCCGAGCACCGCTGTCCCCTCGACCGTCAGCGCCACGCACGGCCCGAGCAGACCGAGCCCCGGCGTCATGAAATCCTCGGGAGAGCCGAAGTCGTGCTGCCCTCGGAAGAGTCGGAGCCGCCCGTCGCTCGGGAACTCGGGGATCGACCCCGTCACGGTCACCACCTGGGTGGGTGGAGCGATGCCGATCCCCGCGCCCGCCATCGCGTAGCCGAGCTTCGCGTGATCGCCGTGGGAGGGCCGCGTGAGCTCGATGACCCCGCCGACGCCGCTCGCGCCGACCAGCTTGAACGGCGTGCTCACGCTTGCGCCCCCGCCGTAGCTCGTCACCCACTTCCAGGCCGACGCCGTCGTCGTGCTGCGCACGAGCCACGTCGCGAAGTCGACCATCAGCTTCGCCGCCATCTGGTTCGGGTCCGTGAGCATCGGCATGGCAGCACCTCTCGGAGAGCCGAAGCTCCCCGGACACAGCTATCAGCCGCGGCGCCGCAAGGTCAACGCGGAGGCTTCGCGTGGGCGGCGAACGCGCGCCGACTCGGCGTGGATGGGGGCCCTCCTCTCACCTCTCGACTGCCCGAGCCGCCCCGCGTCCGACCCGAGCCGCCCGCGCCCGCCTCGCTCCGGGCGCTGGAGCCGCCGAGGCCCTCGAAAAAACGCCATGGTCTTGTGTAGAGTGATAGCTTCTCAAGCCTCACGCCTGAGTCCCGTATCGTCCTTTTTGGAGAAGCACGTCCGCCGCGATGGCCGCTGAGAATCCTGGCTCCAGCCCCTCCGTCGACCTCGGAGGGACCGACGAGAAGACGCGGGCACGCGCGCGCCTCGGGACCACGATCAACAACAAGTATCGGCTCGAGTCGATGCTCGGCATCGGCGGCATGGCGACGGTGTTCGCGGCGACCCACCGCAACGGCTCGCGCGTCGCGCTGAAGATCCTCCACTCGGAGTTCGCGCGCGACGTCGGCATCCGCGACCGCTTCCTCCGGGAGGGCTACGTCGCGAATCGCGTCGAGCACCGCGGCCGCGTGGCCATCCTCGACGACGACATCACCGATCAGGAAGAGCCCTTCCTCGTGATGGAGCTGCTCGAGGGCGAGACGCTCCAGCAGATGTGGAAGCGCCTCGGGCGAAAGGTGCCGATCGGCGACGCGCTCTACATCGCCGAGGAGACCCTCGACACGCTGCACGCCTTCCACGAGATCGGCATCGTCCACCGCGACATCAAGCCAGCCAACATCTTCATCACGAAGGAGAACGTGGTGAAGTTGCTCGACTTCGGCGTCGCGCGGATCCGCGAGGCCGGCGGCGACAAGACGCGCGCCGGCACCGCGCTCGGGACGCCTTCGTTCATGGCGCCCGAGCAGGCCATGGGCCTCACCGAGGGCATCGACGGGCGCGCCGACGTCTTCTCCATCGGCGCCACGCTCTACGCGGTCCTCAGCGGCCAGCGCCTCCACCAGGGTCGGTCGGACAACGAGGCCTTCATCCTCGCGGCGACGCAGCCCGCGCCCTCCCTCGCGCGCGTCGCACCCGATCTGCCGGTCGAGATCATCGCGCACGTCGACAAGGCCCTCGCGTGGGATCCCCGCAATCGATTCGTTTCTGCAAAGGAGATGCGAGAGGAGGAGATCGAGCTCATCCAGCAGCATCGGCCCACCGCCGGCATGCCCATGCCGGCGGGGCTCGCGCAGGCGATGCCGCCACCCCAACGGCAGAACACGCAGACCGACATGCAGCGGATCGAGGTGAGCGGCATGCCCGGTCAGGGCACGCCGCTGCACTCGCAGTCGGGCCTCGGCGCGCCGGTCCTCCCTGCCGGGGCGCTCCAGGGCGCTCGGCCCGCCGCCGGGCCTGCGGCCGCGCCCGTCGAGGAGACGGTCCCGGAGACCGAGCCGATCGTCATCAAGCTCGTCGATTTCTTCCGGCGCGTGGAGCGCCTGCTCCCGACGGTCCGCCAGTACGGCTGGTCGCACCCCGAGAGCGACAACAAGCTCCGCGTCGCCTTCCAAGGGCTCGTCGACGCGCTGCGGGAAGACTCCGGCAACGTGTATTGGGGGCTCCAGCCGTACTCGTTCATGCATCGCGGCCAGACCGTGTGGGAGCCGACCGCGCCCTTCGACGTCGTCCCGTACAACCTCTTCGCGGCCGGCATTCGCTCGTTCCGCGTGAAGCCTGGCGTGACGGATCAGCAGCTGCGCGCGCTGTGCGAGGTGTTCTTGATCGATCCGCATCGCGACCTCACGCCGGAGGACGACATCGGCTCGGCGCTCTGGGAGCGGCGCCTCTCGCACATCCAGTACGACGTCATCAACGTGTTCGCCGAGGGCGACGCGGCCGACCGCGAGGCGTTCTACGAAGAGGCCGATCAGCTCGAGGGGCTCGCGTCGTCGGCGGCGGCGGAGAAGGCGAACCGCGCCGAGGCCGCGGCGATGAACGTGCAGACCGACGCCGCGGCGCTCGCGGCGAAGAAGGCCGCGAGCCAGGTGTTGGCCCTCGACGCGGTGGCGAAGAAGGCCATCGGCGCCCAGCTCGAGACGAACCCCGAGCGCTGGAGCGAGCGGTTCATCGACGTCCTCGCGGATGCCTTCGTCGACACGGCCAAGCGGCGCGACATGCCGATCGTCATCGAGCCCCTCGACGCGAGCGCGAGGGACCTCGTGCTCTCGAGGCGCTTCGATCTGCTCTTCTCGATGCACGACGCGATCGCGCGCGCCGTCGACGTCAGCGCGCAAGCCGCGAGGCTCCGCAACCCGCAGGTCTACCGCTACGAGCTCACGAAGGGCATGTTCGGTCCGGAGACGCTGCGGCTGCTGCTCGTCGAGGCGATCCGATCGAACCAGCAAGCGGTGATGCTCGGCGGATCGCAAGGCGAGCAGAAGGGCGTCGACCTCGACTGGCTCACGCAGGTGCTCGGGCAGGTGCTCGCCGAGCTGGCGCAGTCCGCTGGCCAGCCCGCGCCGCAGGGCGGCGGCGACCACGTCTCGGCGGTGCTGAGCGTCCTCGATCAGACGCCGCACGAGGGCCTGAAGAACCTCTTGCTGGCCTACCTCCAACGCATGCTCGCCGGCCGAGAGATGGAGTTCGCGGATCGCGTGCAGACCATGTCGATCGAGACGGCGCGCCCGATGCTCCGTCTCTTGGCGCTCGCCAAGACGCAGCAGGGGTACGACGCGCTCCGCCGCATCGCCTCGTCGCCGAACCCGACGATGAAGTGCGAAGCCACCGCGTTCCTGGCGCAGACGGCGGATCAGCTGAAGGACGAGCTCGGTCGCCTGGCCGAGGCGCCGCAGCCGGAGATTCGAGCGGCGGCGCTCCGCACGATGGCGTTCCACCAGGTGCGCGCCGCCGGTCCGTTGATCGTCAAGCGCGTGCAGGACCCGACCTTCAACCAGCTCCCGATCGACGAGCGGCGCGAGCTCTTCACCGCGCTCTACGCGCTCCACGCGCCACGCGCCGAGCAGCTCGCGGTGGAGATCGTCCAGAAGCACGGGCTGCTCGTCGACGACGCCCTCGAGCAGACCCGCGCGCTCTGCGCGGAGCTGCTCGGTCAGCACGCCTCGAACATGACCGCCCTCGAAGCGGTGCTCGCCGCGTCCAAGCGGCGCTGGTGGAACACTCAACCGTTGCGTGACGCGGCGACGGTCGCGGCAGAAGCGATCGCGGCGAAGCTCGGTCGGCGCATCTCGCCCAGCGGGGAGGTG
>CAYYKK010000429.1:0-5423 GCA_964467935.1 uncultured Polyangiaceae bacterium
CGACCGGGTGGCCGTTCTGGCATTGGTGCTGTTCGGCGGGCCCGGACGAGCTCCCTGCCGGTCCGTCCGCGCCCGCCTCTCTTCCGCCAGGGCTCGGCGAGCCTGCGCTCGCGCCGCTGTTGCTGCCGCCCCCGCCCCCGCCGCCATTGGAGGGTCCCTCCGGGCCGCTCGGCCCGGCGCCCCCGCCGTCGCCGCCACCTGCGCCGCCCCCGCCACCTCCACCGCCGCCCGCGTCGCTCGCGCTACCGCCCGCGCCGACCGTGACGGCTTTGTTCGAGATGCACATCGAGCCGGTGATGCCGACCATGCCGAGCTCGGAGATCACCGTGGGGGCGCCCATGATGATGAAGACAGGACCGCTCGTGTTGAGACTGCACGTCTCTTTGAGCGTCCCCGGCTCGTTGCCGTGACACGTCTTGAGCACGCTCCCGGTCGTCGCGAACTTCTCGCCAGACACCTTGGTGCGCATCGGCGGATCGGTGATGCCTTCGACCGAGCTCGCCATGACGGGATACGGGATCGGCAGCGGGCTCGGCGCGGCGGGGGTGAGGCACACGCTCACCGCGTTCGGGACGATGTTGTGCCCCGAAGCCTCGGTGATGACGTCCATCATCAGCGCAGTGACTTTGCCCATCGTTCCGCTCTCCGGTCCCCCCTCGACGGCAGGGCGAGCGCATTGTGCCACGACCCCGGGCGCCTGGGGTCGAGAACGCGAGCGCTCGATGCGCGCGGGCCGAAGCCGCGACCGTCGCGTGCTTCCTGCTCGCCATCGCCGTCCTCGCGTACCACACGAAGCTCGTCGCCCGCTCCACCGGGACGCTGACGATGCGAAGCCGGCCCGCCGAGAAAGGCCGTGGCTCCGCCGCCTCCTCGTCACCCCACGCGCGTCATGGCTCGTCCACGCCCGCGCACGGCCCCTATTCGAATACCCTCGTAGCGAGCACTTCGTTGGTGCGGATGACCCATTTCCAAAGCCGGCAAGGCGTCCGCCTGGCGGCGCAATCGCCATCCGTGTCGAAGCGTCATCGCACCGCGAATAGGCACCGTCGCGCCTGGCCTGCATGAGGACCCTGGCTTGACGGGGTCCCTCGAGCCGACGGAAGATCGCCGCATGAAATACGCTTTCTTGGCATGCATCATCACCGCCGCGATGGCATGGACGGGGTGCTCGCAGGCCGGCGACGAAGGAATGTGCGCAGGGGATGTGCCCATTCTCGGAGCGTCGCCGCCCAACGCTGCGGTCGGCGTCGCGACGGACGCGCAACCGACGCTGGTCTTCTTCAACGGGACGGGCTGCGATCTGCCTGAAAGCATCGTCTACGACGCTGTCCCCAAGGTCGAGGTCGCCGGAGTCGCCGTCCCGGGCCAGCTCGCATACTCCATCGATGGCTCTTCACCGCGCATCACCTTCACACCGGATGCGCCTCTCTTGCCGAATACCGTCTACACGATCCGCTACGGCGCCGACTTCTCCTCGACGTTCACGACCGGAACCGCCACCGTGAGCCCACCGCCGGAGCCGACCTCCGTCGGGCAGGTCTCCGCGCGCTACTGGGGCGGCGGCACGACCCAGCTGATTCACGTCGACGCGCCCAAGGGGGTGACCGCGCCGCTCATTCACCTCATCCCGAGTGACGGCGCCGGCAACGCGGCCAAGGATCGCCACGCGAGCGAGCGGGGCCTGTTGATCGCGACCGAAGCGGGCCACACCGACACCGCTGGCGGGCTCGGCCTCGAGGAGCTCGAAGAGGTCTGTTACGTCGCTCGCACGGAGAATGAGGCGGGCGTGCTGTCTGCGCCGTCGGCGCCGTCTTGCGTGGCACCCACGGACATGGATTCGTGCGCCGTCTCCCTGTCCGGCCCTCGCCCCGCCGACGGTGTCTATGCGGTCCTCTTCGCAGCCGCTTGCAGCGCGCTGTGCCGCCGACGGTCACGCTACGCGACGATGCGGAGGCTCGCGAGCGGCCCGGCCGTGGTGATGTAGCGGAGGAAATCGTCGCTCACGCCGAGCGCGCGCAGCCGCTCGCGATCGAAGGGCGTGCGCGCGAGAGACTCCCCGGCGCGGAGCCGCGCGGGCACGCCGGTGTTCCCGATCGCGGCCCGACCGATCGCGACGACGTCCGCCCCCAACGCGAGCGCGTGATCGGCGTCCGCGCGGCTCCTCACGCCGCCTGCCGCGACGAGGGGCAACGCGGGATCGAGACCGGCGCGAGTGCGCGTCAGCGCGACGTCGGCCGGGTACTTCACGCTCTTCGCGGTCAGGTCGAGGTGCGAGACGTGTGCGTAGTCGACGCCGTCCTCCGCGAGCCAGCCCATGATGCGGAGGTTCTCGTCGAGGTCGAGACCGGTCTCGGGGCCGCCGCTCTCGAAGCTCATCCGAAAGCCTACGATGAACCCGGCGGGGACCTTGCGACGGCACGCGCGCACGACCTCCCGCGCGAACCGCGCGCGGTTCTCGAGGCTCCCGCGATGGGCGTGGCGGCGCGCACGGAGCTCGGCGTCCGCCTGTTCCACCGCTCGAGCCGCCGGGTCGCGCTCACGGAGGCGGGCGCCTCCCTCCACAAGCAGGCTCGCCCCGCGCTCGGTGCGCTCGACGAGGCGGAGGCGGCGGTGCTCGAGTCGCAGACCGATCTCCGCGGGACGATCCGGATGACGGCGCCCGTCGAGGTGGGCACGCGCCTGCTCGCGCCGCACGTCGCCGACTTCTTCGCGCGTCACCGGGGCGTCTCGGTCGATCTCGTCCTCACGACGCGCGTCGTCGATCTCGCCGCCGAGGGCTTCGATCTCGCCCTGCGCGGCGGGCCCGTGCGCGATCCGTCGGTCGTCGCGCGCCGGCTGCGCCGAGGACGCCGGGCTCTTCGCAGCGCCCTCGTATCTCGCTTCGCGCGGCCAGCCGCGCCGCGTGCGCGATCTCGCCGAGCACGACTGCGTCGCCTACCCGCCGACCGCACATCGCGCTCGGTGGACGCTCACGGGCCCGCGCGGCGTCGAGCGCGTCGAGGTGCCCGCGCGCCTCTCGGCCGACCATTTCGCGTTCATCCTCCGCGCGATCGCGAGCGGCGCGGGGATCGGGCTCCTGCCGCTCTCGCTCTGCGACGCGGAGGTCGCGCGCGGGGAGCTCGTGCGCGTGCTGCCTCGCCACGCGATGCGCGGCACGTGGCTGCACCTGGACTACCCTTCTGCGCGCTACCTGCCGCGTCGCGTGATCGCGCTGCGTGACCACCTGCTCTCCGCGCTGCGCCGCGCGCCCTCGGCGGGGCACGCGGCCGCGACGGCCTAGCCGCGCGACCGCGAGCGAGCCCCTCCCGCGGCGCCGAGCCTCACGCCTCGGCGAGGACCACGCGCCGAATGTCGAGCTCGAGCGTCCCGCCCAGAATGGCCGCGTACGGGCGGCACAGCGCGATCGCCTCGTCCATGTCGGCGAGATCCATCACCGCGAATCCGCCGATGAGCTCCTTCGACTCGGCGAAGGGGCCGTCGACGACGCGCAGCTCGTTCTTGGTGAAGAAGAGGCGCTTGGCGCCCGCGCTCGAGTAAAGGTGCGTCGCCCTCACGAGGACGCCGGCCTTGCTCATCTCGGTCTCGAGCCGCGTGAGCTGCGCCTTCTGCTGCGCGCTGCGCCCCTGCCCTTCGGTCGCCGCGTCCGCCTTGTCGATGAGGAGGATTTGGAGCGGCGCGTCCGCGGGCTCCGGCACCAGGCCGAGATCCCAAGGCTCGGTGACCTTGCCGAGCGCGAGCTCGCCGTCGCCCAGGATCTTGCCGTAGCGCTCCGCCCAACCGAGGGCCTCTTCGCGTGTCTTCACCTTCAGCAGCAGAATGCTCGCGGGCAGCTCGTGCTCGCCGGCGTAAGGGCCGTGCTTGACGCGGCATCGCCCCTCCCGGAAGGTGAGGCGCGTGCGCGTCGCGGAGCCGCGGAGGCCGGCGCCGTCGACGAGGCGCCCGGCTTGGGCGTGACCGCCGACGAACTCGCCCATCTTCTTGATGACCTCCATCGACGGCAGCTCGCCGGCCTCGGTCTGGGGATCGTTCTTGTGCATGAATAGAAAGCGCATGGGACTCCTCGTGGATGAATGTTCCGATGGCACGACGAGCGAGCCCGGGGCTGGATCGACAGGGCGCGCGATCTTTTTTCAAGTAGCGGAGATAATGAAGCAAACTCTCGCGTCGGTCCCCGCTTCGTCAGCGCGCCGCGTGGCAGGCGCCGTCGCCGAGCGACACCACGAAGCTCCCGCCGACGCCCTGGTGCCAGAGGTCGTTCGTGATCCGAAAGTCTTCTCGCAGCACCGCGTAGCGATCCCCCTCGCGCACGCCGCCCACCGACCCGTCGAGGACGACACCGTCCTTGCCGAGCGTCCGCCAATCGACGTCCGGCCCCTTCGGATCCGTCGCGTCGCGGAGTCGACCCACGTGGTAGAGCCGATCGTTCTTGAGCACGAAGAGCGGCGCGCCCCACGGGCAGCTCACCTTGCCGGGGATCAAAAAGCCCATCCCCGAGCCACCCCCGGAATCGCGCTTCGAGCTCGCCTCCCACGGCCTCACCTCGGCCTCGTCGGTGTAGCCCACGACGACGCCGAGCGGCGTGTCGGCGACGATGCGCACCGCCCCCTGCGACGCCGCGAACGCCGAAAGACGACCGAGCGACACGCGCGCCACGACCGGACCGGTCGCGCTCGCCCGAACGGGCGTTCGCTCGTGAACGGCGACGGCGTCGGTCGCGTCCTTCGTGTCGGGCGGGGGATCGCTCGTCCATCGGCTCTTGCTCGCGAACGCGTCGCAGCGGGTCGAGACGCGCGGCGGCGACGCCCACTCGAAGACGTCTCGCTCGTCCAGCGGAGCGAGCTCGAGGACGCTCGCGTCGCCGCCGACGACGACCGCCGAAGCGCGCGCCGCGAGCAGGAGGATCCCGCCGAGCGGCGCAGGCTTCTCGGGGAACGTCACCCTCGTGTCGGCGAGCGAGACCTTCGTGTCGAACGTCGCGGCGCCGTACGAGAGGTGGGCGGCGCTCGTCCCTTTGGGATCGAGCGACAGCTCGCCTCGCTGGCCCGACATCTCGGAGAGGAAGACGCCCGCGGTCGTGCCGTCGACGCTCAAGCTCGGCCGCGCTCGGCGCGCGTCGACGATGCACCCGGCGAACGAAGCGGCGCGCGTCTCCACCGGCTCCGCGCTCATCCACGCGGGCGGCGCGGGCGGCGGCCGCTTCGCCTGCGCCGCCTCGATCTCCGCGATGCGCGGGTTCTTCGCGTCGGGGAACGGCGCGGCGGCGGGCGGCGCACCGGCGCAACCGAGCGCGACGAGGCCGAACGCCCACGGCAGTGCCCTTCGCATCGGCGCATGCTGCCACGACTCCGCGACGGCTCGACGCCGTTTTTCGGGCGCGGTCGCGCGCGGACGCCACCCCTCGTTCGCGCTCGCGCTCGACGACG
>CAYYKK010000430.1:0-5411 GCA_964467935.1 uncultured Polyangiaceae bacterium
TCGCTGCCGCCGTCGCCCTCGCGCCCGGCCGGCGGCGCCACCATCACGCCCGACGCGCCCGCGACCATGACCTCGTGCGACAGCCGCCGCACATTCTCGAGCCCGGCGTGGCTCACGCCGACGATCACCTGTCGATCGCCCGCCCGGCCGATGACGCGCTTCACCACCTCGATCGACTCGTCGGCGGTGAGCTTGTGCTCACGAGCGAGCGCCGGGGTCACCTGGGGTTCGTGCGCGAAGGACGACGATGAGCTCACGGCGCGCTCGTAGCCCACCTCGCGGCGAGCCGGAAGGTCGCGCAGGCGGCCGACGCGCTTTCGCTCAGAAGCCGCCGGAGACGCCCAAGAAGCCGCCGCCGTACGTCGGCCCCGCCGTCACGGTGAGGCTCGTCGCGCTCTTCGGCTTCGCGCTCTTCGATCCCGACGTCGCCGCGAGGATCCCGAAGACACCGGCCCCGGCGAGCGACGCGAGCCCGATCGACAGCGAGACGTCGGCCGCGATGAATTTCGTCCGAATCGAGCTCACCTCGGCGTCGGTGCACCGCGGCGCGCAGCCGCCCGCGCCCGCGTCCTTGCTCTTCTGCGAGAGGCCGAGCCCTCCGAACGTACCGAAGAGCCCGAGGCCGACGACGCCGACGCCGCCGAGCACCCAGAACGCCGGCGACAGCTTGGCGCGGGGGCCCGCGTCGCCGCTCGCACCAGCGCCCTTCGTCGCGTCCCCCGATCCACCGCCGGGCTTCGCGACGCCCTTCCACGTGGCGTCGATGACGCGGCTCTTCTCGCCCTCGCGCACGAGCACGTCTTGCTCGATCGGCGCGCGTCCAGGCGACTCGAACTTGAATTTGTGGGGCCCGGGATCGACGCCGATCGACTTGCCGTCGAGGCCCTTCTTCAGCACGGCGCCGTCGAACGACACGGTGACGTCGACGAGGTCCTTGCCCTGCTCGTCGGTGACGGCGAAGTTCACCGTGGGGATCGACTTCTCGACCTCGTCGAGCCACCCGGCGCACTGCTCGAAGACGACCTTCGGGCACGTCTGGGCGGCGCAGACGAGGAGCTTCTCGTGGGCGGCGCGCAGCTGCGACTTCGAGCGCAGCGTCTGGGCGTCCTCGTAGGCGGCGACGCACGCGGCCTTCTCGTCGGCGCGCGCGGCGCCGGCGATCGAAGTCACCATCAAGATGCTACCGAAACCAAGATACAATCGCAGCGCTATAGACATTCTGGCTTGATCTTGCGGATCCCGTCGACGATGACGAAGGGTGGGTTGCAGTTCGCGGCGGGTCTCGTGGGCACGGTGTGCACGCCGGTGGCCGACATCTTCGTGATGCGGGGCGCCGCGGTGACGGCCGCCTTCGGCGCCGTGTCGGTCGGGGTCGGCGCCGCCGTCGGGCCCTCGGTCCCGGCGGGCGCTCCGGTGGCTTCGGCGGTGTCGCCGCCCGCGGGTGGCTGCGACCGCGCCGCCGGAGCGGAGCTCGGCTGCGGCAGCTCGGTCGGCCCGATTTGCCCGACGCCGGCGCGCGGCACCTCCGCCGGCGCCTTGTCGCTGCGGCCCGCGAAGATCATCACGATCCAGAGCGAGACCCCCAAGAGGCTCGCGAGGCCCAGCGCGACGAGCACGTTCCGCGATCGCGGCCTCGGGGCCGGGGTGATCGCCTCGAGGCTCGTGGAGGAGCTCGACGGCGGACGCGCCCCCGGCAAGGCGAGCCCCGCGACCGGCGCCATGGCGCTCGCTTGCGAGACGCCGCTGATCTCCGAGAGCTTCGCGTCGGCGGACGGGTCGGTCGAGTTGCTCTCGATCTCCTTGATGCGCGCTGCCCGGCGGGCGATCGACTCGCCGGCGCACTCCTCGACGAACGCGCCGACGCGCCTCGGGATCTCGACGCCGAGCACGTCCTCGAGATCGACGGCCATCTCCCGCGCCGTCTGGTAGCGATCGTTCGGGTTGCGACGGAGCCCCTTCAGGATGATCTCGTCCACCCCGGCCGGCAGTCCCTCGACGAGCTCGCTCGGAGGCGTGACCTTGCCGTTCAGGACCTGCTGGAGCACGGCGCCCTCGTTCTCGCCGTCGAACAGGCGGCGCGAGGTGAGCGTCTCCCAGAGGCACACGCTCGCGGCGTAGACGTCGAGCCGGCGGTCCACCTTCTCGCCGGCGAGCTGCTCGGGCGGCATGTACGCGAGCTTGCCTTTGACCTGTCCCTCGCGCGTCGTCTGCACGCGACCGGCCGCCTTCGCGACGCCGAAGTCGAGCACGCGCGCCGCGCCGTCGACCCCGACCAAGATGTTCTGCGGCGAGACGTCGCGGTGCACGATCCCGAGCGGCTCGCCGCGCTCGCTCTTCGCCTCGTGCGCGGCGTGCAAACCGTAGAGGGCGTTGCAGATGATGCTCCCAGCGATCTTCGGCGGCATGAGCCGCTTCTCGCTCCGCAGGGTGCGCAGCATGCGCGCGAGCGACTCGCCCTCCACGTATTCCATCACCAAGAACAGCTCGCCCTCGAGCGCGACGACGTCGAGCGTCGAGACGACGTTCGGGTGCTGGATCCGGGCGGCGACGCGCGCCTCGTCGAGGAACATCGAGACGAACTCAGGATCCTTGGCGTACTGCGGGTGTAGCCGCTTGATCGCCACCGTTCGGGAGAACCCGACGGGACCGAGGAGCCGACCAGCGTGCACGGTCGCCATGCCCCCCGCGGCGATCTCGCCGTAGAGCGCGTAGCGACCAATCACTCGCTGGGGCGCGCGATCCGTGCCCTCGGACATACCCCGGGGAGCCTAACAGAAAGGACAGAGCCCCCTTCAAGAACTATGGGCGCGCGCGTTTTCGCGTGTCGGCCCCCGGTGACCGAGGGTATGAGGAGCGCATGAACAGCCCGCTCGACCACGGCGAATCGCGGCCCGTCGGACGAGGGCCTCGACGGGTGTCCGACATGACGCGCACGGCACTTCGTCGACGCGCGGCGGCCGCCCTCGCGTTGTCGCTCGTCGCGTGTGGGGAGGACCCGAAAGGCACATCGCCGACGGCCAGCGCTGCGTCGACCGCGCTCGTGGCGTCGAGCTCGCCCGCGGCTTCGGCGAGCGGCGGCCCCGTGACGCCGCCCTCCGCGTCGAGCGAGCCAGCGCCGGCGGTGAGCGGCTCCGCGATCGCCCCGTCGAGCGCCACGGCCAACGCCTCGGCGGCCCCCGCTCCGAAAGAGAGGCCGAGCGCGATCGCCGACGCTGGCACTCCCGCCCCGACGACGACCCCCACGTCGGTCGCCGTAGCCGACGCGGGGGCGCCCGTCGCACCGCCGCCGACCCCCGGATCGGCCGACGCCGTCGCGGCGGACCTCGACGCGCTCTATCTCCCGAAGAAGACCTTCAAAGCCAGGTTCGTCCAGAAGTACAAGCAGAAGATCACGGGCAACGAGAAGGAGTCGCACGGCGTCGTCTTCGTCGAGAAGCCGAACAAGATCTCCTTCCGCTACGATCCGCCGAATCAGAACCGCATCGTCTCGGACGGCACGAGCGTGAAGGTCTACATCGCCGACGACGCGCAGATGTTCGAGCAGTCGGTGAAGGGCACGGAATATCCCGGCGCCCTCTCGTTCATCATGGGCACGGGGATCCGCTCGAGCTTCTCGTTCACGTTCAACGACAAGGCGAAGTTCGACAAAGGCCCCGTCCTCGTGGGCAAGCCGCTCGCCGAGACGCCGTCGTACGAGTCGGCGCTCTTCTACGTCGACAAGGACAAGCTCGAGAAGAAGGACCTCGGCGCGATGGTCGCCGTCCTCATCCTCGACGCGCAGGGCAACCGGAACCGGTTCGAGTTCTCCGCGCAGGAGACGCCCGACAAGATCGATCCGAGCGAGTTCACGTTCAGCCCACCGCCGGGGACGACGATCCAGAAGTGAGCGAGCTCGAACGTCGCCCGATGGCGAGCCTGCGCGGGCTCTTCGAGCCGTTCCCCGAGGAGTGGATCCTCTACGAGGACGACGACGTCGTCGCCGTCGACAAACCCGAGGGAATCAGCACGCACGCGCCGGACGAGGTGTCGCGTGACGACGCCTACTCGCGCTTGCTCGCGCGGCTCTCGGGGACGCAGCGCGCTTTCGCGGAGCCCTACCTCGGCATCCACCAGAGGCTCGACCGGGACACGTCGGGCGTGCTCGTCTTCGCGCGACGGAAGGCCGCGAACCCCAAGCTCGCCGAGCAGTTCGAGGGTCGAAAGGTGTCGAAGACGTACGTCGCGGTCGTCGAAGGGCCGCTGCGCCTCCCTCCCGACGGCGTCTTGCGGCATCGAATCGAGGAGGGGCGCGATGGGACGCGGATCGCTCGAGCGCCGACGCCACCCGAGCGTGGCGACGCGCGGCTCGCGCGGCGAGGGCGAGGCGGATTCGACGCGAAGCGCGAGCGAGGCGCGCCCGATCGATCTCGCCCGAGCGCCGGCAAGGAGGCCGTGACCTTCGTGCGCGTGCTGTCCCAGCGCGCGGGGCGAAGGCTCGTCGAGCTGTCGCCCCAGACGGGGCGCACGCACCAGCTCCGCGTGCAGCTCGCCGCGGCCGGGGCGCCCATCGTCGGCGACACCCTCTACGGGGGCGCGCCCGCGCAGCGGCTGATGCTGCACGCCACGCGGCTCGAGCTCTCGCACCCGTCGAGCGGCGCGCCGCTCGTAATCTCTTCCCCGGTCCCCCGGGCTCTCGCCGAGGCGCTCTCGACCGAGCCTTCGCCCCTCGATCTCGCGTCGCTCGACGCGACGCTACGAGCGGCCGCGCAGAAGCGCTACGGCATCGTCGCGGCGGGCGACACGGACGCGCTCCGGATCGTGAACGGCGCCGCCGACGGGATCGCCGGCGTCGCGATCGACGCCTACGGCGATCACCTCGTCGTGCAGATCACCGAGGAGCTCCCGGCCGAGGCGCGCGAGGCCGTCCTCGACGCGGCCCTCTCGCTCGGGGCCGCCGGCGTGTACGTGAAGAATCGACCGAAGCACGCGAGTCGCATCGTCGACGCGCGGCGGGAGGAGTTCGCGCCGCGCGAGCCGGTGCGCGGCTCGGCCGCCCCCGAGGCGTTCGTGGTCCACGAGCACGGCGTCCCGTTCGAGGTGCGCCTCGGCGACGGTCTCTCGACGGGTCTCTTCCTCGATCAGCGCGAGAACCGGACGCGCGTGCGCGCTTGGTCGCGCGGCGCGCGCGTGCTGAACCTCTTCGCGTACACGGGCAGCTTCTCGGTGGTGGCCGCGCTCGGTGGCGCGACGACGACGACGACGGTCGACGTGTCGCGGACGGTGACGGAGTGGACGCGGCGCAACCTCGCGCGGGTCGGGGCCGATCCGGAGAGGCACGTCGTCATCGACGCCGACTGCTTCTCGTACCTCGCGGAGGCGGCGACGCGCAGCGAGCGCTTCGATCTCGTCGTGCTCGATCCGCCGAGCTTCGC
>CAYYKK010000431.1:0-5411 GCA_964467935.1 uncultured Polyangiaceae bacterium
CTCCTCACTCGAATACCCCGCTCGCGCCGCCCGCGCCGCGAACACCGGCGACTGAATCATCGTCAAGAGGCGCTGTCCCCGCGAAAGCAGCTCCCGATCCCGCGTCTCCAGCACGCTCGCCCGAATCTCCGGGATCTCCTCCATCGCCGTCTCCACGACGTTCTCCGTCTTCATCTGACCCTTCGCCCCTGCGTTCCCGTTCTTCTTCGTCGTCATGATCCTCTCTCCTGTCGGTCGCCTCGTTGGCGACACCCCGGGAGTCACGGGCTCGGGCGCGGGATGGACAGGAACTTCGGGGGCTGGAAACGCTCGGGTGGGTGGAACCGGAAAAGCTGAATGAAAACCAGTGGTGGTACGCCTCCCGGGACTTCCGACAGGGGTCTGGGGAGCTCCTGCAGGGGTCAAGGGGTCAGGTGCAGGGGTCCGGGCGGCTTTGCCCGCAAACCCCTGCCTGACCTCGACTTGTCGGGCAGATGAGCGATTTGTCGGGCAGGGCGTCCCTGGCGTGCTCTGGCGTGTGAGACTACATTCGAGGTATGAGCTGGACCCACCAGGAGTGGAAACGCTTCCCTTGCCTCTGCGGCCACGGCCAGATCATCATCACCATGCACGAGTCGGACAGCCAAGGACTCGAATCAGGAGGACCAACGCTTTCACGGAAGCAAGGATAATCTACTTTTCGTGAGGCTACGACATGATCCCGGAACGGCGTCCTCTCTTTCTCGAAGTCCTCGATCATGAGGAATACGTAGAGGTGGACGTTGACCGAGATGCTGAGGGGCGGATCGTGAACGCGACGCCGATTGAAGGCACAAGGACAGCGTTTCTTCACCTGAAGTCACCCTCTGGCTCCGTACTTCGAGCCGAGATCTCCCATGAGCACCTGTATCCACTGCTTGCTCTGATGATACCGGACTTCACTGCCTAGTGTAGGCAAAGCGGCCACATGCCGACTCGGCTCAAGGTCGGGTAGGCTCCCCACGTGGCTCGACGAAATCCCCTCGGTGCATCAACCGTCAGCCTGTTCATCCTCGGAGCCGGGGCGCTCACGGCCGTGCACTTCCTCGGGGACGACAAGCCGAGCCCGGCCCCGGCCCCGTCTGCGGTTGCGACGGCGCCACCAGCGCCAGTATGCCCGCCAGCTGCTCCCGTCACCCCGAAGGAGCTGGTCATGCTCGCCAAGGATCCGGGGACGGTGGACTCTCTCGTCGTCGATGACCACGCCGTGTACTGGACGAGCACGATCCTGGAGTCGTCCCTGCACATGGTCGAGCCCGGCAAGGCTGCGGTGACCCTCCCGAAGCCTTCTCCCAAGATCATCATCGGCGATGATGCCAACTTGTACTGGAGTGCAGACGGGGTCATTCAGTTCAAGAAGTCCACCAAGACCGCGACAAAGATCGCACCATCTGGCGGAAGCCCCATGGCTATCGACGCCTCCGGGCTGTACTGGGCGAGCACCGACGGGGTGTACCGTCTGCCAACGGGATGGACGAAGCCAGCCCTGATAGCCCCTTCGCTGCCAGGTCTTGTGGTGAAAGCCATGGTGACGACGCCGGACGCGGTCTTCACCCTCGGCTACCACTTGGACCGCATCGACAAGGCCACGAACCAGGTAACCCCGCTGGCTGACGGGACCGGGGAGGTTCTCGCCACGGATGGGACGGACTTGTTCTTCACCGAAGGGACGTCGGTTTGGAGAAGCAACACAAAGACGGGTGGCAAAGTCCAAGTTGGTCCCGAACCGGTCTGCAGCCACATCGAAGCCATGGCCGTCGATTCGACCAACTTGTACTTGGCTTGTGTGGTTTTGCGTCGGAATCACACGAACACTGACGGGAGTATCGTCGTTCTGCCCAAAACCGGAGGGTGCCCGAGGATCTTGGCAACGGGCATCGACTGGCCGAAGGCCATCCTGGTCCGGAACGGGTCAGTCTACTGGGGCGGGAACGACGGGATCCGAAGACTGACTCCTTAGGACAATCCTAGCGTCGAATGAGAGTTATCAGCTGACGCACAAGATCAAGAACAGTTGGAGGCGGCTCGTCGAGCGGCACCTGCCTCGCCGGTGGCATTTCAAGATCTTCGTCCATCAATGCCTTCCACCGAAGAGCCCGCTGGTCAAATGACTCTCGCAGGTCCTCCTGGTGGAAGGACGGGTGTTCACTCATCAGCAGATCATACTGAGTCTGCGCGTTCGCCGCGCGCCGAGCTATCAGCGCTCTATAGCACTCGACCCTTCGCACGATCCCCGGTTCGTGATTTGGCAAGAAGCCGTATTCACCCACCCCCGTCTCGAACGAGAGCATCTCCATGTACAAATCGAGGAAGAGAAACAGTCGATGACAGTCGTGCGATCGATAGTAGCTCTCTTGGCCCAGGCCATGCAACGCATAGTGACGATTCAAAAAGGATAGATCCCAGTCCGCGTCCCTGGTCCGGACCCACAACCAGCGTTCCAGGAAGTCCGCGAGGGCCCTGCGAAATAGGGCATGCCGCTGCGAGAAGGACCGAGTTGGTCGCTCGGAGCGCAGAAACTCAATGAGTTGCCCATATCTGAGCTGCCGGTCACCGTCCACGTGATTATGGTGCCGGTAGTGCGCCTGGAGGACGCCCTCAATAGCCGGAAGCAAGCAGTGGACACACGAAAGAAAGTCGTTGTTGTAGTAGTGAACAACGCCAGCCTCCAAGAGATGGGAGAAGCCACACACGAAGGGCTGCCGCATCGCCAGCCAAACATAGTATGCCCGGTACCCTGGATTGGACGCATTGAACACCAAGATGTCGTCGATCCCACGCTCGGCTTCGCGTCGAGCATCGACATCGCCGGGCGGCACTTGGCCAAGTTGCTCACAATGATCCCAGAGAGCGTCGAGTTCGCCCCCGAGAATTCGCTGCGAGAAAAGCCATCCCTGATCGAGAAGGACAGGCGTCAGTCTCTGAAAGGTTTGTTCCACGTCATCCGGGGCCGGCATAGTCTTCTTTACTACACCGACCGTGCGTCAAGCCTCCGAAAAGAACAGCACACCTGGGGCAAGCTACCACTTCCCGTCCCGATCGCAGTACGTCTCATGAATGGCTTCGGCCACTGCCCTAGCAACAGGCAAATCCAGGCCTGCAAATAGAGGCGTTCCTTCGAAAGGGTTGGTCGCCCACTTGATCACGTCTTGGCCGCTGTAGCTTGCAAGTGGCCGCTCCAGCGTGAGTTGCCTGCCGTCCGGAGAAATGGTGTACTGAATGCCGATGGCCTTCAAGGCCGGTTCGCGTCGGGGGAAGCTGTCGGCGAAGTCGATGCTTAGAACACTATTCATCTCGGCTCTCTCCTGTTGAGGCCCGTTGGTGCCGTTCAATCCGAATCCTTACAGCAGCGAACGCCGAAGATGGACCCTCCGGCCTTGATCAAGTCGACGACGCCAGAAGGGGCACACGTGTCTCCGCTGTTGAAGAACGACGGCCCCATCGTTTCGCAGGACCCACCGGAGCAGTTGTCCACGAACTCGCTCACATTGCCGACCATGTCAAAGAGCCCAGGGAAGCCCCCTTCGCACTTGGGAAAGGAACCGACCGGAGCTGACTTGTCGTCCAGGCTCACACTGCCGACATTGCAAGCCCCCGGAACGAGCCCGGGCCCGTACGGGTAAAGCGAATCACCCTGATGAGTGCAAGCGTTCATCCACTCATTCTTTTCCGGGTCGAGATCGTTCTGAGGATTCGCCTGTCCCCCAACTAGCCCGCAGAGGCGTTTTCCGGCGAAAGCGCAGTAGGCACGGGCATCACACCAGTCGATCCAGTGAATTGGGTAGTTCTCCCGTCCTGACTTGGGCCATGGCTCGGGGATGTTGGGGTGCGGGAGATATGACTTGTTGAAGTCACACTCCGGGGGCTGACCGTCCAAGGAAGGCTTCGAGTTGATGAAGGCTAGGTAGTCGTCGTTGGTCACTTCGGTGCTGTCGATACAGTATGCCGCCCCGTTCTTGGTGGTCACCTTGACCATCGGAGGTCCGGGGAACCCATCGCAGCCATGCAACGGATACCCTGTGGAGCTGGAGCTGGCCGGCATTCCAGCAAGTGTCGACGAGGAAGTGGTGCTCCCGCCTGCGCCGGCACCACCATCACCGCTCGGATAGGTCCCGTCTACTTCGAGGCTGCTCCTGGCACCGCAGGAGCAGCTCAGGCACAAAGACATGCCTAGAAGAACCCCCATGAAGTGCCGAACCCGCAGTTTCATGGATTTCCGTAGTGCGTGGTCAACGTCGTCACATCGAAATTGGATTGAAGCGGCTTGTCGCAGTCGATAGGGATGGGAGCGCTGTCAGGAACCAACCCCCGTGCGACTTGGGGGAGATACCGGATCAGCAGCAATTCGTTGTTGCCGTCCTGGTCGATGGCTGGGTTGGTGACTTCACGAGCAAGGACCAGCTCCACATCCTGAGGCAGCACATTGAGTCTCTTGACGAAGGGGTGGAACGTGCAGTTGCCGGAGCCGTCTGGATTCCCCAGGCCGTCGAGGTTCTCCTTGCAGAGGAAATTGTGGGGCTTCACTCCCTGGGCCATCGAGGAGGCCAAGGCGTCCGCTGCCTGAGGGGATACGCCAGTCGCTTTGAGGCCTGCTGCAAACAGCTGCTGCATGGGACCGGTCAAAGGCGTACCGGACACGACCAGATCGAAGCACTCTTGCTGCTGATCAGCGGTGCTCGCAGCCGGGTCACATGCCGAATCGATCGGCGCCGCTTTCAGCTCGACCGTGAGCTTGTCGTTGAATGCCTTCATGAGCTGAGCGGGAAGAGTATCCTTGAGCGCCGCTGTTAAGGCATCCTTGGGATTGCCAAAGCCAAGAAAGTTACCAATGGAAACGACTCCCTGATGAACAGTGACGATGTCCACCAGTCCCGTGTCGGGATTCGCCTTCAACGTGTAGGCAGGATTGATCTTTGCCGAGTAGAGTCTTGAGCCAAGTAGAGTGGCGTCGTAAAGCCCCTCCAAGGTGAAGCCATGTTGAATGTCATCAACGTACCCGATGAACATGGGAGCAAATGTGTCGTATGTGCGATTCAACACCGGCGTGCCGAACGTGTGCCCAAAGATCTTGAAAACTTGTTGCTCGGTTCCTTCACGGATGCCGTCGTAGAGACCTTGTGACACCAGATCGAAGATATCCGGCCACGCCTGTCGGACAGAGCATTCGCCGTGCCAGAAGCGGATAATGTGGGATGTGGGGGCCGCGGTGGTTGAAGCGGTCCCATTGAAGGTGTAGTAATAGCCGTATCCGGCAACGACGTTGATGAACTGAGTCTGGATAGGAACGTAGTCGATCTGAGGGTCGGGATTCAGAATCGGACTCGACCAATCGAGTGGGAAGGCGTATCCGCTGTGTGAACCCCGTCCTTTCGGGCTGAGCGGCGCCGGCGCAG
>CAYYKK010000432.1:0-5403 GCA_964467935.1 uncultured Polyangiaceae bacterium
CGATCGGGTCGATCGCGAAGCCGCTCGAGCGGCCGTAGGTCGTGAGCGCGATGTGATCGCCGACGCGCTTGCGCACGAAGCACAGGCCGCGCTGACCGTCGGCGAGCTTGCAGTCGCGCGGGCAGAGATCGCACACGAGCCGCCCGTCCGCGGCCTCGTGGAAGTAGCGCCCGACGAAGTCCGCGTCGCTCACGACGACCTCGCCGCCTTGCTCGCGAGCTCGTGCCGGTCGACCGTGTAGCGGTCGAGCCGCACGTCGTCGCCCCAGTCGTCCGCGGAGAGCCCCGCCTTGCGCTTCAGCGCGCCCATGAAGGCCTTCGGCGTGGCGAGCCGATCCCACATCACCGGCAAGAACGTCGCGCGACGACCACGCGAGGAGAACACGACGCCGTCGATGCCGGGCCGGAGGGCCGCGAGCGCCGAGGCCTCGTCGGTGAAGGGAACGGGCTCGAGCGGCGAGAGGATGGACAGCTCGAAGACGAGCTCGTCGACGTCGCGCGCGCGCTCGAGCGGTGGCGTCCGAGGGTCCTCGAACGCCGCGGCGATCGCGTTCTCCTGCACGTCGTCGACGAGCGATCGGTGCGGCTCGAGCGTGCCGATGCAGCCCTGGAGCGCATCGTCCTCGGCCCAGCGCAGCGTGACGAACGTCGCCGCGGGCGCGCTGCACCACGCTCCCGTGGGCTTGTCGGGGAGCGGTCCGCCGAGGCGGTGGAGCACGCACGCGCGCGCGTACGAGAGCAGCTCGCGACCTCGCTCCGGTGAGATCTTCACGACGCCTCTCCCTCGAAGAACGCGAACGCGCCGTACCCCACGACGCCATCGCGACTTCCCGCCGTGTCTCCCGAGCTCCGCAGATCGCACAGCTCGCAGCGGAGCCCCTTGCGGCGCGCGACCCACAAGAGCCCGTTCAGCGCCGCTGCACCGCACGCCTCCTCGCCGCGCAGCGGGCCGTCGAGGGACACGATGCGCGCGCTCGTCCGCCGGTCCTCCCGACGGCCGATCTCGTACGGGAGGTAGTGCGACAGATCCGAGCTCACGACGACCACGGTCTCTGGGCCGCCCCAGAGCGCCGCGAGGATCTCCCCCACCTCCTCGGGCGTGGCCCGCCCGACGACGAGCGGCACGACCTTGGCCTCGGGCGCGACGCGCTGCAGGAACGGCAGCTCGACCTCGATCGAGTGCTCTCTCCGGTGCGCCTCCGGATCGGCGGCGACGCGCGGCACGCGTCGGAGCGCCTCGACGTCCACGGCCACGTCGCCAAGCGGCGTGCGCATCGCGCTCGCGCCGGGCCACACGACGCCAGCGACGAACGCGCGGTGCGCCGGCCCGAGGAGCACGACCCGGCCGATCCTCGACGCGTGCGGCGCGAGGCGCGCGAACGCCGTCGCGGCGACGGGCCCCGAGTACACGTACCCCGCGTGCGGTACGACGATCGCCTTCGGCAGCGGCAGCGCCCGATCGGGCTGCGCGTCGGCGAGCAGCTCGACCACGACCTCGTCGAGCTCCTCGAAGGATCCGGGATAGAACATGCCCGCGACCGCGGGCTCTCGAATCGATTCGTGCATGATCCTTCTCGGTCACTCAAGGTGCGGACGAGCCCGCACGGCGCAAGCAATCCGCGAGGATCACCGCGCACATCGGCTTCCGTTGGGGAACGGCCGCGCCTCGCGAGCGCCGTGGCGGAGCGCCTCGATCGACTCTTTTCGACACGGCCCGGCGAAGGGTCTCCTCGATGCGGGCGAAGGCACGCGGGGGTCAGGAAACAGAAGGAGATCGAATCTTATGGCACGAAGCATCATCGCCGCCGCCGCGATCCTCGCGCTCGCGGGCTGCAACTCGTCCGGCGCGGCGGGTGACGTCAAGCTCGGCGTCGACGTCGCCGCCCTCCAGGGCACCATCGCGAACGCCGTCACCGGCGGCACCAACGACGGCTCGCTCTCGATCACGAGGGTGCGCGTGCTCGTCGCGCACGCGAAGGTCGGGTACATCCACGAGCAGGCCACCGGGCCCGCGGCGGAGATCGGCCCGGTCGTCGTCGATCTCAGCGCGGACGAGATCGCGAACGGCGCGCACCGCGAGTTCGACCTCGGCTCGATCCCGAGCGGCACCTACGGCGGCGCCGAGATCGAGATCGAGCCGCTCGACGCGACCGCCGACACGAGCGATCCGGCGCTCGCCGACTTCGTCTCGTCGAAGGCGTCGGTCCTCGTCGAGGGCACCTACCAAGGCGCGGCGTTCAACTTCGCCGGACACTTTCTCGCCGAGCAGGGCACCGACGGGGACGTGACCGTCGACGCGGCGACGCCCGTCAGCCTGGCGCTCACCGTCGACACGTCGAAGTGGTTCTTCGACGCGAACGGCGCGGCGGTGAACCCCGGCGACACGACCCAGCACGACGCGCTCGCGGTCGCGGTCTGCAAGACGCTCGACACGCAACCGCAGACCGGCCCCACCGGCGCTCCCCCCGGCGGCGGCGCGGGCAAGGGCGGACCGCAAGGCGGCGGCAACGGGGCTCACTGCGTGGAGGCCGCGCCGTAGTCAGAACACGCCGACGATCTGCAGGCGGGGACCGTGGAAGACGTCGGTCCCCCCGAAGTCCACCTTCTTGTCGACCGTGTACGTCGTGCCGTCCTTCGTGACGGTCGCGCGCAGGCCGGAGAGGATCGTCTGGTAGACGATCTCGCCGTGGTACTGCGCTTCGAGCAAGATCCGAAACTGGTTCTTGCGCGGCGTGAGCCGGAGGCGAGCCCCGAGACCGAGCGATCCGTCGAAGACCATCGCGGCGGGCTCGCGCGCTTCGGTCGGCGAGAAGGTGTACCGGCTGGTGCCCGCCCCACCGTAGAAGCCGACGTCGCCGTAGAGCGAGACGACGTGCTCCTCGCCCTGGCCGAAGCGGAACGTCCCGCCGCCCATGTAGTAGTTGCTCGTGAGCTTCTGCGCCGGGCTCTCGCGATCGAACCTGAAGTCCTGGCTCTTGGAGCCGCGTGGGGCGACGTCCTTGAGCTCGTAGAGGATGCGCGGCAGCCGGTAGTTCATGTACCGGAAACCCACGAGCAGCTCCTCGATCCAATACGCGCCGACGACGTCGGGTGGGAGCAGGAAGGCCGTGTTGTAGGCGACGTCGACCTGCGTGAAGCCGACCTGCATCGGCGCCCTGTCGACGACGCCGAGGTCACGGCCGGTCTTCGGGTCGACCGCGATCTGCGTGACCTCCCCGGCGGTGAACCGCGCGTTCTTCACGCGCGTGCGGATGCCGATGAGGTCGGCGGCGATGTCGACGACGTCGCTCGCGACGCCCTTCAACCCGAGCTGCTGCGCGAGCGATCCCGAGCCGGTGATCGTGCCGTTCGCGCTGTAGAAGCGATCGGTCTGGAACGAGCCGTTCAGCGACGCCGCGTTCTGGATGTGGAGCCAATCGAAGCCCAGCATGATGCGACCGCCGATCGTCGCGATCGGCGCGACGGCGTAGTCGAGCCGCCTCGTCCGCCCGGTGTAGTCCCCGCTGATCCCGTTCGTGCCGATCTGGTGGTAGAAGAGCACCTCGCCGTCGAGCCGCACGTGCGCGTGCAGGGCGTCCCACTGCACGCCGAGCACTTGGTCGACGATGCTCTCGCGCAGCGCGAAGCCCGCGGTGTCGTCGGGCGAAACGCGGAGCCCCGCCGAGAGGACTTTGGTCGCGCGGTCGAGGACCGAAGCGTCCCGCGCGCTCCGCACCTCGACGCCCTTCATGCGCGCGGCGACGTCGACGAGCCCCATCTCTTCGTCGACGTTCGCCGGGCGCGGGCGGAAGATCTCTCGCTCGGCGGACTGCGCCGCCCGCGCGTACTGGGTCTCGACCGTGGAGACGAGCGCTTGTCCCTCGAGCGTCGCGCGGAGGGCGACCGAGAGAACCGCGAGCCCGTCCCGCGCGATGCGATCCTGCATCGGCCCCGACAGATCGGCCTTGGCGAGCGCGTCGATCGCGAGCGCGAGATCGGCCTGCGCCGCCTCCGCCTCACGCCCGGCGAAGGCCGTCGCCTCACGCGCGAGCACGAGCTCGTCCGGCTCGCGCGGCGCGAACGGGGGCAAGGCCACCCCGCGGCGGGCGAGATCCTCGCGCAAGCGCGCCTCCGCGAAGACGGCCTCCTCTTGGTGCGCCGTCGCGCCGTCGTAGCGGCGAAAGCGGGCCTCCAGATCGGCGGCGCCCGGCGCGAGGGTCGAGAGCGCGGCGAGCACGTTGGGGTACGCCGCGGCCCGACCGCGCGGCGCCTCCGCGATCCACGCGAGGCGCTCGAGGTGCAGCCGATAGAGCTTCACGACGGGCACCTCGAGCTCGCCGCTCTGGTAGGGCGACGCCGACAGCACCTCGCGCCTCAGCCGATCCGCCTCGGCGTGCTCCAGCCCCACCGAGTCGATCCACGGATCGGCCGGCGTGTAGCGCGTCTCGAGGAGCAGGCGGGTGACCAAGAGGCGCGTCGCCACGAGATCCTGAGCGCGATCGAGGATCACCTCCGGGATCGCCTCCTCGTTCGAGAAGGCGCGCTGTGCGCGCACGTTGAACGTCGCCGAGAAGCACCCGCACGACAGGACGGCGAGCGCCCACGCCAACGCCCACAGCGCGACACGCGAGCACCGCGCGCTCGAGGATCCATCGGCGACGGTCGTCACGGCGTCTTCGGCGCGACCCCGAGCCACTTCACGATCGCCTCGGCGAGGTAGTCGCCGCGATCTTCTTGGACGAAGTGTCCTCCCCAGAAGCGCTCGTGAGGCTGGCCCTTCGCCCCGGGGATCTGCGCTTGGAGCGGCCGGTCGGCGTTGCCCAGGATCGGATCGTTCTTGCCGAACAGCGTGAGGAAGGGTTTGTCCCAGCGACCGAGCGTGTCCCACGCAGCCCGGTTCGCGGCGACCGCGGGATCGCTCGGCTCGGTCGGAACGAGCGCCGGGAAGATGCGCGCGCCCGCGAGGAAGTTGCGCGACGGGAACGGCGCGTCGTACGCGGCGCGCACGCGCGGAGGCAGCTTCGTCACGCACCCGGACGCGACGATGCGTCCCACGGGGAACACGGGCGCGTAGCGCGCGAAGCCACGCCAGATCCGGAACGCGCGCGGGGGCGGACGATCGGCGGTCGGCAGAAAACCGTTCGCGATGACGATGCGCGCGAAGCGGTCCTCGTTCTCGGCGGCGAGGCGGAGACCGACGAGCGATCCCCAGTCCTGACCGAACAGCGTCGCGTCGCGAAGGTCGAGCGCGTCGAGGAGCTTCTTCGTCCAGCCCACGTGGCGCTCGTACGTGTAGTCGCTCTCGAGCATCGGTTTGTCGGAGCGTCCGAAGCCGATGAGATCCGGCGCCACCGCGCGGAGCCCCGCGCGGGCGAGGACGGGGATCATCTTGCGATAGAGGTAGCTCCAGGTCGGCTCTCCGTGG
>CAYYKK010000433.1:0-5395 GCA_964467935.1 uncultured Polyangiaceae bacterium
GAACCACGTCTTCGAGGGGATCTTGACCGAGGTCCCGACGCTCCTCGGCCTGCCGCGAGCCACCATCGTGGAGAGCGTCGTCACGCCGCGATCGATCGACGTGGTCGTCGACCTGCCCGCGTCGCGCTCGATCGCTTCCAGGATCAGGCGCATCGCTCGCGCGGCGTTCCTCACGAGCGACACGCTCGCGCTCCTCGAGGAGCAGCGCCGCGAGCTCGCCGACGCCCTCCGCGAGGCCCAGCGCTCCACCGCCGAGAACAAGGAGATCCTCGATCGCCTCCCGGACCTCGTGATGATCCACCGGGACGGCGTCCTCCTGTGGCTCAACCGCGAGAACCTCCGGACGCTCGGCTACGAGCGCAACGAAGAGCTCGCCGGCAAGGCGATGCTCGACCTGGTCGAGCCCGCGTCGCGGGAGCTCATTCGCGCGCGGATGCAGCAGCCGGTCGACGAGAACACGCCGGAGCTCTCCGAGATCCGACTGCTCGCGCGCGACGGTCGCATCGTCATCGTCGAGATCGCGCCTGCGCAGCTCGTGAGCTTCGAAGGCAGGCCCGCGCGGCTCATCGTCGGCCGCGACGTCACCGAGCGCGCCCGCCTGCAGCAGCAGCTGCTCATCGCGGAGCGCATGGCGTCCATCGGGCTCTTGGCCGCCGGCGTGGCGCACGAGGTGAACAACCCGCTCGCTTACGTGCTCAACAACATCGAGATCGCGATCCGGGGTCTCCTGCCGCTCGGCGAGGCCGCGGGTCAGAGCCGCGCCGTGCTCGGCGTCGCGCTCGAGGGCGTCGATCGCATCCGCGCGATCGTGCGGGACCTCCTCGCGCTCTCGCGCGTCGACGACGCGGTGGTCGGCCCGATCGACGCGCTCGCGGTGGTCGAGTCGATCCTCGCGCTCGCGGGCAAGAGCATCGCGGATCGCGCGGTGCTCGCGTTCGAGCACTCGCCCGCGCCGCCCGTGCGCGGCAGCGTCGCGCGCCTCGGTCAGGTGCTCCTCAACCTCATCACCAACGCGCTCGAGGCGATGCGCGGCAACCCACGCGAGGCGAACGTGCTGCGCGTCGTCGTCCGCCCCGCGAGCGGCGGGGGGGCGATCATCGAGGTCGGCGACAACGGCGTCGGCATCTCGCCGGAGCACGCGTCGCGCATCTTCGAGCCCTTCTTCACGACGAAGGCGCCGGGCAGCGGCACGGGGCTCGGGCTCGCGATCAGCCAGCGGCTCGTCACCGAGATGGGCGGGCAGCTCACGTTCGAGTCGACGCCCTACCGGGGCAGCACGTTCCGCGTGACCCTGCCGCCCTCGGAGGCCGAGGAGTCGCGCCCACCGCCTGCCCGCCACGCGCGCGCCTCGCCTTGAGCGCGCGCGTCCTCCGCCGAGCACGACGCACGGGCGCCGCGCGCCCTCACCGCTTCCGGTGCGACGGTCGGAGCACGCCGAAGAGGACCATGTCGGTGAGCTTCTCGATCTCCGCGTGGGTCATCGCCTGATCCTCGAGGAACACGCGGTGCATGATCGCGCCGAAGAGCGCGTGCAAGAGCAGGAAGAGATCGGTCTCGGGCGCGAGCTCGCCGCGCGCGATCGCCCGTTGGAGCACCAGCATCGGTCCGCGCTCTCCATCGCGCCGGAGCCGCTCGGCGAGCCGCGCGACCTCGGGATCCGCGCGCTCACCGAGCAGCGTGCGGAACAAGCTCTTGCCACGTCCCTCGCTGATCGCGCGGTTCGTCGCGCCGAGGAGGGCGACGAGATCGCTGCGGAGGTCGCCGTGGTCGACCGGATCGCGGACGAGCGGGCCCTTCTGCGTCTTCAGCGCGGCGACGACGAGGTCGACCTTCGTCGGGAAGCGCCGATAGACGGTCGTCTTGTTGACGCCCGCGCGCTCGGCGACCTGCTCGATGCTCATCGCCGTGAAGCCGACGCGCGCGAGCTCCTCGATGGTCGCCTCGATGACCGCGCGCACCACCGCCTCGCCACGGCCCACGCTCTCCGCCGGGCTCGGACGGGCGGAGCTTCGAGACGCTGTCGGCGCGGGCTTCTCCGCTCGTTTCTTCTGCGCCATCCGCTCGTCACTCTAGGCGACCGCGGACACCGAGGCCATCGCAACTTGTGGCTGCACGCTCTGCCCTCGACGCCGAGGCGCCTTTGCTCAGGCTGTTTGCTGCGCCTCGGGTCGCGCGTCGTCTATCGCAACTTTTTGTTGCGAAAAGGATCGCGCCTCGATAGAGTGCGGTCATGACGATGAGCGAGGCGTGGCGGGCCGAGCAGGCGAGAGCGGGGCGTTGGGCGGACGTCCCGACCTTCCTCCTCGGGACGGCGCTGTTCGCCACCGGCCTCATGCTCTTTCTGGCCGCCCTCGGCGGATCCTGACCCCGGCGTCATCGCCCTGGTCGATCGCTCGCCCCCGACGTCCCGACGCCTCTGCCGACGCCCTCGCGCGCGTCGTTCTCGCTGGTGCAGGCTCCTGACGTACCGTTAGGCTCTCCCGCGAGGGGTCGAGAGGATGCAGACGAGGACGGGCATCGAGATTCACGTGGCGCTCACGCCGGGCCAACGAACGGTGGGCAAGCTGCTCACGGCGCTCCACCTCGAGGCGCTGGGCAAGCTGGTGGCGGGGACGCTCGAGGCGGTCATCCTGGTCGACGGCGTCGAGCGGGTCGAGCCGCTCTACGAGGCGCACTTCGTCGAGGCGACGCCGGGGCCGCACACGGTCGAGATGTGGATGCGCGGCAAGGGGCCGAGCAGCGACGCGCTGCAGAAGGCCTTCCGCGGGCAGAGCCTCGAGGTCGTCGTCGAGGCGGGCGAGGTCGCCGTGCTCCTCTACTCCCCTCGCGACGGCGTCGGCGCCACGCTCGAGCTCGTCGAGCAGCGCTGAAAAAGGCGAACGGGACCGCCCCTCTCGAGGCGATCCCGTCCGCGCGCGCTTTCGATTCGAGCCTCAGGCGCGACGACGTCGTCGCGCGATCACCGCGGCGATGCCCACCGCGACGAGCAGAGCGCCCTGACCCGAGCCGTTGCGCTCGATCTCGCAGCTGCAGCCGCTCGACGTGGTCGAGCCGCCGTCGGAGCCGCCGCCTCCGCCCGCGCCGGACGTGGTGCCCGAGCCGGTCGAGGTCGCGCTCGCGCCGCCTTGGCCCGTCGAGCTGCTCGTCGTGCCGGAGCCGGTCGACGTCGACGAGGACGTGGTGCCCATCGTGTCGCAGGCGTCACCGATGCCATTGCCGTTCGAGTCCGCCTGGTTCGGGTTGGCGACGAGCGGGCAGTTGTCCATCGCGTTCGGCACGCCGTCGTTGTCGATGTCCGGATCGCACGCGTCGCCGATCCCGTCGCCGTCCGTGTCGAGCTGGTTGACGTTCACGACGAGCGGGCAGTTGTCCATCGCGTTCGGCACGCCGTCGTTGTCGATGTCCGGATCGCACACGTCGCCGATCCCATCGCCGTCCGTGTCGAGCTGATCCGGGTTCGCGACGAGCGGGCAGTTGTCGACGCCGTCGAGCACGCCGTCCATGTCGTCGTCGCCGTCGCACGCGTCGCCGATGCCGTCACCGTCGGTGTCGAGCTGGTTCGCGTTCGCGACCGTGGGGCAATTGTCCATCGCGTTGAGGACGCCGTCGTTGTCGATGTCCGGATCGCACGCGTCGCCGATGCCGTCGTTGTCGGTGTCGGTCTGTCCCATGTTCGCGACCGTGGGGCAGTTGTCCGTCGCGTTCGGCACGCCGTCGTTGTCGATGTCCGGATCGCACGCGTCGCCGATGCCGTCGTTGTCGGTGTCGAGCTGGTTCGTGTTCGCGACCGTGGGGCAGTTGTCCGTCGCGTCCGGGATGCCATCCATGTCGGTGTCGATCACGCCGGGGCCCGCGGCCCACGCGACCGCTTGCTCGAAGAGCCGGTCCGGGGTGCCGGTCCGGAGACCGCTGTTGGCGTAGGAGGTGTTCGCCATGTAGAGCGGGCCGAGGTAGACGAGGCGGCCGGTGCCGAGCTCGCCGACGACGACGACGTTCCGCGTGGTGTTGGTGCAGCTCGCGGCGCTCGCGGTCGCGAGCACGAGGCCGTTCGTGGCGTCGGGGCCGAAGGGCGAGATCTCCATGTCGTTGGAGTTGTCGACGAAGGACGTGATGCCCGCGGTGACCGGGTGGGCGGGAGCGTTGACGGTGAGGGTGATGTTCGGGCCCGTGCAGAAGACGTTGTTGCCGTTCGGCGACGAGTCGATGGGCATGACCTGATCGAGCGCCGTGTCGCGCGTCGACGAGGTCGTGATGGCGTAGTCCGCCCAGCCGGTGCTCACGACGCCATGACCGGCGTTCGCGAAGTCGACGAGCGCCAGCGCGAACGCGTCCGTCCAGGTGTTGTTGTTGTTGCCCGAGTCACCGAAGACCACGACGTCGAACGCGGCGAGCTCGGCGGCCGTGTCGACCTGGTCCGGCGTCACGACGGTCGCCGTGAAGTCGAAGAAGGTGTCGTCGTTCAGCTGCGCCGCCGCGAGCGGGGCCGAGTCGGTGTTGGCGGGACCGGTCACCACCGCGACGCGGATCGCCGCCTCCGCGCTCGTCGCGACCGACAGGGTCACGAGGCCCGCCAATGCCATGGAAAGCTTGTTTCTCATCGAGGTCTCCGAATGAAAAAGGCCGAGAATCGCGGCGATTAAGTCACGGCGTCGAATGAGGATCAATTCATCCTTCGGGCAGCGCCCCCTCGTCCGGTGACGATGGAAGGACGAAGCCACGGCGGACGAACGCCCCGTCGCGCGCGCCGACGCTCCCCGGCGCCGATGCGGTGCGAACCTACGCGGAGGAGGCGCTCGTCCTCCCTCCGGCGCGCCGCTTCACCAGCGCTTCTGGATGTTCGAGATGAATTGGTAGGGATAGCCGAGGTCGAAGGCGCTCGCGTCGTCGAGCCGCTTTTCGTCCTCGGGCGAGAGCGAGACGTCGACCGCGGCGAGGTTCTCGTCGAGCTGCGCGATCGAGCGCGCCCCGAAGATCACGGACGAGACCGTCGGCTTCGCGAGCAGCCACGCGAGCGAGACCGCCGAGGCGGTCGAGCTCTTCTCCGCTGCGACGGCGCGCACGGCGTCGAGGATGCGCCACGCGCGCTCGTTGTCGAAGTCGGCGAAGCGCTGCTTCCACTTGTCGAGCCGCACGCCCGCGGGCGGCGGCTGGTTTCGCTCGTACTTGCCGGAGAGGAAGCCCGCGGCGAGCGGCGACCAAGGCAGCACCCCGAGCCCGTGCTCGCGACACAGCGGCACGTGCTCGCGCTCGAGGTCGCGGACGAGCAGGCTGTATTGCATCTGGAGCGCGACGAAGCGGGAGAGGTGCTCCGTCTTCGAGATCCATTGGCTGTTCGTCAGGCGGTAGGCGGCGTAGTTGCTCGCGCCGAGGTAGAGCACCTTGCCGGCGCGCACGA
>CAYYKK010000434.1:0-5378 GCA_964467935.1 uncultured Polyangiaceae bacterium
GGACGCCGCTGCACGCCGCGAACACGAGCCCACGCGTCGTCGCCGAGGTGGTGCGGCTCGCCTACGACGCGGGCGCGAAGAACGTCGTCGTGACCGACGCGTCGTGCAACGAGCCGAGCCGGTGCTTCACGCGGAGCGGCATCTGGGACGCGGCGTACCAGGTCGGCGCGGAGGTCGTGCTGCCCGCCGAGCACCGCTTCCGCACGATGCGCCTTCGCGGTGAGGTGCTCGGCGACTGGCTCGTCTACACGGCGCTCGTCGAGGCCGACAAGGTCATCAACGTCCCCGTCGCGAAGCACCACAACCTCGCGAAGTACACCGGCGCGATGAAGAACTGGTACGGCGCGCTCGGCGGCCGCCGCAACCGGCTCCACCAGAACATCGACGTCTCGATCGCCGACCTCGCGACCTTCATGCAGCCGACGCTCACCATCGTCGACGGCATGCGCGTCCTCCTGCGCAACGGCCCGCAAGGCGGCAACATCGCCGACGCCAAGGACATGTTCACCATCGTCGCCTCCACCGATCAGGTCGCCGCCGACGCGTTCGCGTGCCAGCTCATCGGGCAGGTCCCCGAGGACATCGCCTACCTCGCGATGGGGCAGGCGCGCGGCCTCGGCACCCTCGATTGGCAGAGCCTCCACCCCGTGCTCGTGTGAGCGGGCCGATGCGAGCCCGCGAGCGAGGAGGACGAGCGTGCTGATCGCGTCGCGCAGCGGAGCGAGCCTCCCGGCGAAGGCCCTCGCCCTCGTGAAGAGGTGGACCGGAGCGGACAAGAAGCGTCCGGGCTCGGGTCTCCCGGCGCGGCGGTTGATCCGCGGCCTCGTGTGGGCGCGTCGCGCGAGCCAGGCGTTCTTCCTCGCCGCGTTCCTGTTCCTCCTGGCGAACACGGGCTTCCGTCGGCCCTTCACCGCGGAAGGCGGCCGCGTCCGACTGCCCTACCCCGTCGAGGCCTTCCTCAGCGCCGATCCGTTCGTCGCCGCGATGACGTTCCTCTCCACGCACACCGTCTATCGGGGTCTCGCGTGGTCGCTCGTGATCCTCGGCCTGACGGTGCTCTTCGGTCGCGTCTTCTGCGGCTGGATCTGTCCCTTCGGGACGCTGCATCACTTCATCGGGTGGATCTTCCCCTCGCGCTACGGCAAAGGCCACAAGCGCGTCGAGGCGAACAAGACGCGACCGAGACAGCGTCTCAAGTACTACCTGCTCTACGCGTTCCTCGCCGCGTCGGTGACGGGGAGCGCGGTCGGCGGCCTGCTCGATCCCATCTGCGTCTCCGTCCGCGCGATCGGCCTCGGGGTGCTCCCCGCGATGCAGTACGTCACGCGCGCCGCCGGCGACGCCGCCGAGCAGGCGAAGAGCCCCCACCTCGTGCGCGCGGTCGATCACACCGAGGACTTCCTCGCGAGCACGGTGTGGCAGTCGAAGCAGTTCTACTTCCACCAGACGTGGTTCATCCTCACCTTGCTGGTGGCGATCCTGTTCATGAACCGGATCGTGCCTCGGTTCTGGTGTCGCGTGCTCTGCCCGCTCGGCGCTTTCCTCGGCGTGTTCTCGCGCTTCGCGCTCTTCGGGATGGAGAAGGATCACGCGAAGTGCACCGACTGCAACCTGTGCCTCGTCCACTGCCAGGGCGCCGACTCACCGCAAGGCGGCGTGAAGTGGCGACAGGACGAGTGCCACATGTGCATGAACTGCGAGACGGCGTGTCCGGAGGACGTGATCAAGTTCCGCTTCCTCCCCGGCCGCGCGTCCACGACGCGCGTGCCCGACACGGGTCGCCGCACCGCGCTCGTCACCGCCGCCGCGGGCGCCGCGCTCATCCCGATCGCGCGCGTCGCCGACGTGCTCGACGCCAACTACGACCACCGGTTGATTCGTCCGCCGGGCTCGGTCGAGGAGCGTGAGTTCCTCGAGCGCTGCATCCGCTGCGCCGAGTGCATGAAGGTGTGCCCGAACAACGCCCTGCACCCGGCTTGGTTCGAGGCCGGCATCGAGGGGCTCTGGACCCCGATCCTCATCCCGCGCATCGGCTACTGCGAGCCCTCGTGCGTGCTCTGCGGTCAGGCCTGTCCGACCGGCGCGATCCAGAAGATCACCGAGGAGCAGAAGCTCGGCGTCGGGCAGAAGCCGATCTCGATCGGCACGGCGTTCTACGATCTCGGTCGGTGCTTGCCGTGGGCGATGGCCACGCCGTGCATCGTCTGCGAGGAGTTCTGTCCCACGTCGCCGAAGGCCATCTGGGTCGAGGAGGCCGACGTGCCCAAGCGCAGCCCGACGCCCGGCCCGGACGGCAAGCCGCCGCCCCTCGAGATGGTGCACGTTCAGCGCCCCCACGTCGATCCGGCGCTCTGCATCGGCTGCGGCGCGTGCGAGAAGGCCTGCCCCGTGCAGGACAAGCCCGCCGTGTACGTGACGAGCGTCGGCGAGACGCGCTCGAAGACGAACGTCATCCTGCTCGAGACGTCGAGCTACGACCGGAGCACCTGAGCCTCCGCGCCGCGCGGGTCGCCGTCGCGACGGCACGTGCGACCTCGCAGAACACGGGACCGCCGCCACGGCGGGAAATAGCGCTTCCGAGGAGGCGGAAGCTGGTGTCTGCTCTACCTGCCACGTGAGGACGGGCGTCATGGCGGAGTCGTTCCAGCTGAAGAGCTCGCGGATCCACGTCGACGTGCGTGACGGCTACATCCACGTCGTCGCGGTGGGGATCTTGCGCGATCTCGACGAGGTCGCCGAGCACAACGACCTCATGGAGCGGCTGATGACGACCCACGGTACGCGCCGCACGATCATCGACGCGCGCGGCCAAACCGGCGAGCCTCGACCCGAGGTGCGCGCCGCGGTGTGGGACTGGTTCCGCTCCGAGCGAGCGTTCGAGCTCGTCGCCTACGTCGTGGCCGAGAACGACGAGATGAAGGCGGCGCGCGTGAACATGACGGCGCTCTCGCTCGGCATGGGCCTGCGCGCGTTCACGTCCGTCATCGAGGCGCACCGCTTCCTCACGACGAAGCGCGCGAAGACGACCGGGACCTACCCCGCCGTGAGGCTCCCCAAAGAGCAGTGACGCGCCTCAGCCAGTGACGCGCCTCAGCCGACCTTGTGGACCCGCGTCCCGACCGAGGCGAGCAGCTCGAGCGCGTTGAGCTCGCGATCGGCGCGGCGCCGATCCTCGACCACCTCGACGGGCTCGGCGCTCTCGAAGTAGAGGTCGACGACCTCGCCGAGCTGAATGATGCGCTTGGCGCACATGCGGCAGGGCACGCGCGTCACGAACACGATCTTCGGCTCGGAGCGCGGCGCGTCGCAGTGGATGACGGCGTTCTCCTCGGAGTGGAGGCAGCCACAGTCCGGACCCGGCCGATCGCACCGGTTGGGCAGCCCCGTCGCGTTTCCCGTGTAGCCGACGGCGAGGACCTTCCGAAAGTCGACGCTCGTGATGACGGTCCCGACGCGCTCGTTGGCGCACGTCGACCGCGACGCGAGCGCGCGAGCGAGGGTCATGTAGATGTCGGGGAAGCTCGGGCGTTGAGGTTCGCTGTCCATGGTGTCGGAGCCCGAAGCGCTCGGGCGAGGCAACGATGGTCCAACCCTGCACGACCGAGGTCAAGCTCGGTCCGTCGCCGCCCCGCTCCGCGGCGCGCGTGCGGCGCGATCCGCCGCGACCCCCGTCACGATTTGGCGCTAGCATGGCCGGGATGCGTTCCTTTCGCTCCTTGCTTCCGGCCGCCGTCGCGCTCGTCTCGGGCTTCGCGATCGCGGGCGACGCGCGTGCGGGACTCGGCGATCTGCTCGGGACGAAGCCGGGCGATCTGGCGAACCCCGGCTTCCTCGACGCCGATGGCTGCACGACGTGCCACGGCAACGGCTTCATGAACGACAAGACGTACCTGCCCAGCGACAGTTGGGGCGGGACGATGATGGCCAACGCGGCGCGCGATCCGGTCTTCTTCGCGGGTCTCGCCGTGGCGAACCAGGACGTACCCGGCGTCGGGACGTACTGCCTGCGCTGCCACTCGCCCATCGGCTACGTCCGAGGGCACGCGACGCCGAGTGACGGATCGGCGTTCGATGCGATCGATCAGCAGGGCATCGGCTGCGAGACGTGCCACCGAGCGCGCGCGTCGAACCTGAGCGCCGACCCGTACGTCGTGTCGGACGCGCAACTCTTTTACGACGGTAACGAGCTCAAGGATGGGCCGTACCCGCCGTGCGACGCGACCGGCATGCCCGTCGGCTGCTCCTCGTCCCCGGCGCACGACGTCGAGCAGTCGACGACGATCGACACCCCGACGTTCTGCGGCCAGTGCCACCAGGTCACGAACCCCGATCGGATGATGCGGGACGCGACGGGCACGCCCACGTCGTTCGAGTTCCCGCTCGACACGACCTACGAGGAGGGGAAGAGCTCCGCGTACGCGACGGGCGGAGCCTCGCCGAAGACCTGCCAGGACTGCCACATGCCCGAGAAGGCCGGGATGTGGCCGGTGTCGAACGTCTTCCAGTCGCCGAAGCGGATGAACCCCGACGCGCACTCGTTCGTCGGCGGCAACCACTGGGGCATCCAGGCGGTGATGGCGGCGAACCCCGATCGCGCCGCGCTCCTGCCGACGCCTTTCCAAAACGCGCTCGACGCGACGCTCGCGAACCTGAAGACGTCCGTCGTCGTCACGATCGAGAGCGCGCCGACGACCGGCAGCGCGGGGCAGACGGTCGACGTGAAGGTCAAGGTCGAGAACAAGACCGGCCACAAGTTCCCGACCGGGTACGCCGAGAGTCGCCGAGCGTGGATCGGCATCGCGCTCGTCGACGACGCGAAGAACGAGTCGATGCTCCTCGGCGGCTACGACGACGCGACCGGGGAGATCGCGAGCGCCCCCGCCACGCACGTCTACCGCGCCGAGCACGGCTCGTGGGACGGGATGAAGGGGGTCGTCGAGTCGCACCTCGCGCTCCACGACATGATCCTCTCGGACACGCGCATCCCGCCGACGGGCTTCGTCGCCGGCCCCACCACCACCCCGCTCGGCGACGTCGACTTCTCGGACGGCGCCGGCGGCTACAAGAGCTTCGACGAGGCGACGTTCACGGTCACGATCCCCGCGGGCGCGGTCGGCAAGCAGCACCTCGAGGCGCGGGTCTACTACCAGTCGATGACGCGCGAGTACGTCGACTTCCTCGCGAGCGCGAACACGACGAACACGAAGGGCACCGATCTGCGCGCGATCTACGACTCCACCGGGAAGGCGCCGCCCATCTCGATCGCCACGGCGACGAGCGACATCGACCTCGGCGGGAGCGCAACGACGAGCTCCACGGGCGGGAGCGGCGGGCGCGGCGGGGGCGGCGGCGGCGCGGGGGGCGCGGGCGGCGGCGGC
>CAYYKK010000435.1:0-5354 GCA_964467935.1 uncultured Polyangiaceae bacterium
CGGCGCGCCCAGCGTTCGCGCGACGTAGCCCTCGAGATCCGGATCGCGCCGCACCCGCGACAGCACGACCGCCGTCGCCTTGGCGAGCTTTCGCTTCGCCGTGGAGAGGGACATCTGCATCGACGCAGCGACCTCGGGCAGCGACAGCTCCTCCACGTGGCGCAGCACGAACAGGAGGCGTGCGGTCACGTCGAGATCGTCGAGGACCGCGTAGAGCTTGCGGAGAGCGGCCCGGGCCACGTCGTCGAGGCCGGGGTCGACCTCCTCCGGGACCGCCCCGTCCGGCGTCAGCATCAACCACCGCCGGAGGCGCCGGCGGCGAAGCTCGCTCGCCGCCACACGCACCGCGATGCCGATGAGGAACGATCGGAGCGCGCCAGGCTGCTCGAGGCTCCGGACGGAGCGGAAGAACGCGATGAACACGTCTTGGTGCGCGTCGTCCACGTCCACGCCGGGGCCGAGCATGCGGCGGAGGATCCGCCGCACGGTCGCGGCGTGGAGGTCGAACAGCGCCGCCTGAGCCCAGGGCTCCTCGGCGAGGAGCCCTTCCACGAGGCGCACCCCGTCGATCTCGGCGCGCGACGGCAACGAGACGACGGACGAGGTGCGCGGGCGAGGTCCCACGAGGGGTGGGTGGTCGGGCGGAGGCAAATCCAGCTCACTTTTCTTCGTCGAGGGAGCCATCCACGCTCAGAGCGTCTCCAGATAGCTCACGAGGTCGTCGAGGTCACCCTCGGCGAGCGGGGACGTGACGCCGTGGACATCACCGCCGCCGCACACCGGCTCGAAGCGATCGCGCAGCGTCTTCGCGCAGCCGTCGTGCATGTAGGGCGCTCGTGCGCCGACGCCGACGAGGCTCGGGACCTGGAACGGTCCACCCGTCCCCACGTCCATGGTCTCGTCGTTCGTGAAGCGCGGACCGCCGTGGCAGCTCGCGCAGCCGACGGCCGGATCGTCGAAGAGGATCTTGCCGCGCGCCGCCGAAGCGGGATCGACCGCGCTCGTCGCCGGCGCGCTCGGGATCGTGCCGAGCCAACGCGCGAGCGCCGCCTTTCGCCCGAGCGACTGAGGCGGGGCGCCCATTCGTCCGCTGTAGATCTGGTCGACGAGCGTGCTCACGTCGGGCACGTCGCCGGCCCAATGAAAGGGCGCCGTGTCGACCGAGAACGCCGCGAGCGAGCTCGTCCGCTTCGGCCCGTCGATGAACTGCCAGACGTGCCCGTCGTCGCGGCCCTCGGGGTGACACGAGGCGCACGCCATCGACAGCTTCGGATCGCCGGGCGGGGCGCCGTGGAACATCGCGTGCCCGGTGTCGGCGCGGCTCGGCCCGCCGAGCGCGATGACGCGCGAGATGTCTCCGGTCGCGTGATCGTGGATCTCGAGCTCCGAAGGCTGGCGGATCTGGACGACGAGCGACGCGTCCGGGCGGTAGGCGAGCGCGATGGGCTCGTCGGAGGAGGGCAGGCTGCGGCCCGAGAGCCCGTCGGCCTGGACTTGGCCGCCGCGCCCCACGGGCACCGGAGCGGCGGTGCAGCCGGGCTCGCGCTCGATCGCGTAGATGCTCCGCTCGTACACGGCGCCGCTGCTCGCCGAGAGGATGGCCACGTTGGAGGGCGCCCTCGACACGGCCACGTCGACCGCGAGCGGCATCGACGCCAGCGCGCCGGTGTTGCCGTCGCCGAGCAGCACGCCTCGCCCGCCGAGGAGCGTGAGCTGCGAATGCACCGGGACCTCCGCGCAGGAGGAGCCGCCGTACGCGCCGCCGCCGTCGCCGAATCCGGAGGCGCCCGTCGAGACCGCCGTGCTCGCGCCGGGCACCGGCGCGACGAAGATGCGATCCTCGATCTGGAGCGGGTCGACGCGCGCCTGTTGATGCAGGAGGAGGGCGAGCCCCCCCGGGACACCGACCATGCGCCACGCCACGCCGGGCTGGAAGGAGAACCCGTCGATCGCGGTGGCCTCCGGCCCCGTCGCGCGCTCCACCTTGCCGCTCGCATCGACGGCGTCGATCGCCGCCGATCGGAAGTGGCTCACGAGCAGGGCCTGGCCCGTGTCGACCACGTCGCGCAGATCGTCGCCGACGCGCAGCGTCCGCCGCACGCGGAGCGATCCGCGCGAGAGGCGCGCGCCGCGCGTGCTCAAGGTGACGAGATCGCCGCCGGCGCACGCGACGTGGAGCTCCCCCAGGTGTGCGTCGAAGGCGAGCCCGCGCGGCGCTCCGCACACAGCCGTCTCGCCGAGCGCGGCGCCCGTCGCGAGATCGACCGACACGACCTTGCCGCCGCGCCGGAGCGCGACGAACGCCACGCCACCGTCGCCTTCGACCGATCGCCCCGGCTCGCTCCCCTCGCCGGTCGGGATCTCTCCGCGCACGATCGCCGCGTCGAGATCGACCACCAGCACGCGATCGCGATCCGGATCGGCGACGACGGCCGTGGTTCCGTCGGCGGTGATGGTGAGCGTTCCGCCGCTGATCGGGGGGGGCGGCACCTTGGACTGGACCACCGACCGATCATCGACGTGGATGAGATCTCCCCCGCCTACGCCGGGGTCCCCTTGCGACTTGCAGCCGCCGATCGCAAGAGCGGCGCCCATCGGCAAGAGACCCAACACGCACACGGAGCTTCGGAGCTTCGACATGGATCCTCCCTCGCGACACGTCGCGCGACGCATCGGCGTGCTGGTTGGTGGTCGCCTGCCGCCCCGAGCGGTTCACAAAAAGGAGTCGCCCCGAGATCGACGTGAAGAGTTTGCACTCCGTGTGCACGGCCGCCGCGCCCCCGCGCGCGCCGACGAGGGTATTGCGCTTTGGCCTCGACGTTGCTTTCTTCGAGCCATGGCCGACATCTACTTCATCGGGGTCGAAGACGGCTCGACCGCCTACGGTCAGCTGGCCATCCCGTCGAAGGGCTTCACCACGAGCGGCATGTCCGGCCCGTGGGGCCAGGGCGACACGCCCGCCGGCCAGTACCGCATCGTCGACGACGCCACGACGGCGAAGACGAGCGAAGACGGGATGACCTTCCCGGGCCACCGCGTGGCGCGCAAGTTCCACCTCGCGGCCAAGGGCCCGGACGGCCAGTACCACACGACGTTCAAGGACGCGCACGGCAACACCCGCAAGGACATCCTCATCCACGCGGACGGCGGCAAGTGGGTCGGTACGCTCGGTTGCATCGGTATCCGTGGTACGCCTGGGTCGACCGGCCTGCCGAACGGCGCGGCCGACGCCGGGGTCGTCACCCAGGCCGAAGACGACCTGAACGAGCTCGATCAGGCGGGGCAACGCGACGTCTCGGTCGAGTACTACAAGACCCCCGAGGAGGCCGCGGCGCGCATGAAGGAGCTCGGCTTCGCGGACAAGGACATCGATCGCAAGAACTTCGAGGCCCCGAAGAAGCCCGATCCACCGCCCGCCAAGAAGAAGGGATCCGGCAAGCCATCGAGGGTCCGGCGCGGCAGGAAGATCGTGACGGGCGAGGCGAGCGTCCTCGTCGGCGACACGCACCTCGCGATGGCGTACGTCGACTCCGTGCACGAGGGCGGCGCGCGGATCGTACGAGGGAGCCCGTCGGTCTTCGTCGGCAAGAACCTCAGGCCGGCCGGTCGGGTGGACGACCCGACCTCCGACGGCGATCGGGTCGCGACGGGCGAAGAGACCGTGGCGGTCGGCTGACGCGCGCGATGACGACCTATTACGTCAACGAGGCGGTGTTCGAGGTCCCGTTCGAGTCGTTCCGCGATCGCTCGGTGACGCTGCTCGAGGCCAAGCTCGAGAGCGGCAACGACGCGTCGATGGGTCTGCAGCGGGGGACCTACGCCGAGGGTCAGACGCTCGCCAAGTTCGTCGACGACCACGTCGCGCGCGCGAGCCGGACGCTCCGCGCCTACAGCATCCTCGCGCGGATCGAGCGGGAGGTCGCTGGCCAGCCCGCGCTCGACGTGCGCTGCCGCTGGCGCAACGACAAGGAGATGGTCTTCACGCACCAGACCTTCATCGATCTCCGCACCGCGTGGATGCTCGTCTCCTTGAACGGGAAGCTCTCGGACCGAGACGCCGTCGAGGCCGCGAGCGCGCGCGTCATCGCGACGCTCCGTCTCCGCGACGGCGCCTGATCCGCGACGCGACAGGATCCGCGACGGCCCTGATCTGCGACGGCGCCTGATCGCGACCGAAGCCGCGGCTCAGCCCGGCGCCCGCGTGACGCCGCGCCGCATGCTCGCCGCGCCGACCATGACGTCGACGAGCTTCTTCACGCGACGCCACACGGGCTCCTCGACGTACGGGTAGCCGTACTTCTCGCAGAGCGCGCGCACCTTCGGCTGGATCTCCGGATAGCGGCTCGGCGGAAGGGTCGGGAAGAGGTGGTGCTCGATTTGATAGTTGAGGTAGCCGTGGAGGAAATCGGACGCTGGCCCGCTCGACGCGAAGTTGGCGGAGCCGGCGACCTGCCGCACGTAGTATTCGGCGCGGCTCTTCGCCGGTCCGTCGAAGCGGTGGACGTCGTCACCCGCGTGGTTCGGCGCGATGACCAAGAACGTGTGCACGTTGGAGAGGAGCTCGGCGCCGATCGAGTTCGCCCACACCGAGAAGACGGCCCACGGCCCGAGCGGCGAGAAGGCGGCCGGGATGGCGACGAAGCGGCCGAGACCGTAGGGCAACACGCACCGCCACCAGAACTCGCGCCCGTCGGCGGTCGTCGGATCGAACGCGCTGAGGTAGGCGTCGTCCGCCCGCGCCTCGTGGCGCGGATCGTCGCCCTCGCCGGCGCGCCGCGTCCTCCTCCGCTCCGCGCGCTTCGCGATCTGGAACGTGCTCGGCGCGTAGTACGAGAGCTTCCACGTGAGCGCGTAGAAGGCCACGACGCCGTATTTCAGCGCGCGGGGCAGCTTCGCGTCGCGCACGCGCCGCACGTTCTCCTCGACGAGGTCCGGGTCCGCGAGCTCGCCGGTGTGGTGGTGGTGGAGCGTGTCGTGCTCGTGGTGCCACGCCTCGGGGAGCATCCAATCGAACCAGTCGACGAGGCGCCTCCGACCCTTCGCGAAGCCGCGCGACGTGTAGCGCTCCGGGACGCCCGGGATCTTGTCCATGCTCCGGTGGCTGACGTGATGGACGACGATCGTCCACCGCGCGGTGCTGCCGAGCGAGATCGCGAGCGCCGAGATCGGGTTCGGCGCGATCCACGCGGTCGCGTAGCCGAGCGTCGTCGCGAGCGACGCCCAACGTTCTTGGCGGACGAGGTGGAGGAAATCGTCGTACGAGAGGCGCTTCGCGATCTGCGCGCGCAGCTCGTCGAGCTCACGGGCGAAGCCTTCGGAATCGAGGTGGGAGAGGTCGTTCATTCATGGCCCAA
>CAYYKK010000436.1:0-5347 GCA_964467935.1 uncultured Polyangiaceae bacterium
CCCGCGATGGATGGGCTCGAGGTGTGTCGCCGCATCCGCTCGTCGGCGTCGTCTGCGAAGACGCCGATCTTGTTCCTCTCGGCGCGCGCGGAGGAGGTCGATCGCGTCGTGGGCCTCGAGCTCGGCGGCGACGACTACCTCGTCAAGCCGTTCTCGCCGCGCGAGCTCGTCGCCCGCGTGCGCGCGCTGCTCCGCCGCGTCGAAGCCGGCGCCGAGCCGCCTGCGAAGTCCTCCGCTTCGGTCGTGCACGGCCCCATCGCGCTCGACCCCGAGCGGCACGAGGTCCGGTGCAAGGGGCTGCTCGTCCCGCTCACGCCGACCGAGTTCGGCCTGCTCGGGGCGCTCATCGAGCGACCCGGGATCGTCCTGTCGCGCGGGCAGTTGATGCAACGCGCTTACAAATACGACAACCTCATCACGGAGCGGACGATCGACACCCACGTGCGCCGAGTGCGCGCGAAGTTCCGCGCGTTCGACGTGGACCCGATCGTCACGGTGCACGGCGTCGGCTACAAGGCCTCGGAGCCCGCGGCGGAGGGCGCGTCGGGCGGCCTCGGCGGGGCGCGTTGAAGTTCTTCGGTCGCATCGGCGTCCGCCTCCTGGTCGTGAACCTGGTGGTGTTGCTCGTGCCGGTCGCGGGCCTCGAGTTCGCGCGCCTCTACGAGAAGCAGCTCCTCGGCTCGCTCGAACGCGACATGATGAACCAGGCCGCGCTCGTCACCGCGCACCTCGAGGCGGCGCTCGCCGACAGCACCGCCCCGCCCGTCGAGCTCGCCGATCCGCGGCACGAGGCGATGCTCCGCGAGGCCGCGAAGACGACCCGCACCCGCATCCGCGTCCTCGACGCCGCGGGCGGCGTGGCGCTCGACTCGCATCGCGACGGGCCCCCCGAGGGCGCCGAGGCGGAGTCGCCCTCGGTGCTGGGCGAGGGGCACGGCCTCCGCTTCGGGATCCATCACGCCGTCGACGCGCGCTCGCGCGGCGAGGGCGAGAAGTGGCCCGCGGTGCCCGAGCGCGACGAGGTGAAGGAGGCGCTCCTCGGCCGCATGAGCACGCGCACGCGCGTCCGCGCGCGCGAGCCGATGGTGCTGCTCTTCCTCGCGGAGCCCATCCGCGTGGGCAAGAGCGTCGCCGGCGTCGTCTACGTCACGCGCTCGACGCAGCCGGTGCTGGTCGAGCTCTACAAGATCCGTTCGGGGCTGACGCGCGTGCTCGTCGTCGCCCTCGTCGGCACCGCGCTCGTCACGCTGCTGCTCGCGTGGAGCATCTCGCGGCCGCTCGGGCGGCTCGCGCGCGCGGCGAAGCGCGTCGCGGGCGGGGAGCTCGGCGTTCCCGTCCCGGTCGAGGGGAGCGGGGAGATCCGGGAGCTGTCCCTCGCTTTCGCGCAGATGAAGGAGCGGCTCGAGGCTCGCCTCCGCTACATTTCGGAGTTCTCGGCGGACGTCGCCCACGAGTTCAAGTCGCCGCTCACCGCGATCCGCGGGGCCGCCGAGCTCCTCGGCGAAGGGGCGACGGACGATCCCGAGGCGCGCCGTCGCTTCCTCCGCAACATCGAGCTCGACGTCGATCGACTCGACCGCCTCGTCTCGCGTCTGCTCGTGCTGAGCCGGGTCGAGAGCTCGAACGTCGCGATGGAGCCGGTCGATCTGACCGCCGTCGCCGAGCGCGTCGCGTCGCGATCTTCGTCGGTGGACCAGCGGGTCGCCGTCCGCTGCGAGACCGAGCCTCCGATCGTCCGGGGTCGCGAGTCGGACATCGAGACGGCGCTCATCAACCTGGTCGACAACGCGCTGCGCTTCTCGTCGGACGCCGACGGCCCCGTCGAGATCGTCCTCGAGAAGCGCGCGGAGGGCGCCAGCGTCCGCGTCGTCGATCACGGCCCCGGCATCCCCGACTCGAGCACGCCGCGGCTCTTCGAGCGCTTCTTCACCACCGACCCCGAAGGTGGCGGCACGGGGCTCGGCCTCGCGATCGTCAAGGCGATCGCCGAGGCCCACGGCGGCACCGTCACCTGCGTCAGCGCCCCGGGCGAGACCACGTTCGAGATGACGTTCCCCTGACCCGCGGATGAGCAAGTCTTCATCCTGCCGCGGTGCTCGACATTCTCTGTTGCGGGCCCGCGCGCCCCGCGCGAAACGACCGTCATGCGCTCCACGGTCCTCGCTCGTCCGCGGTTGTCCTCGATCCTCGCTTCGCTCGGTGTCGTGGCGATCCTCGGATGCTCCGGCAGCCCCGCCGGCAGCGGCGGAGGGGGCGGCCAAGGCGGCGGCGGCGGCGCGACGCACGCTGCCACGTCGAGCTCCGCGGGCGGCGCAGGCGGTGCGACGAGCGCGTCCACCGGGGCGTTCGCGACGTCGTCGAGCAGCGCGGCGACGTCCTCGAGCGCGTCGAGCGCCTCGAGCGCGAGCGCGTCCACCGGCACCGGCGGGCAAGGAGGCGCCGGCGGCGGCTTCCCTGCGACCGAGACGAACTGCGCCAACAACGTCGACGACGACAACGACGGCCTGTTCGACTGCGACGATCCCGACTGCACGAACACCGCCGTCTGCGGAGACCTCGCGATCAACGAGATCGACTACAACCAACCGGGCACCGACACGGCCGAGTTCGTCGAGCTCTACAACGCGGGCAACACGACGCTGACGTTCGACAACGTCTCGCTGAAGTTCGTCGACGGCGCCCTCACGCCGGCCGTCGTGTACGGGACCATCGATCTCACCGGCCAGACCCTCGCGCCGAAGCATTACATGGTCGTCGCCGACCCCGCCGTCGTCGTGCCGATGGGGCAGGTGAGGGTCGATCTCTCGAGCGTCATCATCCAGAACGGTCCCTCCGACGCGGTCGCGCTCTTCGACGGCAACAGCCAGACCGTCATCGACTCCCTCGCGTACCAGGGCGCGGTCACGAGCGCGAAGATCGGCGCGCAGACCTACGACCTCGTCCACGGCAACGCGACCACCGCGGCGGATCGCGATCTCGCGCCCAACATCTCGGTGATCCGCTTCCCAAACGGATCTCGCTCGGGCGACGACTCGGTCGACTGGACCATCACGCCGGTCGTCACGCCGGGCGCGGCGAACCTCCTCGCCGAGATCTGCAACAACGGCATCGACGACGACGGCGACGGACTCGTCGACTGCAACGACACGGTCGACTGCAGCGCCGCTCCGAACTGCGTCGAGATCTGCAACGATGGGATCGACAACAACGGCAACCTGCTCGTCGACTGCCAAGAGGCCTCGTGCAACACGAAGTCGTGCGCGGCGAACGGCAAGAAGTGCCAAGGCACCACGTGCGCGTGCCCCGGCGGCAACACCGAGACGGCGTGCGGTGACGGCGTCGACAACGACTGCGACGGCTTCGTCGACTGCGCCGACACCGACTGCACGGGCAACGCCGCGTGCGCCGAGATCTGCACCGATCACCTCGACAACAACATGAACGGGCTCGTCGACTGCGCCGACCCGCTCTGCGCCAACAAGACGTGCGGCGCGTTCGGGCTCCTCTGCTCGGGCACGACCTGCGCGTGTCCGGGCGGGAGCACCGAGACCGCGTGCGCCGACGGCCTCGACAACGACTGCGACGGCCTCGTCGACTGCATGGATCCGAACTGCACCGCGAACGTCGCCTGCATGGGCGGCGTGCTGATCTTCAGCGAGTACGTCGAGGGGACGTCGAACCGAAAGGCGCTCGAGATCTACAACGTCTCCGGGGGACCCCAGGATCTCTCGCAGTGCTCGATCGATCGCTACACGAACGGCGCGACGTTCCCCGCCGCCACGATCCAGCTCGCGGGAACGCTCGCCGTCGGAGCGACGTGGACGATCTGCAACCCGCTCGGCGTGACGCCGACCGATCCGTCCGGCATCCCGGCGAACCTCTGCGACGCGACGAGCTCGGCCATCAACCACAACGGCAACGACTCGTACGATCTCGTGTGCAACGGCGTCATCGTGGACTTCTTCGGCGAGCTCACCGCGTCGCCGCCCGTCGGCGATTTCGCGAAGGACCAGACCCTCCGCCGCAACTGCAGCGTGACCTCGGGCAAGACGATGACGAGCTTCATGTTCGACGGCACCGAGTGGTCGAACCCGCCGCTCGCCGTCGACACCTTCTCGGGCCTGCACCAGCGCAGCTGCCCCGCGAACCCGTGACGTCGCCCGTCAGGCCCCGCCCCGCTCGCTCGTCGCATCTCCACGCGGCGTATCTCCACGCGGAAGTTCGTTCTTGACGAGCGGATCTTCCTGGGTAAACTCTGCGCTCCCGTCGGGGCGCTGCCCTGACCGTGGGTCGCCGAGCCTGCTCGCGCGCCTCACCTTGGGGGATCGTCTAATGGCAGGACGCAAGACTCTGACTCTTGCTATCAAGGTTCGAATCCTTGTCCCCCAGCCGGCCAACCGCATGTGAGCAGTTGGTCGAAAGCAGTTGCCCCAAAGCAGTTGCCCCAAAGCAGTTGCTCGACAGCAGTTGTCTCAAGCCGGTCTCGGACGCAGCCCTCGGGCTGTGATCGGGGTCGGAAAACGAGAGCGCCTCGCGTAACCGGGCGAGTCACTCTCGGGCTTCTCCCGAAGCCCAATGCAGCACGAGACCAGCAGTATTTGATGGTCCCATCGTCTAGCGGTTAGGACATCGGCCTCTCACGCCGGTAACGCGGGTTCGATTCCCGCTGGGATCGCCAAACGAAGTGAGAAGAGCCCCGCCACCTTCCGGTGAGCGGGGTTTTTCTTTTCCTTTTTCACCCCCGCTAAGGGGGATTCGGGCTTGACGGCCCCCGAGGCCAGATTAGGTTCGGCGCGCTGTTAGCAGCCTCGGGTGGTGAGTGCCAAACGCTCCCCCGCGGCGACCAGCGCGAGGGGCGTCCCGCCCGGCACGAACGGAGACCGACATGAAAATCAGGCCGCTTCAGGATCGCATCGTCGTCAAGCGCCTCGAGGGCGAGACGCAGACGAAGGGCGGGATCATCATCCCCGACAGCGCGAAGGAGAAGCCCATCGAGGGCAAGGTCGTCGCCGTGGGCAACGGCCGCGTGCTGAAGGACGGCAAGGTCCGCCCCGTCGACGTCAAGGTCGGCGACGTCGTGCTCTTCGGCAAGTACAGCGGCACCGAGGTGAAGATCGACGGCGATGAGCACCTCCTCCTCCGCGAGGACGACATCCTCTGCGTCACCGGCGCCTGAAACCAAAGGAAGCATAGAACCATGTCAGCCAAGCAGATCGTCTTCAGCCGCGCAGCCCGCACTCAGATCCTGAAGGGCGTCGACGCCCTCGCCGACGCCGTGAAGGTCACGCTCGGACCCAAGGGTCGCAACGTCGTCATCGAGAAGAGCTGGGGGTCGCCCGTCGTCACG
>CAYYKK010000437.1:0-5327 GCA_964467935.1 uncultured Polyangiaceae bacterium
ACCGTACGCCAAATGCGTCCGGATGAACTCCTGCTTTCGGACTTGTTGGAGACGACACTGAAGCACCGATCCGAAGGGACATCCTTGGTGATTTGCGGCGATATGAACGCCTCTCTTTCCAACCCAACCTGTGCTGGTGGCCGGCGCCAAAGGCTACTCGTCGAATTTTTGGGCAAAGCAGACATGGTGAACGCAATGGAATGCCACGCAAACGCCGACCACAACACATTCTTCCGTGGGCAGGTCAGGTCAGCAATCGACTTCATTTTTGTGTCGAAAGACCTCCTCCCGTACGTCCGACGAGTCGGCATTGCGCAGCACCTCCGCCTTAACTTCTCTGACCACCGCCCTGTTATGGCCGATATTGACTTGGAGCGTTTCCTTCGGCTCAACCCGTGTGACCTAAAACTGCCTCCCAGCTCCCTGAAACAACAATTGCCTCTTCTGAAATCGGAAGCCCAAAGACGCAAATGGAACCAAGCCCTAGACCACGAATGGAAAAAATTGGACTTACGACAACAAGTGTTGAAGTTGACCAGCCTATACACGAGCGACGAACAGCTCAACAACGCCATCGTACATCCAAAAGCCGAGAAAGTCATGCACGGCATTCAGTTAGCCTTCCAAAATGCGACGGCAAAGCTGCAAGCGCGGTTGGCTACCCGTGGCAAAAAGCGCAAAGATGGGTGGTCCCCAGAAATGGTCAAGCTGGCAGCCCGCCTGCGTCTCGTCAACCAGCTACTCGCTTGCAGACAGTCATCAACCAACGCACGCTCCAAGCACGGCAAGCAGAACACACCGGCTTCCCTACGCAGTCTGCAAGCGCAACAAAAAGAACTCCGCCGCAAGCTTCAAGGTCGGGAGCGCCGCCGCCTGCGTATGACCATCAACTCCCGCGTCCGGCTGCGTGAAGCCGCCCGAAAAAGAGGCAAAGTTCGAGCATACTTGGACTCCGTGCTTCGACGGCGAGCTCATAGCAGTCGACTGGACCGGATCATCGACGGTGAGGAAGTTATAAGCGACCCGACGATGGTAAAACAGCGATTGGTACGCCATTTCAAAGAGTGGATGGGTCACGGTAGGAAGCGATGGTTCCTGGCAGAGGACGCACCCTGCGGGCTTGGGCGATTACTAACGTCCAACCAGCCTTATGCGAAACGCTGGCGGGTACAAGTTGCCCATGGAGAGGCTAACTTGGACGACTTCCCGCAAGCGTTCCAGGAACCGCTGCAGCACCTGCAACACAAAGAACTTGCCAACGGCGAAAGAGTAACGGCGGCAATGTACGGCGACATCCTGCGGCCCATCTCAACGGACGAATGGGAGACGTATTGGCGAAATAAACAAGGCGGCACCTCCCCAGGCAAAAGTGGCATCACCGTGGACTTGGTAAAAGCTCTGTTAGGGTCCCAAATGCTGGAGGATATCCGGCTTACCTGCAACACAACGGTAAAAGCACGGTACGTGTTCCAGTCGTGGAAACATGAACTCATCGCGGTCATACCTAAAGAGCCAGGGAATGAAGCTTTGGACAAAGTGAGACCCATTAAACTGATTGAGGTGCTGCGAAAAGCAACGATGGGCATACTAAAGAACCGAATGGTCTCCACCTGGCAGCAGTATCAAATTCTCGAGCCGAACCAATATGGCTTCCTCCAAGGGAAATCCATTCGGGACCCTCTGTTGAACGTTTTACTAACCCTGGACCACGCGAATGCAGAACACTCTAACCTGTATGTCATCAGTCAAGATATTCGCCGCGCCTTCGACCAGTGCGAAAGAACAACAGGCAAAGAAATGCCCCTACGACGCCTGGGCGTTCCGGAAGGCCTTATCGACCTCTTCCTAGAGCTTGACCGGGCAAACCACAACGAGGTCATCACAGCGTACGGACTAAGCGGGAACGTGCAGGACGGCGCATTCGAGGCTGAAACCGGATGGGGTCAGGGAACGGAGGAAAGCCCATTGGGTTTCATTGCATTCTTTGACATTCTCCTCACCATGCAGCGCCACAACGCCATCGACCCAATCGTTATCCAACACCGCGGTGGGCGGGAATTCCACTTCGATGGCCAAGCCTATGCAGACGACGCCTTTTGGCTGGCAACGTCTCGCCGCGGCATCCAACAACGAGCAGACACCGCTCAACGTTTCTGCAACTTTTTCGGTGCTGAGCTGGCCGTACATAAATGCGTTTTTGCGTGTTTGAAATGGCGATGCGACCGCCGCGGAAAATGGAGTATCGTAGACGATGAACCCCCATTAGTTCTCCTTGACTCGGCCGGAGGAACAACCTGCATGGCAACAGCACGCTCCAATGAGCCATTTCGGTACCTCGGGCACTGGCTGACAATGGCGAAGGACAAGCAAGAGCACATACGTGCACGCGTCCACAACAATATGCTACAGGCAACCGGAATTTTGACTTACAGCAAGCTGTCCACCGATGGAGCTCACTTGGCGTGCTCCGTCGTTCTCCGAGCGCAAGCAACGTTCCCAATGATGTGGGCGCAGCTGACCCGCGAACAAGTTGAGAGCATTCAAAGGCCAGTACGATTGCTGCTGAAACACAAGTCCTCGGCACCCAAGTCTTTTCCAAACGACATTTGGCACGGTTCCCCAAAAATGGGTGGCGTTGGCGTGGAGGACTGGTATGACCGACTCATGGCGCTCAAAACGACGGCAATACTCCAAGTGCTGAACACGGACTGCTCGGTCACCCAGGCCCTGCTACTTCGCGAGGTCGCACGGCTACAACGGTGGTACTGCACCACGCAGAACCCTCTAGACTGCGATCGCCCAACGACAACCCCGCCACATTCGTACGTGGACCAAGTGTGGGCCTGGCTGCAAGAGCAGCAATTGCAGATCTCCGGCGACGGCCCCTGGCGCTCTGGACGGGGAAAAGATAAGCTGATTGCAGACTGCGTTCCTTGCCGCTTCCGAGATGAAGCAGCCTCCCTATGCCGGTCAACCAAATGGTATTGGCTAAGTGACTTGGTCGAACGCAATGGTCGAACGCTCCGACCGGAACTGAGGAAAATTGTGAACGGTGAACGACCCAAAGGCGTGGCTGAATGCTCACTGGCCAGGACTCTCGACCTCCTGCGGCAAACCTCCAGTCTGGATCTGCTGGAGCGTGCTATTGCCCCAGGACTGCACTTGGAGGATCTAACACTGTACTCGTTGACCTGCAGGCAAGCCGAAGATGACCCAGACGGCCAGACCGACGCCGACAATCCGCCTCATGACACCTGCAGTTCCATCCGCGACGAGTTGAGCGAGATGTCAAAAATGGCTACCCCTCTGACCGTGTTTTCCGATGGCTCAATTGTGGCCCGTGAATCGTTGCTAGCAGGCCGTTTTGCGTGGTTTGCAGGACCCCAGAGATGTGGCCGAACGGCAAAGATTGCTTGGGCTTGTGGTGAACTCGTTAAAGCGGTAACAAGCTCGACTAGGGCCGAGGCCGCTGGTCTTCTTTCGGCCATGGCCACACTGCACCGCTACTGGAACGGTGTCGTCGAACACGTGGTAGACAACCAAGCTGCGGCACTACTGTTCGAAAAATGCCACAGGCTGTCCACAGAAGAATGGCTACGCCAGCCGGACAGAGATATTTGGCTGGCGATTGCCAAGGAAAAGAGCAGGTGGGGCGGAAACTACCACGTGTCGTGGCACCGTAGTCACCCGGAAAGGCGATCAAGACAGGAGGCCTGGTCTATTCTCGATTGGGGCGTTTTTGACGCAGATCATCTTGTCGGGAATGCCGAGCCAAATGCAGGTTTGACCGACGCCACTCTGACATCCAGCTCATCCTTGCAGTTTACACTACGAGCCAACGGGGCAGAGGTCACCGCTGACGTCCACGTATTCCTACGGGAGCACTATCTGACTCGTCGAGCGCTGCGCTATGCAACAGGCAAAAACGCCGACGGCCTGGACTGGAAATCCTGGAGCACTGGAGCGGCTACCAAAGGCCCATCGATGTGGACCCGAGTGCGAACTGCAAAGATAATCTGGGGCTGGTTGGCAACGGCGAAGACATTGGCGCGGAGAGAGGGCCACCAAGAGGACAACTGTCCATGCTGCGGTAAGCACCAGGAATCGAACTGGCACATGTTTGCGGAGTGTCGCCATCCAAATCTGATCGAAGTGCGATCGGAGTGGTCTGAGGCAGCACGGTCGGTTTTCCGGGCCATGCTGCCGCCAGAAGTATTTCTAGCACTCGATCAACTTTGGAAGCTGAACGACGACGGTACGATTGCAAAGTGGACCTTTTCCGACGATGAACCTTTTGAAAGCCAAGGCGGTTGCTGGGACAAACGGCTAGCGGCAGCTTCTCGCAAAACAGCGGCTTTCGGCCCTCAACGACTGTGGGCCGGTTTACTTCCCGCCGAATGGCACAGTGCCTTGTGCGGCGCCACAGGCATGCGATATGAAGACGCTAGGCGACTGTCACAAAACTTAGCCACGACCTGCATGGAACACTGCAATCGCATGTGGCAAGCTCGCAACGCAATCGTACACGACGGTGAGAAGACCTCGAAGGAACAGGAGCGGGACCGCGTGCGTACGGCCATCCAAAAGGAGCTGGACACCAACACTGACCTTGCGGATGGCCTCGCCGCCGAAATAGGCCGTTGGTCCATCCGTCAGCAGAAAGCATGGCTGCGTAAACGGAGCGCAGCCAGAACACGACGGGCGGAAGGAAGAGATCGACAACTACGACTGGCCGCGCCCCACACCATCACGCACCGGAACACAACCCGCCTACCTACCACAGCTCAACCGTTGGAGCCGGACCGAAGTACAATCCAATGCAGCCCACCACCCAACAACCCCCGCAAGCTCCACGTTTCAGCAAATGAGATGCCGACAACAACGCCACAAGCGGACTCACTGCCCTTTGCTGCTACGCCGCAACAGCCGCGCACGGTAACCTTCACCCAGCATGTCACAACCGCCCGTAAGACGGCTGGGCAACTGACTAAAAGTTCAGCGCGCTCGCTGCCGAAGCGCCAGACAAGCACTGCTAGACCCCGGCCCACCGTACTTCCTCGCACAAGGGAGCGTCCGGAAGAGACTGGTATGAACCCTCAGAGGTCCATACTGGACTTTTTCGGAACGCGTGGCCACAACGAGGTGGAACGGACAGGCATAGGATAACCAGTTAGGATTGGCGGCTAGGAGGGTCCCTATGCGGCCCTTGCATAATCGCACACCTAGCCCCCCAGGCCGGCTCAACCGGCCTGGTAATAAAAGATTTTTCACCCAGGGTTCGCAGTGACGGCGTGGGTCTGGCTGAAGGTGGCTGGCGGACATATACG
>CAYYKK010000438.1:0-5296 GCA_964467935.1 uncultured Polyangiaceae bacterium
CTTCGGCCCGGTTCCGAGTTCAGCAAGAGGCGGCAACTATCCTGACGCAGGGGGCTCTCGACGCCAACTCCACGCGGGGCCTCGGGACGTGGAACGGGATCTTCGATGCCTGTTTCAAGATCACGAGCAAGCCATGATCGGGATGGCATGGCCCCGCTGAGCGATCGCGCGCAGACCCGCGCGGCCGAGGCGAGCCCGAGGGGAGTGGCCGCGACGGGCTTCGGTCACGCTCGAAGCCGTGGGCGCACCTCGGCGACGTTCGCGGTCCTCGCCCTCGCCTCATCGAGCTGCACCCAAGACGCCGCCCCCGCTCCGACCCCTCCCCCGACGTGGCACGTCGAAGGCTCCGCCCTGCGCGATCCCGAGGGGCGCACCGTGGTGATGCGCGGCATGAACCTCTCGGGCGCGCAGAAATGGAAGCCGTATTTCGGCTTTCAGCAGCCCGCCGACTACGCGCGCCTCCGCGACGAGTGGGGGATGAGCTCGATCCGGTTCATCGTGACGTGGGCGGCGATCGAGCCGGAGGAGGGCGCCTACGACGACGCCTACCTCGACGAGGTCGATCGCCGCATCGGCTGGGCCGAGGACGCCGGCCTCCTCGTCGTCGTCGACATGCACCAGGATCTCTATGGCGAAGGGTTCGCGGGGGGCGACGGCGCGCCGATCTGGACGTGCGACGCCGCGTCGTATGCGGCCTTTCAGCCCACGACGCCCTGGGCGCTCGGCTATTTCGATCCCAACGTCGAGCATTGCGTGGAACGGCTCTACACGGACGCGAAGCTCGGGGACCATTTCATCGGCGCCTGGACGAGGGTCGCGCAGCGGCTCGTCCACCACGCGAACGTCGTCGGCTTCGACGTGCTGAACGAGCCGGGGTGGAACGCGTCGTCGCTCACCCATTTCGAGGCGAACCTGCTCCAGCCCTTCTACGAGAAGGTCGTGCCGGCCGTGCGCAAGGTCGCGCCGCATTGGATTGCCTTCTTGGAGCCCGGCGGGACGCGCAACGCCGGCATTCCGACGAGCCTCACGAAGCTCCCTTTCGCCGACGTGGTCTACGCGCCGCACAGCTACGACGTGGCGGCGGAGGGCTCGGGTGGGTTCGATCCGGCGCGCCGCGATCTCGTGATATCGAACCTCGCGGCGCTCGCCGACGAGAGTCGGATGTTGGGCGCGGGGCTCTGGATTGGCGAATACGGAGGGCTCGCGTCTCTCCCCGGGATCAGCGAATACATGATCGCCCAATACGATGGCGCGGGAGCGGTCGGCGCCGGCACGGAGTATTGGTCGTACGACGAGAGTGACGGCTTCGGGTTCTTGACACCCGCGGGCGCGGAGAAGCCGGCGCTCGCCGACGCGATCGTCCGCCCCTACCCGGAGCGCATCGCCGGCTCACTCACTTCCTATGCCTACGATGCCTCGACCAAGACGCTGACGTTCGTGATGACCGCCGATTCGAAGGTCACCGCGCCGACGATCGTCTCGTTGCCCCCGCGCCTCTATCCCTCGGGCGCCGAGGTCGATTGCGGTGGGTGCGCCGTCGCCGACGCCCCCGGCTCGGTCTCGCTGACCGAGGTGCCCCCGGGCGCGCGGACGATCACCGTCCGGCCGCGCTGAACGGCGCGCCGAGCCGGCGATGGCGACCCGCCCCCGAAGCCCGCGTCCCATCGCATCCACAGCGCCGAGCGCGATGTGAGCCCCCCGCGTATCCCCCGGTCAGCCGCCGAAACGGCGCGCGCGCGGGCGATCAGATGGCGTCGACCTCCGCACCAGGCATGCTCTTTTCGGCCATCCATTGCTTGGTCTCGCGACGCGTGAGGCTCCAGATGAGCAAGCCGTTGAGCGCCGCTCCGACGAAGGCCGCCACCGAAGGCGGTCCGGCGTCGGTCGCGGTGTGCCGAACGAGCTGGGGAAAGGCGATCGCGAACAGGACGAGCTGGCCAGCCATTCCCACCGCACTGAGCGCCACGATGAGGCCGCGCGCGCCCTCTTTGCCACGGAAGACGGCATACGCGAAGAGCGCATTGACGAGGCCCGCGACCAAGAGGACCGCCCCCGCGGTCGTGCCCTCCGGTTGCAGCAGAGAGAGGCCCCCCAAGCCCAGTCCTGCGAGCGCCTGAACCAACAACACCACGAGCCCCAATCGTAGTTTCCCCGGCATGGCGACACCCTAGCGATCCCCCACCCACCTCGCAATGCTCCCCCCGGACGATGAGCGACTCTTCACCCACGTACCACCAGACACACCCTTTCGGCTCATCGCCTGTCGGCTTTGTCCGGAGCGGAGGGGGGACGACTTCGCCTAGACTCGCTCCCATGAAGCGCCTGGTCGCGGCCCTCGTGTTCCTCGGTCTCTCGAGCGGCGCCGGCTGCCGACGCGCTTCGCGCTCGAGCGGCGAGTCGCTGGCGGCGGGCTCCGCGAGCGCGCCTCGCTCCGCAGGCGCGGAGGCCTCGGCCGGGCTCTCGGCCCGCGCGGACGACGCTCCCGCGACGACGGGCGCCTGCGCTGCGGGCGGTCCGACCGTCGCATCGATCACGACCGACGATGGCCTGACCCTCCAAGGGGATCTCTACGCGACGGGGAAGGTCGGCGGGCCCGGCGCGCTCCTCTTGCACATGATCCCCCCCGACAACACGCGCGCGAACTATCCGCGAGCGCTCATCGACGCGCTCGTCGCGCGCGGCGTCACCGTGTTGAACCTCGATCGACGCGGCGCGGGCGGATCCCAAGGCGTGGCCGTCGACGCCTACGAAGGGCCGAAGGGGAAGCTCGACGCCAAGGCCGCCGTCGCGTTCCTGCGACATCACCCTTGCGCCATCGACGCGAGGCGGATCGCGCTCGTCGGCGCAAGCAATGGCTCGACGACGGCCGTCGACTACACCCTCGACGCGGGAGACGCGGCGCCGCGCGCGCTCGTGCTCCTGACGCCGGGGACGTACACGGAGAACCAACATCGCCTCGCCGATCATCGCAGCACGTTCGAGGCGATCCCGATCTTGTTCGTGTTCTCGACGGAAGAGCGCGCCTATTCCGCGGCCCAAGAGGCCGGCGCGCCGAGCCGATGGGTCTTCCAAGAGTACGCGCCGGGCGCCCACGGAACGCGGATGTTCGACGTGCAGCCTGGCGCCATCGACGTCGTCGCGGACTTCGTGAAGCGCTCGCTCGAGTGAGCCTACGCCGAGAGCAGCCACCGCCCGTCGGCGTCGATGCCTCGCCGCCCCGGCGTCGGCGGGCGACGTCGCGAGGGGCCGAGCCCTTCGGCGCTCATCCGTCCGCGCCTCGGCAGGCGGAGCCGCGGATCCCGCGGCGCTGCGCGTCGAACTCGATGATCTCGACCACCACCTTGCGACCGACGCTGCGGTAGTGAATCGCGACCGTATCGATTCCCGCATAGGCGTCGATGAGCTCGAAAGAGAGCGGCGGATTCGCGCTCGCGATGCCGGCGCCCCAATACGGCCGAATGGCCTCTTTGCCGCAGAGGACGCCGTCCGGGGAGAACCCCCGCTCGACGATCAGCGGGGAGCGCATCTCGAAGTCGTCGACGTAGTGGGAAAAGACGCGCTCGAGATCGCCGCTGTTCCAGGCGGCGATCCACTCGGCGGCGAAGGCCAGGGCGAAGGCTCGATCGATGAGGGCGGGCATGGCGTCGGAGGCTAGCAGCGGGCCGGCTTGGGTGCTCGCCCCGGAGCCACGTTGCCCCTTGCGCGGATTGCCCGTCTCGGCGCACGATCGCCCGCGGGGAGGCGATACATGCACTCGACGCATCGCGAGCTCATCGACGCTTGGTTCAAGCTCCTGTTCATCGACCACGACTTCGACAACATGGCCCGTTACCGCGATCCTGCGGCGAAGAGCGAGGGATTGAGCGACGGGCCGATCGTCGGCGTCGACGCGTTCCGCGCGATGCACGAGCGCCTCGCCAAGGTCGTCCGGTTCACGAGGTACGAGATCCTCGAGAGCGTCGAGCAAGGCGATCGCATCGCGGTCATCGTGCGCGTGTGGGGCGTGACCCGGGCCGGGCGCGAGATCGTGATGGACGGGAGCGCGATCGTCCGCATCGCCGACGGCAAGGTGTGCGAGGCGCGGAACGTCTGGAGCTCGGGGCAGCTCGCCGCAGCGCTCGGGCTCGCCCCCGAGCTCAGCATCTCCGAGATCGCGGAGAAGGCCGTCGCCAAGTGACGCTGCAGCTCGACGCCCACGGCTCGACGGGGCCTGCCGTGGTGATGCTCCACGGCACGCCGAGCACCGTCGCCTATCTCGATCCGCTGATCGAAGCGCTCGCGCCCACGCACCGCGTGCTCGCCGCGTACCTGCCCGGATACGGGTCTTCGCCTCGGCTCGTGCCCTATTCGTTCGAGGGCGCGCGACGTTCGCTCGAGGAGGCATTGCGCGATCGCGGGGTGACGCGCGGCGCGGTGCTCGGCTTCTCCGGCGGCACTTACCACGCGCTCGAGCTCGCGCTCGGCGGGCGCTTCGAGGCGACGCGCTTGGTGGGCTTGGGGGCGTTCGCCTCGCTCGACCCGGAGGAGCGCTCGGGCTTCACCGAGACCGCCGCCGCGCTGCGCGCCGGGATCGATCTCAGGCCGATGCTCCCCGCGCGCTTCCTCGCCCCTTCCTCCGCGAAGGATCCGGCGCGCGTCGCCGCGGTGCTCTCGTGGCTCGACGCGGCGCCTCGGGAGGTCATCGCCGACGAGCTCGACGCGTTCGCCGCGTGTCGCGATCTGTTGCCCGATCTCGCCCGGCTCCGCGTGCCCGTCCTGCTCCGGACTGGCGCGCTCGACCTGCCGACGCCGCCCGCCAAGGCGGAGGCGATCGCGCGCGTCGTCCCCGACGCCGTCGTCGAGGTCGTCCCCGAGTGCGCCCACGCGCTGCTCCTCGAGGACCGCGAGGCGACCGTCGCGTCGGTCCGCCGCTTCCTCGATCGCCCCGATTGATCGGGCGGGACCCCGCCCCTCCCTTGCCATTCCGCGGCCTTCGACATGCCGCTGACGAGCGGACGGAACGGCGTGCCGTTCAGGCTGTTGGCGGCGCCTCCCGGTGGGGCGGAGACGCCGCGGTGCTCGCGTTGCTGGTCCCGATTGTGGCGCCGTGGAGAACGTCGGCGTGCTTAGTCGATGCCCTTGGTCGTGTGACCGTCGGGCCAGTGGACGACGACGTCCTTGGAATGGCTCTTGTGAAGGTCTCCCCAGCGTGGTGCGAGGAGACGTGACTGCGTCCTCGCATCGTGTGGGAGCGAGCTCCGGTCATGGTGGTGCTCGCGTGGAGCCTCGGGCAGTCCCGAGGGCCGCGAGACACCAT
>CAYYKK010000439.1:0-5272 GCA_964467935.1 uncultured Polyangiaceae bacterium
CTCCCTTGCCCTTTCCCCCCCCCCCAGTCCCTTCCGTGTTCTCCCGAGTCCTTCTCGCGCTTCTTCCTCTGTTCCTGCTTCTCTTCTCCTCTCTTATCCCCAATACCCTTCCATTTCAAGCGTGCTCTCTCTTTCTTTACAACCTCCATCTCCTCAGCCGCTCGTCTATCTCCGGCTTTCCCGTCGGTCCATTCAACTTTCCTTTCCTCGGCCTTGCTCCTTCCTCCAGCGCCCTCCTCGCCGACGCGTACTTCACCAGCAAGTACAGCGATGCTTCTTCCGGTGTCGCAAAGAACACTCCTGGAGCACCCTTCCCTCCAACCTTCGTCCAGCCCCACTTGTTTCTTCCGCGCGGGTTTCTCCTCCATGCCACTCTTCGTAGCAGCTCCGCCACCGCTGCCCGTAGCTCCTTCCCTTCCTCCACGCTCAGACCTTCTGCTTCCGTTTCGCCCCATCCGTGCTCCTCCAGCGTCCTATACAGCTCCGCAATTCGACCTAACGTCTCCTTCTCCTCCAAATCTTCAGCCTTCGCCTTCTGCTTGTCCGCAATCTCCTTCAGCAGCCCACCCAGTATCCCTCCTTCCTCCTTGTCATTCTCGGCAGCCTCCAGGTGCGCGCGTTGCCATGTCCTCTGCTCCCGCTTCAGGGTAATGAACTTTGCAAAGGTCCATCTGTTAGCAACAACGATAAGCGCCAGGCATTTCATCAACACGAGCCACCACTCAACTGCAATAACCGCGCGACCAGTCACAACATATAGAAACTACACAAAGTAGCTAAGCGCATACTGTTGGCCGAAGTGAATTCCCAGCGTGTTAGCCAGGTCCGCTATCACTGGAAACACCATTGGCGAAGGTGGTTGATCATTCGCCCGCCCGTAGAATACAGCTTGCACAACCTTCTCTGCCTCTTTGAATCGCCATTCCACCAGTTCGCTGTACTCCTCAAACGACAGCGCCTCCACTTCCAGCTCAAGAGAGTTGTTGGCTTTGACCGCAGAGAACTCATCGAACGGGGAGCGCGCCGTCCGAAACACGTGCAGGATGCTCCTAACAGATGTTTCCAGATTCTGGCCGTGCAGAGAGAATCGCAATTCTTGCCGCAGACCATGCACCTGAGTGCAACGTGAGTGCTCTCAGGCTACAAGAAGCAAAGCACACAAAACCAGCAGCAACAAGCGCACCTGTGCATCTCGTGGTCGACTATCCTTGCGAACTGGTGATAGTTCATCCAGCACATACTCCTTCACCTCCACGAGCTTCTCCCACTGTCGCCTCGCTGCAATCACCGAGTTGGGCGCTGTCCTGAGAGTGTCGATCTTGAAGCTCTGCCAGCGCAAAAATTCTCGTTGTTAGTCGGATTCATGTGTTTGCGGAACTACCTTAAGCAGGTGTGACATCGGACTATAAAAGATCCCATGCGTGTAATGAGCACTGCCCAACGAATTCATGTGGTATGCACGGTCGGGGTTCGGTATGACATTCAGTGTCCCCGCTCCCACTCCCTTGCCACTCGGATCCCCAAATAGCGGGTAAATGCTGAGAGAACTTTCACCACTTCGCATCTCAAGCACTCCTAAAAGATACTGTTTAGAAGCTCCTCAGGCTGTCAGAATACCTCTGTTCGGGCGACTCTGTCTTGTCTTGTGCGAAAGGTAGCAGCACAGGATCTCACCTCGATTGCCCACGTACCGACCCAGGTCCAGTTGTGGCGGGTCTAATGGATCCATAATGGCAATGCTTCCGAAGGCGTCAAGAAATTTGCGTAGCGCAATCTTGTGGCCAAACCTTGAATATCAAACGCAAAGGCAAAGGCAAGTGTTAGAGAGACCAACACAGCACAACTTTTCCAAAACGAAAACAAAAAAGCAGAAACAGTGGGACATGCCAAAGCACGACAATTGGCCAACGACGAGCACTTTGAAAATGCTTACCCAACCGCATAGACTTGGGTGATGCCACTTGCCAACAACGCTGCTGTCAGTACGTCCACGGGTAAATTCAAGCTTCCCTTGATGATAGTCTACAGGGTAATGAAGTGAGAGCTGTGGTGCTGGCTAATAATTTGCTTACATGGAGGCCGTCCGGAAGTGCAACGATACGACGCTTCGCCGCCAGAAGAGCCTTGAACCTGATCTGGAAGTCGCGAACCGTCTTCCACCCTTGTTTGCGCGGAAAGCAGTACACGTTGATCGGGCTGCTAGCCACCTGCGACAGAAGCAAAAAGAACGCAACGCAATCAGCATAGAATACACTCTCGAGCTGCATTCTTCTCAGCAGGCTTAGATCATGCTAACATGTTTGCAGCAAGCATACCTGAACAGCTGACGTGACCAGATCGTTCTGGCGGCGTAATTGCGTGTGAGAACCGCTCAACTCAAAGAAAACCCCGAATTTCTCAAGGTTTTCCGTCAGCAAGAGAAAGCGAAAGAAATCCACATCCTTGTCGTCCATGCTCCCAGTTGCACAGGCCGCTTTGAGCACGGTATCTTCGTCGTCCCAAAATGCTGTTTCCAGCTGCTCCTCGTCAAACACAGGGTGCATGCCGGAGCTGCCATCACCGACAGTCTTCCGAGAGCGCTTGCGGCCTTTACGAGCGCTCGTGTCCGGAGGCCGGTGAGAGCCTGCTGCTGACCTGGACGCCCGTGGAGCGTCAGCGTTGGCTGCAGCAGAGGCACCAGCAGGGGCGGCATCGGGAGGAGAAGCGCCAGCTCCGGTCTGTGTCTTCTTCTTCTTCTTGTTCGTCTTCTTCCCGTTCTTCGTAGTCTTGTTCCGCCTCTTCTTCCTCTTGTGGCTGCCTCGCCCGACATCCGAATCTGGAGCATCGCTTGAGCTCTCGCTCTCAGCAGCGCCAGCGGAGCCTCGATTGCCAGCCTCGCTGTCATCATCGTCGTCATCATCATCCCTCTCGACTTCCGCTTCGTCGCGTCGACTGGCTCGGCGACGACTGGAACCAGCTGCAGCTGCCATGAATTGACTGACTGTAGAGCATTTGTATTGTCCGTTGAATATGACAGCGGTATATTGATACTGTATTCTGATTCTGATAATACCGGCTGGCATGCGCAGGCGTTGCGCGCCAAAACGCAGCCATCCTGGAGTCGGACCTTTCTTCGTCATTGGTCTCCACCTGCGCTCCCGTGATCAGCGATGTCGTCGGTAAAATCCGCTCCACCAAAGAAACAGAAAGACGTAGCGAACAATGAAACGAAGAAGAAGAAGAAGAAGGGTGGAGCAAGACCTCCCGTAACCAAGACGGTCCAGGATAGTTTCCATAAGTTCGTTTTCTATATGCACACTACCTATGAACCTGAGGAACCTTCTGGTGGTCCCTGGTGCACGTTTTTCGGTACTCCAGCCAACTCTCAACTGAACTTGCTGACCTGAAACTTGTAGCTGCAACGTGGAAGTCCTGCCCCTTCGCAAAGCCCGATGACAACATTACACAGTTTCTCACAAGCGTGGATGGGGTTAAGTCCCGATGGAACAGCCACATGAAGACTATATCACTGGCTATCGCCAACGGAGTAGCACCACCTGCGAAGGAGGAGATGTATGATGATCTATCGCTGGTCTGTGCTACACTAAGCCAAAATCTCTATTTGTCCCTCTTGCTTTATCCTCCTCTCCGCAACTCATGTCTTGTAGGAATAAGCTAGGCCTCATGCCCAAGGATGAGCGCTTAAGTGAGCTCACCAAGGAGAACTGGCTGGAGTTTCGAACGTACGGCGACTTTCCGATACTTCCGCGGACCTCCCCTGGTGATGAAGAAGACGACGAATATTCGCCACAAGATAGCGTCCATCTCAACGTCGAGCCGACATTTGGCAGGAGCAGCAACGTGTTTGTCAAGCGGAATCTAGGAGGCGGTGCAAAGCCCGTCCCAGGTTCGCACGCGAAGCCCACCGCCGGCTTGGACGATGGACACGCCGAAGGAACACCAGGGCCGTCGGCGGCATCTGACCGGGAGGTCGTCAGCGACATTCGGGACCTCTGCGACACGTTGGACCGGATACAGAACGCCATGTCGACCGCTTTGTCCTCAATGGCAGAAACACTGACCAAGCCTTCACCTATCCGACCGACGATGGAGCGGAATGATATGGTATCAAAGGTGCGTTTTGCTGTTGCTAGTGCTGGCTTAAGCTAATGCAGATGCGGTGGTACTTCGACAACCCCGCACTGGCCCAGCACAATACTTACTACGAGACCAAGTTACTGGACCGGCACTTCTGTGCGCACCTCGCGCAAGAATTCAAGCAAGTCGAAGACCGGCTGGACTTCTCAGCTGCGGGCCAACAGCTGCGTGACATCGCGATCGCCGTCCGTGACATCGAGAGTGCGTATTCGTGCGAGATAGTGTCTCTCTCCCTATCTGCTCTCTCTCTCTGTCGCTCCTCTCCTTCGCTTCAGTTGCTCTTTTCCGCTTTCCCGTCGCGTTTAGTTTGCTAATAGCTTCCTTACATAGAGGTGCCAGAAGGGTGGAGCGCATTTTCCAATCTCGTGCTGCAAATGCAAGACGCTGACGCAACATCCAACATGCATGTGCTTCTGCGCTACGTGGTCCAGTCCTTCTGCCACAAGAGTAATGCGATCGCACAGGCTGAGGCCTTCGATCTGCAACGAATTCAACACTACCAGGACAATTTCGTCCCGAGCTTCGAAGGACATTTCAAAGGACTGCGCGATGCAATACATAAGGTGAGGTATCATTTCTCGCTAGGTATTCCTGCATTGACAGCGCTTACATGCAGATGAGGTCTTTATCAAATCAGCTTGCAGAGACCATCCGGGAGGCGACTCGTCAGGCTGCCGCTGCCGCCGAGGCAGCTAGTCCCTCTAGCGGTGGAGCTATGAAGACGCTGTTACTCGGATTCAAGCGCCAGGTCAACAGCCTCTGCAGCGATCTGGACGACGCGATAGCCAATGCAACCTCTGCCTCAAGCGCCAGGCAGGACCGCCAATCATCCGGTTCGCCTACTGCCTCCAGCACAAGCATGCGCGGCTCTTCCTCTCACTCGGCGCAGCCGAGCGAGGATGCCTCGAGCTCTAGCTCTCCCTATGAAACTGCCCAGCTAGCTGCGGAGGAAGTCGGAAGCAAGGCCAGCAAGCCCCGGAATGCGCCCCTCCCGCCCCCAGCGCCGACCGTCGACGACTTTGTCCGTCTATCGGTCCCGCCCCGAGCGCCCAGCGTAGTCGACCTTCTCAAAACCGCCAATGGTACCACTTGCTGGCAGTTGCTGGCTTACTCTTCGACAGCATCAGCCAGCCCT
>CAYYKK010000440.1:0-5249 GCA_964467935.1 uncultured Polyangiaceae bacterium
TCGCCGCGGGACTGCGCTCGGCCATGACGGATGCTGCGCGCGCAGCGCGCGTGCGCGCCGAGCACCACGGGATCACCACGGGCCGCATCGGCGCCTGGATCGACGCGCACCACCGCAGTCTGCTCATTGTCGTCGGCGTGATCGCCGCGGCCGTCGTGCTGCTGTCGAGGCCGCTCTCACCGGCGGTGATCGTGTGGACCGCCGTGCTGGCCCTGGTCGCGGTCCTCATCCTCCAGCTCGTGCGTCGCCCCGCCGACATCGCGCCGGAATCCCCCCTCTCGGAAGGAACCCGACATGCTTGACGTCATCAGCAGCACGCTCTCCAGCGCGATCGCGATCGCGATCAGCCCCGTTCCGATCATCGCGGTGATCCTCATGCTGATGACCTCGCGCGCCACGCGTCTGGGTCTGTCGTTCCTGATCGCCTGGTTCCTGGGCATCGTCGTCGCCATCACCGTGACCGCGCTGCTCTCCGGGGTGATCCCCGAACCGTCCACCGACAGCACACAACCCGTGCTCGGTGTGATCATGCTGCTTCTCGGGGTGGGCCTGCTGTTGCTGGGCGTGCGCCAGTGGCGCACGCGGCCTGCACCCGGAGTGGCCGCCGAGCTGCCGGCATGGATGGCGAAGATCGACAGTCTGGGCGTTCCCGCCACGTTCGGACTCGGCTTCGCGCTGGCGGCGGTCAACCCGAAGAACCTGCTGGTCGCCGCATCCGCCGGTGCGGTGATCGGTCATGCCGAACTGCCGGTCGGCGAGTTCATCGGCACGGTGGCGATCTTCTCGGCGATCGCCGCGCTGAGCGTGCTGCTGCCGGTGCTGATCGCCATGCTCGCGCCGCGCGCCGCGGTGAAGGCGCTCACCGGCATCCGCACCTGGCTGACCGACAACAACGCCGCGATCATGACCGTGCTGCTCGTGCTTATCGGGTTCAACGTGATCGGTAAAGGGCTGGGGATGTTCGGGTGAGCACCGACGCCCACGATCGGGGCATGCGCACTCCGCCGGCTGACGAGCATCCACTCCTTCGCACGCACCGCGTGCTCCGGCCGGGGTTCGGCACCGAAGCGGCGGTGTACGGCACGATCCTCGTCAGCGGTCTGATCGCCGTGTCGTCCGCGCACGGCGAGAAGTCGGGTGTGGTGCTGTTGACGGTCGCCGTGACCGTGCTGGTGTTCTGGGCCGCGCATGTCTACGCCGGCACTGTCGCGCGTCTCGGCGAGGAGAACGAAACGCACGTGGGAGTGCGCGCGGCTTTCGGCAGGTCACTGCGGCACTCGTACGGGATGCTGACCTCGGCGGGTATCCCCGCCCTGATCCTGCTGGCGGGAACGACGAACCTGATCCCCGACGGTGCGGCAAACGACGTGGCACTGTGGTCGGGAACGGCGATCCTCGCCTTCCTCGGCTACGTGGCGTTCCTGCGCCGAGGCAGCAGCATCTGGGTGCGGATCCTCGGCGCGCTGGGCACGGCCTGCTTCGGGATCGTGTTCGTCGTGCTGAAGGCCTTCGTGCACTGACGTCGCTGCGCACGATCGGCAGATCGATGTTTTCCCGGTCACGGAGATTGAGCGACGGCATCCGCACCGCGTACCATCCGGTTGTGTGAGCATCGTGCACTCCGAGTTCGCTGATCAGAGGCCGGACATCGAGCGGGTGCTGCTGGAGTGCAAGACCACGGCGGCAGCACCCTCCCCCACGGCGGTCAGCAGGCGAGCCCTGATCGAGCGCGCCAGGCAGAGCACCGCACTCGTGGTCGCGATCAGCGCCCCCGCCGGCTACGGCAAGTCCACGCTGATGGCGCAATGGGCGCAGAGCGAGCAGCGCATCGTGTGCTGGGCGAGCGTGGATCGCTTCGACAGCGAGCCCGGATCGCTGGTCTCGCTGCTTGCCGGCGCCACGCAGGCAGCCACCCCGGATCTGCCGGCCGGGATGTGCGGCACCGCTCAGGATGCGCTGTCGCACTCCGCGCCCCTGCTCGCCTACGGCTGGCGTTCCGCGCCGGCGCCCTTCGCACTGTTCATCGACGACTTCCACCTGGCATCGTCGCCCGACTGCGTGGATGCGCTCATGGTCGTGCTGGACGGCCTGCCCGAAGGGTCGCAGGTGGTGATCGCCAGCCGTGAGAACCAACCCCACCTCGCCCGCCTCCGCATGAGCGGATCGGTCTTCGACATCGGCGTCGTCGAACTGCAGATGGCCGCGCCGGAGGCGAAGGAGATCTACGCGAGAGTGCTCGGTTCGTCCCCCTCCGAGCTGGTCACCGCCGCCGTCACGCGCAGCGAGGGCTGGCCGGCGGGGATCTTCATGTCTGCGCTCGCCGCCCGCGATGCGCCGACCCCTGGTGCGGCCGTGGTGTCGGGCGACAGCGGGCCGATCGCCGACTACCTGTACCGCGAATGCCTCGCCGATCTGCCCCCTGATCTGCGCGACTTTCTTCTCGACACATCGATCCTGCACGAGTTATCCGCAGAACTGTGCGATGTCGTGCGCGAGAGCACCGATTCCCACGAGCTGCTGCACGCGGCGCGCTCACTCGAGCTGTTCCTGACCCCGGACGATGGACAGCGGCACTGGTATCGCTACCATGCCCTCTTCCGTGAGTTCCTCATCGCGGAGGACGGCCGCCGCGACCTCGAGCGTGCGCGCGCCCGGCATCTGCGCGCGGCGGACTGGTACGAGACGCACGCCGTCCCCCGACAGGCGATCGAGCACCTCATCGAGGCCGGCGAGATCGAACGCGCATTCAGGATCGCGTCCGTCATCTCGCTCCGGATGTACCAGGAGGGAGAGGTCTCGACGCTCGATCGATGGCGCGGCGCATTCGGCGAGCGACTGGTGATGTCCGACCCCTCATCGGCGGTGCTGACCGCGTGGAAGGCGGCCCTCTTCGGTGAGATACAGAAGTCGGAGACCACCGCGGCCGCCCTGGAGCGGATCGACGCGACGCTCATCCCGCATCCCGGGCGCGCGTGCTTCGAGGCGGGACGCGCACTCGTGCGGGCCTCGCTGTGCGCGGATGGACCCGAGGACATGCTGCGCAACACGGAGTTCGCCGTCGAGCGGGCTCCGGTGGGAACCCCGTGGCATGGCCCGGCACTGATGCTGCGTGCGGAGGCCCGGCTCCTCAACGGCGATCGGCCCAGCGCCGAGCTCGACCTGCGCGAATCCGTGCAGGCATCGAGCGCGATGCACAACAGCTCCGCGCTGATCCTCGCGATCGGCAGTCTGGCCGTCATCGCGGCCGACCGCGGCGACTGGGACGAGGCGTCGCGGCAGGTGGACGGTGCACTGCGCGTGATCCAGGACACCTCGTCGGAGAGCTACCCGATCTCGATGCTGGCCTTCGCTGTGGCCGCGCGCGTCGCAGCGCATTGCGATGACGAACGTGTGCAGCATCTGCTCGCGCAGGCGATGCGGGCACGCCCGCAAGCCACGTTCACCTTTCCGCATGTGTCCATCCGTGCCCGCCTGCAGCTGGGATGGGCGTTTCGCCTGCGGGGCGACGCGGATGCCGCCGTGCAGGTCGCCAAGGAAGCGGTGTTCCTGATGCGCCGGCGCCCTCGGATGGGCGCACTGATCAGGGAGGTGGGGGACTTCCTCACCTCGATGAGCGACTCCACAGCATCGGCGGAGCCGCCCGCCGTGGTCCTGACCCCGGCCGAGCTGCGGCTGCTGCCGTATCTGCAGACCCACCTGACGTTCGCGGAGATCGCCCGCAAACTGTTCCTGTCCCGGGCAACCATCAGCTCCCAGGCGACGTCGATCTATCGCAAGCTGAATGCGGATCGTCGAGGATCCGCCGTGGAGCGGGCCCGCGACATGGGACTGCTGTCCTGATCGCGCGCGGACGACGAAGAGGTGAGCGCGCAGCCCACCCCTTCGACCGCGTCAGACCGCCGTCGGCGTCCCGTTGATCGCGCGCGCCTTCAACGCCGCGAACTCCTCCGCGCTGATCGCGCCGGAGTCGAGCAGGGCCTTCGCCTTGCTGATCTCGTCGGCAGGGCCCGTGCCCGCAACCTCGCGGATGTACGCATCCGTCGCCTCCCTGGCATCCCGGGCCTGATCGTTGATGCGGTCGGGCATGCTGCCGCCGCGCGCGATGAAGTAGATCAGCGCGGTGAGCAGGGGGACCAGCACGAGGAAAAGCAGCCACACGGCCTTCGCCCACCCCTTCATCGCCTTGTCGCGGAACAGGTCGCTGATGACCATCACCACGGCGATCAGCGCGGAAATGAACACGAACGCCCAGAAGAAGAGGACGAGCAGATCCCACAGGGATGCCAGAATGTTCAACTCAGTACCTTTCGTCGGCCCGGCCAGCACCGAGCTCTCCAACCCCGCTCGCCTTCCGCGGATGCCGCCAGCATAGGGATGACGGCCGCCGCTCCGGCGGGCATCCACTCAAAATCGTTCATTGTGGATGATCCCGTTCGGACCGCCATCGATCCGCCGCGTCCATCGCATCCCGCACCGACATGCCGACCCGTGCGCGCTCGCCGAAGACGTTCTGCGCACCGAGGCGGCCACCACAGCGCCGATCACCGGTGACGAGATCTGCGCCAGCGCCGCTGTGCCGAACAGCAGAAGCAGCAGCGCGCCGCCCGCCATGATCATGCTCGGAAGCTGCGTGCGCGAGCCGAGCTGATCCATCGCCGCCGTGCGCGAGGTCGACGAGCCGACCGAGAACGACATCGACAGGCCCGCGGCGACGTTCGCGGCGCCGAAGGCCAGCAGGTCCTGATCGCTGTCGGTCGGGTAGCCGCGCTGCTCTCCGTAGGAGCGTGACAGCAGCACGCCCCCGGCGATAGTGACCAGCGCCAGCGCGAGCGCTGACGGGATCGGAGACATCCGCTTGCCCAGGCTCGGCATGGGGATGGCGAACTGCGGCGGCCCGGCCTCCAGTCGCCGAGCACGGCAACGCCCACGCGCTGCAAGTCGAATGCAGCGGTGAGGATGGTGGCGACGACGTACACCAGCGTGGGCACGATGAGTGCGTAGAGGCCGGCGGTGACGGGAAGCCCGGCGATCTGGGCGTACCCGATGTTCAGGGGCACGGCGATCGCGAGCAGGGAGACCTGGCGCAGAAACAGCGGCTGACGTCGACACCTGTGGACAACTCGGTTCTCGGGTCCTCGACGTCCGGACGGTATGCATAAGGCCCGGCAGATCCTCAGATCTACCGGGCCTTCCTCGGTCGGGCTGACAGGATTTGAACCTGCGACCCCTTGACCCCCAGTCAAGTGCGC
>CAYYKK010000441.1:0-5238 GCA_964467935.1 uncultured Polyangiaceae bacterium
GCGGTCGACACGCCTCGGCGGCGTCGTGCTCGGCCTTGTGGCGTCGCCGCTCGCGGCCCGGACGGCACACGTTCGTGAAGAGCGCCGAGCCGTCGGCGCCCACACCCATGCCGACGTCCGAGAAGCCCGGGGTCTCGAGCTCGCCGACGGACTCGAAGAGGTCTCCGCCGTTCGTGCTGACGAAGACCGTGATCGCGACGTCGACACCCGACGCGGTGGGGTGCGCGCACGCGACGAAGACCTTCTTGCCGTGCGCCGCGAGGCGCAGGTCGGAGCACTCCGAGAACCCGCCCGCCTCGCGCGTGCGCAGCGGCACGATCTCGAGCGGACCTGCGAGGGGGCCGCGCGCCAGCACGTACGCCGTGCCGGGGCTCTCTCCGTCCGTGCCACCGAGCGACGGGTACCTGAGGTCGTAGTAGCGGTCGCCGGTCACTTGCCCGCGACCCTCGCGGAGCGCCGTCGTCGTCGGCGAAGGGGACGGGTCGATCGGCGAACCGACCGCGGCGCTCGGGGAGAGCGCCTCGGTCGAGCGCGTGAGCTTGCCGTCGTCTCCCCACACGAGCGATCCCATGACACCCTCGATCGCGAGGGCCCCTTTGCTCGTGCGTGAGACCGACAAGGCGCCGACGTGCGGAGGACGAGGCGTCGAGCCGCTCGCCGCGAGGGCGTAGGTCTTGCCGCCGTCGGTCGAGGTGTAGACGGTCTCGGGCACGCCCACGGCGAGGACCCGGCCGCGATCGTCGACGCCGAGCGTGAAGAGCCTGGACCCCGGCGGCTGCGTCGCGCGCTTCCAGCTCCCCGTCGCGGCCTGCGCGGCGCCTGCGCCGCCGTCGAAATAGAAAGCGCTCCCCGACTCGTCGACGCCGACGATCGCTCCCTTCGCCGACGCGACTTGGTGCAGCAGCTGAGGCGGCTTCGCGTAGCGCACGAAGGCGCCCAGCGGATCGGGCGCGACGTAGATCGTGCCCGTCTGGGAGATGAACTGGAACTCGCCACCCGACGCGATCACGCCGACGAGCGGCTCGTACACGGGGCTCGAGCTCGCCGTCGCGACGCCCTTGCACGGATCGCTCGCCGTCCCTCGGACGAGCCAACGATCGCCGGTGTCGGACAGCACGACGCAGCGATGGTCCGGCAGCTCGAGGCGCGCAGTCGGCTGGCCGGGCTCGCGCGGGAAGTAGGCCCAGCGCGCGGGCGAGACGAAGGTCGGCACCACCTCCTCCTGCGTCGAGGGCCGGGCCGGAGGCGCGACGACCGCGGGCGCGCTGCACGCCGCGAGGCCGAGGGAGAGCGCCGCGATGCGCAGGTGGGGGGTCGCTCTCTGGCTCAAGGATCCTCGACCCATCGCGCGACGAAGAGCCGCCTCCTCGCCGACGCGCGATGGTCGTTGCGACGAGAGACGAAGGCGACGTGACGGCCATCGGGTGAGAACGCGGGAGCGCCGCTGCCACCGTCTGCGAACGTGACGCGCACCGAGCGCGGAGGCGCCCCGGGGCCGAACCGCTCGTCGAGATCCACGACGTAGATGTCCCCTGCCGCCGCGTCTCGGTCGGACGCGAACGCGAGTCGGTGCGAATCGGGGAGGAACGCCGGCGCCGCGCTCGACTCGAGCGCCGTCGACAACGCCTCGACGGCCCGGGCCGGCTCCGTGGGGCTCGAGATGCGCGCGTCGAAGAGGATTTGCGCGTCCTTGCTCCGCCCGATCCAAGCGATGCGCGTGCGATCCGGGGACGCGGCGAGATCCTCCTCTTCGAAGCGCGGCTCGCGGAAGAGGGCGCGCGGCGCAGGGTCGCCCGAGAGCGCCTTCGCGAAGAGATCGGCGCCGTTGCCCTCGGCCCGCACGAACACGATCCCCGCTCCGTCCTCGAGAGGCGCCCCGAACGCCGCGTCGGAGCCGATCTCTTCGCGGAGATCCGATCCGTCGAGCTTCGCGCTCACGATGCGCCGCGCGCCGAGCGCGCCCTCGGTGAAGAGCACGCGATCACCCGCCGGCCACGTGAACGAAGGCGCCTTCGCTTCCAACGACGGGTTCGACGCTCGCGCGAGCGTTCCCGTTCCCAGATCGAGCACGTAGATCTGCTGCCTCGCGTCGGCCGCGGCGCGGGCCTCGAGCACGAGATGGGTTCCGTCGGGGGCCCATCGCGCGCGCGCGACGTCCGCGTCCACCGCCAGATCCCGCAGCTCGCGGAGGTGGCGCTCGCGCGGATCGTCCGGGCTCCTCGCCCCGGCCCGGATGGCGAACGGGAGCCACTCGGGCTCGGCCTTCGTCACGATCTCCGGGATGCGGCCGAGCGGCTCGGTCGGTGTCGCGGGGCGCACGGCGCACGACGCCGCGAGCGCGCACGAAGCGAGCGTCAGGGCAAACGCCGCCTCGCGCTTCGAGTGACGCCGATGGTCCGCTGATCCGAGCGACCGCACGCGGTGACTCTACCACCGCGCGCGCGCCGAGGGGCCGCTTCGCTCGCGCGCGTCACGTCCGCTTGAGCAGGGCGCACGCCCTCTGCACCACGCTCGGAGGCTTGGCGACGTGGAAGCGACGGCGCTCCTGGAACAGCCGGAGGTAGTAGGAGCACGCCGCGTCCGCGGGCCCGAGCGCGCCGCGGGTCGACTCACCCGCGATGCGGGCGAGCACCTCGCGTGCGTTGTAGCTCAGGTGCGGCTCGGCGGCGGTCGCCCGCACGAGCTCCCAGACGCTCGCCTCGTCGAGCGCTCGGACCTTGAAGCCCGCCGTCGTGAACCCGAGCGCGATCCACGCGTCACGCGGGCTCTTCGCGAGCTTCTTCCACAGCGCCTCGTAGCGCCTCTTCGCCTCTTCGCACGCGCTCGTGTCCGCGCCGGCGCCCCACTTCTCGCCGAACCGTTGGTTCGTGACGAGCGCGAGGCTCTCCGCGGCGCTCGCGCGGAGCGCGTCGTCGCGTGATCCGAGCAGCGCGATGAGCGCCGGCACCGGCTCGATGCGGTCGGCGCGACCAGCGACGGCGATCGCGAACGCCTGCACCGACGGTGCGCGTCGCGGAAGGGGGGACGCGAGGCTCGCGCCGTCGAGCAGGTCCACGCCGAGCACCAGGTCGACTGGACGGGGCGCCTCCACCGCCTGCGCATGGGGGGGCGGCGCGGACGCCGGCACCGCGTCGTCGCCCGCAACGATCGCGTCGGCCAGGACCTTGCCGGCGTCCGCGCCTCCCAGGATGGCCGATGCGAGGAGGATCTGCTCGCGCACGGCGGGCTCGGTCTCCGTCGCGAAGCGTTTGGCGAGGCGCGAGACGTCGGCCGCGCTCCCGAGCTCGGCGGTCGCCGTCACCGCGGCGTGCCGGACGTTGGCCGACGGGTCGTCGATGAGCCTCGCGACGTCGTCGAGGTGCCCCTTTTCGCCCATGAGCGCGAGGCGCAGGATCGCGCGGACCCGATCGAGCGGCTCGCCGGCGCGGAGCATCGCCACGGCGCGGTCGACGCGGTCCTTTCGGGTCGACACGTCGTCCGCGCGGAGCGGCCGCGGCGTCCCGGTGTCGACGCAGCCTGCGCCGAGATCGCGCGCCGTGCAGTAGGTCCGCACGTGGAGATGGTCGTCGTGCGGCGCGGCGCCCGCCGGCTGGCGGAGCACCTCGGCCGCGCGCTCCATCACGCTCGGTTTCTCGCCGTGCTCGCGCGCGAACTTCAGGATCTTCTTCTTCAGCGGCTCGCTCAAGAAGATGTACTCGACCTGCGCGCCGGGCGCCGTGACGAGGGCGCGAACGGTGATCCACGTGCGCTCGGGATCGAGCCGCAGCGAGCCGTCCTTCGACACTCCGTCCTTGCCGAGCGGGACGAGGTCCGGCGGATCGATCGGCTTGCCGCTTCCGTCCAGGTAGCTGAGCGCGACGTCCGCGTCGCGCCCCGCGTTGTGGCTCACGCTGAAGGGGATGTCGCCCCCGCCGCGCTTGCCCACGTCGCCGACCCAGAGGCGCGTCCCCGTCGCGCGATGGAGCTCTGCGGCCGCGTGCTCGAGCAGCCCCACGAGCTCTTCGGATCCGAAGGCGAGGTCGCGCGCCTTCTGCTTCGGGAGGATCGCCAGGGCCTCGTTCTCTGCGAGCGCCTTCGCGTTCACGACGCGCCCGTTCGACGTGTCCCCGACCGAGAGCGTCTCGTTCGTCGCCTCGCCCGCGACGTAGGGGAAGACGGGCTCTCTGCACGTGTCGACGGGGGGAGGCGCGAGCACGGGCGCGTTCGCCGCGCTGGCGGCGAAGTGCGGTCCGACCGCGCGCACGGGCGCGGGCCTCGTCGCCGGCGCACGGCAGCCCGCGACGGCGATCACGATCGCGATCGCGAATCGCCCGCGTGCCCGTCGACGCCGCTCGAACATCCGCGCCGTGCCCCCGGAGATCGCGCCCCGCGCTACTTCGCCTTGATGCCGATGAGACCGAGCTCGGGGATGCCCGAGCCGGCGTTGGTGGAGATGGTCGCGCCGTCGGCCGACACCGCGCCGTCGGCGACCTTGACCCAGTCGCCGTACGTCCCGAAGCCCTCTCCCGTGTTGAGCTCCTGGAGGTAGAACTCGACCGCCGCGTTGGCCGCGAGCCCCGTGTCGTTCTTCACCGTGAGCTTGGCGGGCGGGCAGAGGACCGTCTCGATCGGGCCGAAGCCCCACAGCCCGACGAACGTCTGACCCGTCGCGATGTCGCCGATCTTCGCCGTGGGCACCTCACCGGCACGGAACGTCTGCATCGCCGGATCGCCGAACTCGATCGCGAAGCCTGCGGTACCCCCCGCCGCGATCTCCAGCGACGCGTTCGCGGCCGTGAGCGTCGTGCCGGCAGTGAACGCCTTCGCGCTGTCGGTCATGCTCTGCACGGTCGCCATCACGGTCGCCGTGGGCGTCGTGATCGGGTACGCGCTGCGCGCCGTCGTGAGGCCGTCGCCGACCTTGAAGAGGGGCCGATCGAGGTTCGAACCGTCGTTCGTCACCGTCACCGAGCCGCTGGCGCTCGTCGTGCCGTACAAGCACTTGTTCTTGCCGCACACCTGAACCGGCACCGTCGACGCCGCCGCGCCCGCCGTGTCCACGACCGAGCCCTGGATCGAGGTCACGCCGACGTTCAGCGCGGCCGAGCCGGCGCCGACCGGCTCGTCGCAGCTGGCGCTGCCGCCCGTGCCCGTCCCGGTGGCGGTGCTGGTCGACGACCTCGACGAGCCCGACCCCGCTCCGGTCGACGTGGCGGCGTTTCCTCCCGCCCCGCCCGAGCCCGTGGAGCTGTCTCCGCA
>CAYYKK010000442.1:0-5224 GCA_964467935.1 uncultured Polyangiaceae bacterium
CTCGGGGGTGCGCCACGCGATGAAGAGGAACACCCCGTGCACCGCGAGCGCGCCGAGGAAGAACTTCGTCTCGAAAGCGCCCGATCGCTCCCTCGAAGGCGGCGACGGGCGCGGCGGCGCGACGGGCGCGCGGCTCACGACACACCTCGTGCCGCGCGACGGGCGCGGTCGACCGAACGCGCGAACGGGGTGGGGCGGTCGGCGCGCGGAAAGAGCCCGTGGCGCCCTTCGCGCTCGAGCGCGCCGATGGCGACGCGCATCTTCATCACCACGCGCTCGAAGGACGCCTCCACGACCGCCGGATCGTCCGCAGCGCTCTTCGGCACGCCGAGGTGGATCGGTCGAAGGATGCGCGTGTGCACCTTCACCGGCGGCGGCAGGTGCGGGTAGGGGACCCCGAGGACGAGCCCCCACGGGAGCGCGAAGCCGATCGGCGCGACGTTGGAGCGGAACCAGCGCGGCAGCCCGAGCTTCTCCGCGAGCGCGTGGCCGTCGCTGACGAGGTAGAGCGACTCGTGCGCGCCGACGCTCACGATCGGGACGATGGGGACGCCCTCGCGGATCGCCGTTCGGATGAAGCCTCGCCGTCGACCGAAGCGGATCTCGTACCGGGCGCCGAAGGGCTTGCACGCGTCGAGATCGCCGCCCGGAAAGACCAGCACCGCCGCGCCCCGCGCGAGGGCGGCGTGCGCGTTGCGAGGACAGGCGCGGATGGCCCCCGCCGCGTTGAGCCACGCGCCCGCGACCGGCGTGTTGAACGGCACGTCGTGCATGAGCCCGTACGCCGGTCGCTCCGGCGACGTGTGCCGCCAGAACGCCGCCATGTGGCAGAACATGTCGGGCGTGCCCGTCATCCCGTTGTGGTTCGCGACGGCGAGGAACGGCCCGTTCGGCAGGTCGGTCTCGAGCTCGGTCTCGCAACGGAAGTAGCGGTCGTAGAGCAGATCCATGAGCGGCAACATCTCGCGGATGAAGCCAGGATCGCGGGCGTCGAGATCGTCGGGGCGCGCTCTGCGGGCGCCCGCGCGGGCGAGCGCGGCGAGCGAACGACGGAGCGCGGCGAGCGAGGGCGTCGGCCGAGCGGGGATCGCGGCGAAACGCGGCCCAGCCGACGAGCCAGCCGACGAGCCAGCCGACGACGCGGGGGCGTCCGCCCGCTCGGTCGCCGCCTTCGCACGTGGCTCCGCCTCCGATCTCACCACGGATGGCCTAGCGCCGATGTGAACAAAAGGGAAGCAATGGGCAGCTTTTCTCGGCCCGGTTGGGCTCGGCCCGGCCGCGGCGCGCGGGTCATCGCCCGCGGAGGAGCGGGAGCAGGGCGACGATGAAATAAAGGATCGCGTTCGCGTAGGTCGGACCGGGCACCCCGGCACGCCGTGCGAGCGAGACCTCGACGAGGCACATGATCCCCGAGAGCACCCACATCGCGGAGCGGCAGTACGCGAGCGCGGCCGACGGCTGGAGGAGCGAGGTCACGAGCAGCACCAGCGCGATCACCACGAAGATGCGCCGCAGGCGCTGCACGCGCGCGAGCTTCTCCGCGTCGCCCTTTTCGGTCTCGATCTCCGTCTCCATCGCCGCCTCCTCCCGATCCTCCGCGCGAGCGCCCTGGTCGATCAGCGCTCCCGCGCGAGGGCGACGAGATCGCGCCCGAGGGCGATCGCGGCTCTCGCCTTGTTCCCCGCGCCACGCGAGTAGATGAGTCGCACCGCGCCCTCGACCACCGCGTACGTGTGAGGCCGAATCGGGTGGATCGCGACGGCCTTCCCGAAAGGCAGTCGATCGTTGACGATCGCCTTCGTGTTGCAGCACGCGCGCAGGCCCTCGCGACCGTTGATGCGCCCGAAGCCGGAGATCTTCGTCCCGCCGAAGGGGAGGCTCTGCATCATGTACGCGAGGCCGTAGTCGTTGACGACGCTCATCCCGGCGCGGATGCCCTTCGCGATCCGCTCACCGCGCGCGAGGCTCGAGGTGAACACGCTCGAGCCGAGCCCGTAGGGGCAGTCGTTGGCCTTCGCGATCGCGTCGGCCTCGTCCCTCACACGCATGACGACCATCACCGGGCCGAAGACCTCCTCCTGCGTGATGCGCATCGTGTGGTCGACGTCGACGAGCAGCGTCGGCTCGAAATAGGTGCCCGGGCCGCCGGGTCGCCGCTTGCCGCCCGCGACGACGCGCGCGCCCTTCTTCACCGCGTCGTCGACGAGGTCTTGGATGATGTCGAGCTGCCGCGGCATCGTGGTCGCGCCCATGTCGACGAGCGGCCCCTCGGGCGGACCTTGGCGGAGCTTCGAGACGCGCTCGGCGACGCCCGCGACGAACGCGTCGTAGACCCGATCCATCACGTAGATGCGCTCGACGCCGACGCACATCTGCCCGGCCGCGGTGAAGACGCCGAGCATCGACGAGTCCATCGCGCGCTCGAGATCCGCGTCGTCGCACACGATCATCGGGTCCTTGCCGCCGAGCTCGAGGACCACGGGCACGAGGTGCTTCGACGCGGCCGCCATCACCTTCTTGCCGTTCTCGGGCGAGCCGGTGAAGAAGATCTTGTCGGCGCCCGACTCGACGAGGGCCTGCCCGGTCGGTCCGAAGCCCGTGACGATCGCGACGAGGTCCGGATCCTGACCGTGCTTCACGAGCACCTCGCGGATCATCTCGATGTACCGCTGGCTCGACCACGTCGCGAGCTCGCTCACCTTCGTGACGACCGCGTTGCCGGCGAAGAGCGCGGGCGCGAGCGGGCAGAGCAGGTTGTGGAAGGGGAAGTTCCACGGCGCGATGACGCCCGCGACGCCGATCGGCTCGTAGACGACCTCGGCCACCTTGTGCAGCAAGAACCCCGAGCTGCGCCGCTCGGGCGCGAGATCCTTCTCGCCGTTCGCGACGAGGTAGCGGAGCTTCTCGCAGACGGGGAAGATCTCGCCCATCGCCGCGTCGACCATCGTCTTGCCCGAGTCGCGCACCGCGAGCCGAGAGATCTCCTCCTGGCGCGCGAGGATGACCTCGAGGAGATCGGAGAGGACCGCGCGGCGCTCGGCGAAGCTCGTCGCCGCCCAGCGCGGCTGCGCGCGGCGGGCGCGCTCGACGACGCGACGGACCTCGTCCGCGCTCATGACGGGCGCCTCGCCCATGCGCTCGCCGGTCGCCGGGTTCACGCACGGCATCGTGACCTGCCGGCTCGCTGCGCTCTCGATCTCGACGTTCGAAGTCTCCATGTCGCTCCCTCTCGCGCCCTCAGCGGACGATCGACGCCTTCTGGCCGGCCTTGATGCCGTGCTTGCGGCTCCAGCCGGCGTTCATCGCGAGCACGTACTTCTCCGGACAGTTCGCGGTGAACGAGTCCTCGCTCAACGGCGGCGTGTTCTCCTCGATGCCGACGATCGTGCCGTCCTCGGCGATGAAGATCATGTCGAGCGGGATGCACGTGTTCTTCATCCAGAAGCGCAGCACCTGCTCCTCATCGAACACGAAGAGCATGCCCGCGTCCGCGCCCATCGCCTTGCGGTACATGAGGCCGCGCATCCGGTCCTTGTCCTTGTCGGCGATCTCGACCGCCGCCTCGACCGCCCCGGGCGCTTCGGGGAAGCGGACGACGCTGACGGCGAGCTTCGGGTTGCCCTCGGGATCGGCTGGGCACTGCGGATCGGGGACGACGCCGACGACCTCGCGCACGGGCTTGTCCGGCGTGGGCATGATGCAGCGCTTCGCGGGCTTCGGGGGCGGGCTCGCGGCGCCCTCGGCGGTCGCATCGGGCGCGTGGTTGGCGCTCGGCGGATCGGGCGTGGGCTCGTCGACGCGATGGCTGCACGCCGCGATCGGGACGACGAGCCAAGCGAACGAAAGCGCGATCGCGCGTCCCGAGCGGGCCCTCGTGGAGGCTTCGAGCGACATGGGCCCCGCATAACACGCTCGCGGCCGGGAGCCACGCCCCCTTCCCCTCGGAGGGAGGCGACACTAGGCTCCCGCGCCATGAAGAGCGGAGACGAACGGCGCGGGCTTTTGGTGATCGACGATCCGGTGGACGGCCTCTCGCCGCTCGCCGAGTTCGCCTCGTCCGAGCGGGTCTACGTCGCGTCCGGCGACCTGCGCGTGCCGTTCCGCGAGATCACGCTCGCCGAGGGCGAGCCGAAGCACCGCGTCTACGACACGCACGGGCCGCGCGCCGAGGATCTGCGCAAGGGCCTGCCGAAGCTCCGAAAGCCGTGGATCGACCGGCGCATCGCCCGCGGCGACACGAACTACTCGCAGATGCACTACGCACGCCGCGGAGAGATCACCGAGGAGATGCGCTTCGTCGCGATCCGCGAGGGCGTGGAGCCCGACTTCGTCCGCAAGGAGGTCGCCGAGGGCCGCGCGATCATCCCCGCGAACATCCACCACCCCGAGAGCGAGCCGATGATCATCGGCAAGAGCTTCCTCGTGAAGGTGAACGCCAACATCGGCAACTCCGCCGTCACGAGCTCGATCGGCGAGGAGGTCGACAAGCTCCGTTGGTCGACGAAGTGGGGCGCCGACACCGTCATGGACTTGTCCACGGGCAAGGACATCCACGAGACGCGCGAGTGGATCCTCCGCAACTCGCCCGTGCCGATCGGCACGGTGCCCATCTACCAAGCGCTCGAGAAGGTGAAGGGCAAGGCCGAGGACCTCACCATCGATCTGTTCCTCGAGACGCTCGAGGAGCAGGCGCAGCAGGGCGTCGACTACTTCACCATCCACGCGGGCGTGCTCCTCCGCTACATCCCGCTCACGGCGAAGCGCGTGACCGGGATCGTGTCGCGCGGCGGCTCGATCATGGCGAAGTGGTGCCTCTTCCACCACAAGGAGAACTTCCTCTACACGGAGTTCGAGCGCATCTGCGCGCTGATGAAGAAGTACGACGTGAGCTTCTCGCTCGGCGACGGGCTGCGCCCCGGGTGCATCGCCGACGCGAACGACGAGGCGCAGTTCGCCGAGCTCGAGACGCTCGGCGAGCTCACCCAGATCGCCTGGAAGCACGACGTGCAGGTGATGATCGAGGGGCCGGGCCACGTGCCCATGAACAAGATCAAGGAGAACGTCGACAAGCAGATGAAGCTCTGCCACGAGGCGCCCTTCTACACGCTCGGGCCGCTCGTGACCGACATCGCCCCCGGCTACGACCACATCACGAGCGCGATCGGCGCCGCGATGATCGGCTGGTTCGGCACGGCGATGCTCTGCTACGTCACGCCGAAGGAGC
>CAYYKK010000443.1:0-5168 GCA_964467935.1 uncultured Polyangiaceae bacterium
CTGGTCCCGTCGGTGAAGTGCATCCGCGCGGGCCCGTCGTCGGCGCGGACGAAGTCGCCGACGCCGACCTGGGTGCCCCCTTCGACCCAAGCGCTCGGCGACGGAAATCGGCGCACCACGAACAGCGCCGCGATCGCGATCGACAGCGTCGCCGCCAGCAGCGCCGCGACGAGCGGGCGAGGGCGCCGGCTCGCGAAGAACGCGCGGAGACCACCTCGCGACCCACGCGCGCGGCGCTCTTCGACCGCGTCGTGGGATCGAAAGCGCTCGAGGGCCTCGAGCGCGACGCCCTTCCGGAGCAGCTCGGCGTCTTGCGTCTCCGCGACGAGCTGCCCCAACGCTCGCAGCGCGCGCGACGGGTCTCGGGGCTCGGAGGGAAGCAGCTCGTCCGTCATGGCTGCTCCCATCGCGAGCCCTTCAGCCACGGCGCGAGGACGGGCACCCCGCGCGCCGCCTCGGCGAACTGGTCCTCGGCCGCGCGGAGCCTGCGCTTGATCGTCGCGAGCGAGACGTCGCACGCGCGCGCGACCTCGGTCAGCTCCATGCCCTCGAGGAAACGCAGCGCGAACGCGGTGCGCTCGTCGACGCCGAGCCCGTCGAGGATGCGATAGACCGCGCGCAGCGCGTGACGCCCCGGGCCGGGATCGACCGTCGTCGGCTCCGGATCGCTCGGCTCGACGCTCTTGAAGAACCATCGAAAACGTTGGCGCTTCTTGATGATGCCGCGGGCCGCGTAGACGGTGAGCGTCGAGAGCCATGGCGTGAACGCCGCCGGGTCGCGCAGCGTCCGTAGATCGCGCACGGCCATGTGGAAGACGTCCTGTGCGTGATCGGCGAGCTCGCGATCGGGGCCGAGGATGCGGGCGAGCAGCCGCGTCACGTGATCGGCGTGTCGCTCGAGGAGCGCCGACATCGCCGCGCGATCCCCGCGCTGCGCGGCCTCGACCAGCACCGACTCGGCGTGCTGGAAGGCAGGCGGCCGGATGACGTTGCTCGCCCCCGCTCGCGCCGCGTCCGCGCCCGACCCGAGAGGGGGGCTCGGCGGTCTCTCGGGGCGAGCGGCCGATCGCATGTTCGTTCAGTGAAACAGCGCCGCCCGGACGGCTCAAGCGGCGTCGACCTTCGAACGAACCGGTAGGGGCTTTTCCCACACGAAGTCGGGGGCCTCGGTCAGATCGCGTGTCCCTTGAACTGGCTCCGATAGAGCTTCTCGTAGGCGCCGCGGCGCGAGAGCAGCTCGTCGTGCGTCCCGCGCTCCACGATGCGCCCGCCGTCGATCACGAGCACCTGGTCGGCGTCGCGGATCGTGCTCAGCCGGTGAGCGATGACGAAGCTCGTGCGCCCCTTCATGAGCCGCAGCATCGCCCTCTGGATCCTCGCCTCGGTGCGGGTGTCGATGCTGCTCGTCGCCTCGTCGAGGACGAGGATCGCGGGGTCGGCGAGGAGCGTCCGCGCGATCGCGAGCAGCTGTCTCTGCCCCTGGCTCAGGTTGGTCGCGCGCTCCGAGAGCACGGTGTCGTAACCGTGCGGCAGCTGCCGAATGAAGTGGTCCGCGTCCGCCATGCGCGCCGCGCGGCGGACGTCCTCGTCGGTTGCCGAGAGCCGCCCGTAGCGGATGTTCTCCATCACCGTCGCGCCGAAGAGGTGCGTCTCTTGGAGCACGAGCCCGAGCATCCGTCGCAGCGTCGCCTTCGGCAAGTCGCGGATGTCGGTGCCGTCGATGCGAATCGCTCCCGCTTGGATCTCGTAGAACCGGGAGAGCAGCTGGATGATCGTCGTCTTGCCCGCGCCCGTGTGCCCCACGAGCGCGACCATCTGGCCGGGCTCCGCCGTCAGCGACATGTCCTCGAGGACGATCGCCCCGGGGCGGTAGCCGAACTGCACGTGATCGAACGTGACCTCGCCGCGCACGGGCGGATCGCGCTCGACCGGCGGCGCCGCGTCGATCTCCTCCTCGGTGTCGAGCGTCTCGAAAACGCGCTCGGCGCCCGCCAGCGCGGCCTGGAGCATGTTGTAGAGGTTCGAGATCTGCCGGAGCGGCTGGACGAAGTTCTGTCCGTAGTTGATGAACGTCGCGATGACCCCGACCGTCACGAGGCCGCGCAGCGCGAGGAACCCGCCGAGCCCTGCGAGGACGATGACGAAGAGGTTCCCGAGGACGGTGGTCAGCGGCATGAGCAGCAGGGCATACGTGTTGGCTTGGATGCCCGCGCGGTAGACCTGCTCGTTCTCCGCGCGGAACGCCTCCACGACCGATTCGTTGCGGCGGAAGAGCGTGACGATCTTCTGACCACCGATCGACTCTTCCATCACGCCGTTCAGCCCGCCGAGGCGCTTCTGGAGCTCCTGGAAGCCGCGGCGCGTGAAGACCGCCACGAAGCGCGTGAAGCCGAGCATCAGCGGAACGACGAAGAGCGCCGCGATCGCGAGCCAGCGATCGAGCACGAACATGGCGATGAGGATGCCGCTCATCGACAGGAGCCCGGCGAGCAGCGAGGTGACGTTCTGAGCGACGGCCTGGTTGATCGCGTCGACGTCGTTCGTGAGCCGGCTCATCAAGTCGCCGGACGGGTTCCGCTCGAAGAACTCCATCGGGAGCTTCGACAGGTGCCGGAAGACCTCTCCCCGCAGCTCCTTCAACGCGCGCTGCGACACCCCGGCCATGAGCCAGCTCGCGGTCGCCTCGAGCGCGTTCGTCGCGAGGAAGGCCGTGACCATGAGCGCGGCGATGCGCGCGAGGCCGCCTTCGTCGTGGCGCGCGATGAAGCGATCGAGGGCGACCCCCATCAGGTAGGGGCCCACGAGGCCGAGCGACGTGTAGCCGACGACCGAGAGCGCCACGAGCGACAGGCGGCGCCTCTCGCCGTCGAAGTACGTCGCGAGGCGCGCGAGCGTGCTCTTCGGGTTCTTCGCGCGCGCGATCACGCCGAAGCCCGGGCGCATCGCGCCGCGCAGCGCCGCCCCGACACTGCTGCCCCCCTGCGGCGCCTGCGCCGTCACGACGGCTCCCCTTCCTCGGGCTCCGGGGCGTCCGCCGCGAGGCCGCCGCCGAGCTGCGAGTCGTAGATCTCGCGGTACACGGGCGAGCTCTCGAGGAGCTCGGCGTGCGTGCCCTCGGCGACGACGCGACCCTTGTCGAGCACGAGGATGGAGTCGGCGTCGAGCACCGTGCTGATGCGCTGCGCGACGACGAACGTCGTGCGGCCCGCGGACCCCTCCGCGAGCGCGCGCTGGATCTTCGTCTCCGTCTCCACGTCGACGGCGCTGGTGGCGTCGTCCAAGACGAGCAGCTTGGGCTCGACGAGCAGCGCCCGCGCGATCGCGAGGCGCTGCTTCTGACCGCCCGAGAAGTTGGCGCCGCGCTGCTCGACGCGGCTCGCGTAGCCGTCGGGGAGCGCTGCGATGAACTCGTGCGCCTGGGCCGCCCGCGCCGCTCGCTCGACGGCCTGGTCGTCGGCGTCGGGGCGGCCGTAGCGGATGTTGTCGCGCACCGTGCCCGAGAACAGGATCGTGTCTTGGGGGACGAAGCCGACCTCGGCGACGAGCGACGCCTGCGTGACGGTGCGGACGTCGCGCCCGGCGACCCGCACCGCGCCCGCGGTGACGTCGTAGAAGCGCGGCAAGAGGCTCACGAGCGTCGACTTGCCCGAGCCCGTGGAGCCCAGGATCGCGACGGTGCGACCCGCGGGCGCGCGGAGGTCGACCCCCTCGAGCACGCGCTCGCGCCCCTCTCCCGGATACTGGAACGACACGCCGGCGAGCTCCACGTCGGCGGCCGCGTCGGCCGGCAGAGCGACCGCGTCGGGCGCGTCCTCGACGTCCGGCCTGCCGTCGAGCAGCTCGTCGAGCCTGCGCAGCGAGGCGAGGCCGGCGGCCCAGGTGTTCGACAGCATCGTCATCATGACGAGCGGCGTCATCGTCGTGAGCAGGTAGTTCGAGAACGCGACCACCTGGCCCAGCGAGAGCGCGCCGCGGATCGACTGCCGCCCGCCGACCCAGACGACGAGCACGACGCCGAGGTTCACGCACATCGTCAGCGCGGGGGTCATCGTCGACATCCGCTGCATCACGCGGATGGATCGCCGGGTCATCTCCTCGTTGGCGCCTTCGAAGCGCGCGTTCTCGTGGTCCTCGCGCACGAAGGCCTTCACGAGCCTCGCGCCCGCGATGTTGTCGTGGAGGATCTCGTTGACCTGATCGAGCTTCTGCTGGACCGCGCGGAAGAGCGGCTCCATGCGCGTGACGAAGAGCACGATGAGGAGCGACGTGACGGCGAGCAGCGGGAGAACGGCGAGGGCGAGGCTCCTCTTCGTCACGATCATCAGCGTGAGGCTGCCGATCATGAGCAGCGGGGCGCGCGTCCCGATCCTCAGCGTGACCTGCGTGAGCGCCTTGACCGCCGCGACGTCGCTCGTGAGGCGCACGAGCAGCTGGCCCGTCGTGCTCCGATCCAGGTTGCCGAACGAGAACGCCTGGACCTTCACGAAGAGCGCCTCGCGCAGGTCGCGCGCGACACCCTCTCCCACGCGCACCGAGAGCACGTTGTTGCCGATCGCGATCACCGTCGACAGCGCCGAGATGCCGAGCATCCCGAGCGCCGTCTCGATCACGAGCCCCTGGTCGTGCCCGCGGATGCCGCGATCGATGATGCGCTGGACGAGGCGCGGGATGGCGAGGTCCATCACGACGAGGAGGCAGAGCATCACGAGCGCGGCGATCGCCTCGCGCGCGTACGGCCTCACGAAACCGAGCAGCCTCCGGAGGTGGGGCATCGGCCGCGTAGTCTAGTCGCGCCGCGGCGCGCCTCGGCCGCATTCTTCGCGGCGCGGTCGGCGGATGGAGACGCCGCGCGCGGGCTCAGCTCTCTCGGCCGACGCGGCGGAGCGGCAAGAGCGCGAGGAGGGCCAGCGCCGCGACGAGGCCCGCGTGCCCGCCGGGCGAGCTCGAGCCGCAGCCGCACCCGGAGGTGGGAGGCACCTTGGGTGGCGGGGCCGCGGGGGGCGGGGCCAGAGGCGCGCTGTCGACGGTCGCCTCGCGCTCCTTCTTCTCGGGATCGAAGTGCGTCTTCGCGACATCCATGCGCGGGGCCGATGGGAACTCGAGCGCGCGGAGCTGGGTCGCGACGCACGCCTCGATGGTCTCGTCGGCCGGGGTCGTCTTCACCGTCA
>CAYYKK010000444.1:0-5090 GCA_964467935.1 uncultured Polyangiaceae bacterium
GTGGAACGGCTGAGCTGACGCGCCCGCCGGACGTCGTCGCTGCCCTTCCCTTTCGAGAGAGCGCCATGCCGGCCTCGGACACCCCGCCCTCGCTCAGCCTCCACGACTACGCTCGGTTCCGTGCGCAGGTCCGCATTCGAGGAGAGAACGACGAAACCGTCTGGCGCCTGTTCGGGATTGGATCACTTTCCGCGAAGGAGAAGCTCCAGGGGATGTTCGCAGCCCGCTTTCGCGCCGATCCGAAGGCTCAAGCCGACTTCATCGCCTTGGTCGAGAAGTTCGCCGCGTTGCTCTCGACTGACGAATAGCAAACACCTGGCGCATCGTCGTCCCGAAAGCGCGCTTCTTGGGCGGACGGGATTCGATCGCGCCTCACGCCCGCGCGCGAAGCGAATCGCCGCGGGCGTCGCGCCATCCTCGGCTCGGCCTTCAGGAGCCGAGGCGGGAGACGACCTTGCGGAGGGCGCGCATGTCGGCGTGGTGGGCGATCTCCTGCTCGACGAGCTCCGCGAGCAAGAGGAGCCTGCGCCGCTCCGCGCGATCGAAGAGGCGCGGCGACGAGTCGATGAGGCAGAGGGTGCCGATGGGCGCCGCCGTCGTGTCGCGCAGCACCGCGCCCGCGTAGAAGCGGACGAACGGCGGGCCGACGACGAGACGACTCTGGGCGAAGCGAGCATCGAGGCGCGCGTCCTCGACCACGAAGACGGTGTCGGAGAGGATCGCGTAGCCGCAGAAGGTCGCCTCCTGGGGTCCGTCGGACGGCTCGGCCGCGCAAGGCGACCGGAACCACTGCCGGTTCTCGTCGACGAGGCTCACCACGGCGGAGGCGACGCCGAACACGTCGGACGCGAGCGCCGTCACGCGATCGAAGCGCCGATCGGCGGCGGTGTCGAGGATGTCGAGCGCGTGGAGCGCCGCGGTGCGCGCGGCTTCGTTCTCGGGGCGCGCGGGCGGGACGATGGAACGCGACGTCGGGATGCGCCGGACGTACGGGCGCGGGCTCAACGGCGGGGTCGAATGGGTCATGGGCACCTCCAGTGCACGGCCGTGCAAGGGAGAACGGCACCCCACGGGGAACCTTGAGGCCATCGAGGGCGAACGGGGCGAATCCTTCCGCGCGGTGACGGCTCCCACGCGGACAGACGCATGACGATCCTCCGCGCGGGCCCGTCCGCCCACCGACCTTCGCCCCGAATCCTCGCCCTCCTCCTCGTCGCCGCCCTCCCGGCGTGCGGCAACGAGCCCAAGCCGCCTCTCTCCGAGGGCGCCGCCGTCGCCGTCGCGGCCTCGAGCGCCCACGAGGAGCCGGTGCCGGTCGTCTATCGCGCGAGCGGCACCGTCCGGGGCCGCAACACGGCCGTGATCACGAGTCGCACGACGGGCAACGTCACCGCGGTCAACGTGCGCCCCGGCGATCGCGTGACGGCCGGAGAGCGGCTGGTCGAGCTCGACGCGAGCGACGTGCGCGCCTCCGTCGCGCGCGCCCGCGCCGGCCTCGATCACTCGGTCGAGGCGAAGGCGGAGGCCGAGAACGCGCGCGAAGCCGCTCGGGCCGCCGCGAAGATCGCCAAGGCGAGCTACGACCGCGCGAGCTCGCTCGTGAAGGACAACGCGATCCCTCCTCAAGAGTACGAGGAGGCGGAGGCGCGCTACCGGAGCGCCGCTGCGCAGGAGCAGATGGCCGAGGCGCGCGTCCGCGCCCTCGGATCGAGCATCGAAGAGGCGAAGGCCGGGCTCGGCGAGACCGAGGTCGCCCTCGGCTTCGCCGACATCGTCGCGCCCTTCGCGGGGCGTGTGCTCGAACGGCGCGTCGATCCGGGCAACCTCGCGTCGCCGGGGACACCGCTGCTCGTGATCGCGGACGACTCGGCCGTGCGCGTCGAGGTCCCGGTGGAGGAGTCGCGCGCCGCGACGGTGAAGATCGGCGACGAGGCCACCGTCGAGATCGAGACCCTGTCGAAGCCGATCGTGGGCAAGGTGGGCGAGATCGCGCCGAGCATCGACGTGGCCTCGCGCGCCTTCTTGCTCAAGATCGATCTGCCCGCGGACGTCGGCGCCGTCTCGCCCGGCACCTTCGCGCGCGTCTCGTTTCGCGTGGGCCAGCGGCCGCGCCTCGTCGTGCCGGCGAGCGCCGTCACCTCGCTCGGCGCGCTCGACCGCGTCTTCGTCGTCGACGATTCGCGCGCGCGCCTCCGCATGATCACGCGCGGCGAGACGCACGGCGCGTCGACCGAGATCCTCTCGGGTCTCTCGCCGGACGAGCTGGTCGTCGTCGCCCCTCCAGCGACGCTCCGCGACGGCGCGCGCGTGGAGACACAGCGATGATCGAGGCGAAGAAGCTCGGCGCCGCGGGCAGGCTCTCGCGCGCCTTCATCCACTCGAAGCTCACGCCGCTCCTGCTCTTGGCCTCCGTGCTGCTCGGGGCCTTCGCGGTGTGGCGCCTGCCGCGCGAGGAGGAGCCCCAAATCGTCGTGCCCATGAGCGACGTGCTCGTGTCGATGCCGGGCGCCTCCCCGAAGGAGATCGAGGAGCGCGTCACCAAGCCGCTCGAGAGGCTCTTGTGGGAGATCCCCGGGGTCGAATACCTGTACTCGACCTCGAGCCCGGGCTCGGCAGCGGTGATCGTTCGCTTCAAGGTGGGCGAGGACGAGGAGCGGAGCATGGTCCGGCTCCACGACAAGCTCCAGGCGCACATGGATGTGCTGCCGCCCGGCGCGTCGCCGCCGCTCGTGAAGCCGCGCTCCATCGACGACGTGCCGGTGCTCGCAGTGACGCTCTGGAGCAAGCGCTACTCGGGCTACGAGCTCCGACGCGTGGCCGCCGAGCTAGAGGAGCAGGTGAAGCAGGTCGGCGGCGTCAGCGAGGTCACGATCACGGGCGGCGAGCGACGCATGGTTCGCGTCGAGCTCGATCCCGAGCGCTTGTCCGCGCACGCGCTCTCTCCCCTCGCCATCGCGAGCGCGGTCCAAGCCGCGAACGCTCGCACCGCCTCGGGCGCGCTCTCGGCCGAGAACCGCGAGATCCTCCTCGAGACGGGCACGGTGCTCTCGACGTCGGCCGACGTCGGCAACGTCGTCGTCGGAGCCTACACGGGGCGCCCCGTGTTCCTCCGCGACGTGGCCACGATCCTCGACGGGCCCGAGGAGCCGTCGACGTACGTGCGCTTCGGCGCGGGCGCCGCGGCCGAGGGGCACGAGCGCGACGCGGGCTCGGCCTCGCTGCCGGCCGTCACGCTCTCCGTCGCGAAGCACAAGGGTCAGAACGCCGTCGCGATCGTCGCCGACGTGCGCCGGAAGATCGACTCGCTCCGCGGCACGCTGCTGCCCGACGACATCGAGCTCAGCGTCACGCGCGACTACGGCGCCACCGCGAGCGAGAAGAGCAACGAGCTGCTCTTGCACATGGGCATCGCGGTCGTGAGCGTCGGCATCCTCATCTGGCTCGCGCTCGGCAAGCGCGAGAGCGGCATCGTGATGCTGGCGATCCCGGCGACCTTGGCGCTCACGCTCACGGTCTTCTACCTCTACGGCTACACGCTCAATCGGATCACGCTCTTCGCGCTCATCTTCTCGATCGGCATCCTCGTCGACGATGCGATCGTCGTGGTGGAGAACATCGCCCGCCACGCGCGCCTCGCGGAGAACCGCGGACGGCCGCTCACGGAGATCGCCGTCGAGGCGGTCGACGAGGTCGGTAACCCCACCATCCTCGCCACGATGACGGTCATCGCCGCCATCCTGCCCATGGCCTTCGTCGGCGGCCTCATGGGGCCCTACATGCGACCGATCCCGATCGGCGCCTCGGCGGCGATGATCTTCTCGTTGATCGTCGCGTTCATCGTGACGCCGTGGGCCACGGTGCGGTTGCTCGACGCGAGCCACGTCGGTCACGACGAGGAGGAGGGCCTCTCGACGCGCTTCTATCGACGCTTCATGGGCGCGCTCCTGCGCGTCGCGCGGCTGCGCAACGCGTTCCTCGGCGGGGTGGTGATCCTCCTCGTCGGCGCGATGAGCCTCGTCGCCGTGAAGTGGGTGCGGGTGAAGATGCTCCCCTTCGACAACAAGAGCGAGTTCCAGGTGGTCGTCGACATGCCCGAGGGCACCACGCTCGAACAGACCGATCGCGTGACGCAAGCGCTCGCGGACGTCATCCGCGAGGCCCCCGAGGTCACGAGCTACCAGACCTACGTGGGCACGTCGGGTCCCTACAACTTCAACGGCCTCGTGCGGCACTACTTCCTCCGTCGCGGCTCGAACATCGCCGACATCCAGGTGAACCTCGTCGAGAAGGGCGAGCGGAGCGCGCAGAGCCACGCCATCGCGAAGCGCATCCGGGACGCGATGGCCCCCGTCGCCGAGCGCTTCGGCGCGCGCGTGAAGGTCGCCGAGGTGCCGCCGGGACCGCCGGTGCTCGAGACGATGGTCGCCGAGATCTACGGCCCCGACTACGAGCGCGACATCGCGATCGCCAAGGACGTCCGCGCCGTCATGGAGCGCACGGCGGGCGTCGTCGACGTCGACTGGTACGTCGAGGACGATCAGCCGAAGTACAGGTTCGTCGTCGACGAGGAGAAGGCGGCGGAGAGCGGCGTCACGGAGGCCGAGGTCGTGCGCGCGATCCGTCTCGCGAGCGCGGGAGAGGAGATCGGCCTCTTGCACGCCGCGCGCGAGAAGGAGGACGTGCCCATCGCGCTGCGCCTCGACCGGAAGACGCGCTCCGATCTCGATCGGCTCCAGGACCTGCGGCTCACCGGGCGCGGTGGGGCCGCGATCAGCGTCGGTGAGCTCGTGCACCCGGAGCTGGTGACCGCCGACAAGAGCATCTACCACAAGAACCTGATGCCGGTCGTCTACGTGACGGCCGACGTCGCGGGCGCGATCGAGAGCCCCGTCTACGCGATCCTCTCGCTCGGCCCGGAGCTCGAGCGCATGAAGCTGCCCGAGGGGTACGCGCTCGAACAGCACACGGCTTCGCAGCCGTTCCGCACCGATCGCTACGAGATGAAGTGGGACGGCGAGTGGCACATCACGTACGAGGTCTTCCGCGATCTCGGCTTCGCGTTCGCCGTCGTGCTGGTGCTCATCTACGTC
>CAYYKK010000445.1:0-5051 GCA_964467935.1 uncultured Polyangiaceae bacterium
GGCTGCGTCGTCGGCGCGGCGGTGGGCGCCGCGGTGGGCGCCGCCGTCGCGACCGCGGGCGCGCTCGCTGCGTCGGCGTTGAGGACCATGGCCGTCCCGGCGGGCTGAGGGCGCGGCTGCGCTTGCGCTGGCGTCGGCTCGGCGCCGGGCTGGACCGGGACGCTCAGCGGCTCGCCGCTCGCGATCACCTGCTTCGGCGGCTCGCGGAGCAACAAGAGCAACACGACCGGCAGCATCACCGCCATCGCCGCGAGCGCACCCCAGAGGATCCGCGCGTCGGAGCGCTTGGGCGCCGCGGCGCGCTGCGAGACGGCTTGGCCCGAGAGCGCGCCGCGCGCCTCCGCGGGCCCACGCGACTCGAAGCCGCGGAACTCGCGCGGCGTGAGGCCCGGCGGCGGGAGGGTGTCGAAGCGCGGATTGTAGGCGGGGTGCGACTCGGGCGGCGCGGGGATGGACGCGTGCGAGCCGCGGTAGGGCGGCACGAGTCGTGCGCGCTCGGCGCCGGGGAGCCACGGCGAGGGCGGCTGCGAGGGTGGAGGCGGAGGAATGGAGAGGCCACGGCGCGGCTGCGGGATGCCCGCGGCGCGTTGGATGGCGTCCAGACCGGCTCCGCCGAGCGACACCGTCGCCTCCTCGTCTCCCTCGTCGACCTCCTCGAGGCTCGAGCTCGAGATCTCGACCGGTGCGCTCGGGTTGTACGAGGTGCGCACGGACGGCGCCGCGGGGCTCATCGCGCCGCTCGCGCTCGCGGGAGCCATCGGCGGAGGCGGCATCGTGTTGGGCCGCTTTCCGGTCTTCGCCTGATGCGCGAGCTGTCCGATGCGGTCGATGAGCACGAGGCCCTCTTGCGGCGCGAACGGCGTCAGCGCGTGCGCGAACGCGTGGACGTTCTTGAAGCGGCCGTCGAGATCCTTCGAGAGCGCCCAGCGGAGGATCTGATCGATCTCGGGCGGCAGGTCGCGGCGCAGCGACGTGAGCGGCGGCGGCTCCTCGCGCGTGATCGCGAGCATGAGGCGCGCGACGTCCCCCTCGAACGGAGGGCGGCCGGCGAGCAGCGCGTAGAGCACGGCGCCGAGCGACCAGACGTCCGCCCGCGCGTCGACGCTCTTCGCCTTGCGCACGAGCTCGGGAGACGAATACGGCGAGAGCCCGAAGAGCGCCGTCGCGGTGAGCGAGCTCGCGCCGGTGGGCGCCGCCGCGTCGCGCATCAGCTTCGCCGTGCCGAAGTCGGTGATCTTCACGAGCGGAGAGCCGCCCGCACGTCGCGAGACGGTCATCGCCGCGGGGCTGATCTCGCGCAGGATGATGTTGTGGCTGTGCGTCTCCGCGACGGCTTCGGCCGCCTGCAGGAGGAGCAGCACGGCCTCGGCGAGCGGTCGCGGGCCGTATTGCTGGATGTAGGTCTGGAGATCCTCGCCCTCGACGTGCTGGCGCACGAGGTAGAACGATCCATCCGATTGCGTGCCGACGTCGAGGATGCGCGCCGCGTGCTCGGTCTCCAGCTTCGCGAGGGTGCGCGCTTCGCGACGAAACCGCTCGATCTCCTTCTCGTCGCCCGTCCCCGCGAGGAGCAGCTTGATGACGACCCGCTGGTCGAACTCGACGTGGAAGCCCTCGACGAGCAGCGTCGGCTGCCTCGAGATGATGGCTCGCACGCGGTACTTGCCCGCGATGACGTCTCCCGGGTGGATCTCGTCGGCACGCATGGTCCGCCGGGCATTCTGGCACGTCTTCCGCGACCGCGTAGACCAAAACCGCCGCGGCGCGCGTCGACTCGCCGCGCCACCGTGACCGGACCGACGCGCGCGCGTGTGGTATTCAGAGAGAGCGGCGGCTTTCGCGACCCATGTACTTCAACGAGCTCCCGATCCCGACGGACGTGCGGTGGCGGCGCCTGCTCTCGGTGGCGCTGTTCCTCACGCTGCTCTACGTCTTCCGCAAGCTCGCGCCGGTCCTCATCTGCTTCGTCATCTTCGCGCGCGCGCTCGGCTGGGCCTCGGATCGACTCTTCGCGCGCACGCGCCTCAACCGCAAGGGCGCGATCGCGGGGATCCTGCTGCTCTTCACGGGCGGCGTGAGCGTCGCCGCGTTCTTCGGCATCCAGCGCGGCATCGACTTCGTGAACATGCTGCGCACCGACGGCGGATCGTACGTCGAGTCGCTCACGAAGAGCGGCGTCTTCTCGACCCTGCGCGACAAGCTCGGGTGGGACACGAGCGCGATCACCGAGAACGCGAAAGACTTCGGCCTGAAGGCGCTCGGCTACCTCACCGAGGGCGCGTACGTCGCGCTCTATCTCTTCGTCGGCTTCATCCTCGCGATCATCTACCTCTTCGAGAGAGAGGACATCGACGAGTGGCTGCACCACGTCGATCCCAAGAGCGTGCAGGGGATCATGACGCGCTGGCTCGGCTACGTCGCCGACGCGATCGCGATCACGGTGCGCCTGCAGATCGTCGTCGCGCTCGTCGACGCGCTCGTGACGTTGCCGGTGATGATCGCGCTCGGCTTGCCCAAGATCGGGCTCTTGTTCGTGCTCGTGCTCGTGAGCGCGATGATCCCGGTCGTCGGCGGGATCCTCTCGGGGCTCGTGCTGTGCGTCGTGTCCTACGACGCGCACGGCTTCGTCGGCGTGGGCGTATTCCTCGGCGTCGCGCTGATCCTCGGCAAGGTCGAGAGCTACTACCTCGCGCCGCGGCTGACGGCGTCTCACGTGAAGCTCCCCGCGCTCGTGCTCGTCGTGAGCCTGTTGATGTTCGAGCAGGTCTTCGGCTTCTGGGGGATCTTCTTGTCGTTCCCGGCTCTCTACGTCGCGAGCAAGGTCGCGGCCGAGTGGAAGCGGGAGGACAAGGAACATACCGAGGTCGCGCTCGCCCGATCGACCGGCAGCGTGCCTCCCTCCTTGAGCGTCTTGCCGACGCAGACGCCGCTGCCGGCGAGCCAGGCGCCGATGAGCGCGTCCGCGGCGACGACGAGCTCGGTCACGTCGACGCCGCTCTCCGCGTCGCCGATCGCCGACTCGCCCCCGCCCGCCGAGTGACGTAGCGGTCCCGTGACGGCGCGGTCCGGCGCGCCGAAGCCCCCGCGTCTACCCGGTGACCTCCGGCAAGAGGCGCTCGAGCTCGTCGGTCGGACCGCGCAGCGTCGAGATCGCGCGCGCCCAGAACTCGGGCGTCTCGAGATCGACGCCGACGCTCTGCTTCGCGACCTCGTGCGCCATGGCGCTGCCGCTCGATCGCAGAAACGCCTCGTAGCGGGGGAGGAACGACGGCCCCTCCTCCTTGAACATCGCGTAGAGGCCGCGCGAGAGGAGGAAGCCGAACGTGTACGGGAAGTTGTAGAAGGTCACGTCGGGGATGAAGAAGTGGAGCTTCGAGGCCCAGAAGAGCGGATCCTCGCCGCCCTCCGCGAGCGCCGGGCCGAAGACCTCCCGCTGCGCTTCGGTCATGAGCTGGCCGAGCCGGCTGACCGGCACCTCCCCTGCGCGCCGCTCCTCGTAGAAGCGCTTCTCGAAGAGGAAGCGCGTCGGGATGTCGAGCAGGAAGGCGCTGCCGTCGCCCACGACCTCGCCGAGGAGGAGCGCGCGCGCCGCGGGTGTGAGCGAGGGGTCCGACAAGAGGCCCTCGGAGAGGAGGCTCTCGGCGAACGTCGACGCGGTCTCGGCGAGGGTCATCGGGTACTGGCGCGCGAGCACGCGCTCGCCCCGCATCACCTCGGCGTGGAAAGCGTGGCCGACCTCGTGCGCGAGCGTCGACACGTCGCCGAGCGATCCCTGGAACGTCATGAAGACGCGCGTCTCGTTGGTGAGCTCGCTGTGCGTGCAGTAGGCGCCCGGGCTCTTCTTGGCGCGCGGCTCCGCGTCGATCCATCGCGAGGCGACGACGTGATCGAGGTAGGTCGCGAGCGCGGGGTAGCCGCGCGCGAACGCGCGACGCACGGTCGCGACGCCCTCCTCGAACGAGACGCGCTCGCTCGGCTCGGTCGAGGCGTCGCGCCGCACCGGCAGGGGCGCCTCGAAGTCGAACCACGAGAGCGCCTCGATGCCCATCGCCTTCGCCTTGAGCGCGACGCCGCGGCGCGCCAGATCGCGCCCGTCGAGCACCGCCTCCATCATCGCGTCGAGCGTCCGTCGGTTGATCGACGCCTGGTGGAGCGCGACGTCGAGGAAGTGACCGACGTTGCGGCGCGCGTTGAGGGTGTGGCGCGTGCCCGCGATGTGGTTCAGCGCGGAGGCCGCGACGTCTTGGGCGCTCTCCCATGCGCGGTTGCCCTTCGAGAACGCCTCGCGTCGCACCCGCCTGTCGGGATCGCCCATGAGCGAGCGACGCTGCGCCATGGGAACGACCTTCGTCGAGCCGTCGGGGAAGGTCATCTCGAACGAGAGCTTCGCGGCGAGCACGTCGTAGAGGCGCCCCCAGCCGGTGATGCCGTCGGTGCCCAGATCCGAGGCGAGCGCCTCGAGCGCGGGGTCCATGCTCGTCTTCGCCTCGACGCGGAGCCGCTCGAGGGCGAAGCGCGCGCGCGAGAGCGAGGGGGCGGCGGTGAAGGCCGCGAACGCGTCGTCGGTCGGTGGGCCGAACGCGCGACGTAGCTCCACCGACAGCTTGTCGAGCGTGGCGCCGAGCACGGACAGGCGCCCTTGCGCGAGCTGGAACCGCTCGTCCTCGGCGTCGGCGGTCGCGAGGCAGCTCACGTACGAGGACAGGTGGCTCGCGCGCGCGAGCAGGCCCTCGTAGGTCGCGACGATCGATCGCCAGCGCTCGGTCGTGTCGGGCGAGAGCGCGCCCGCGGCCCGCGCGTCGGCGAGCGCGGATTCGCAGTCGCGCGCGAGGCTCTCCTCGAAGAGCCTGCGCTCCTCGGACTCGAACGAAGGAAAGTATCCGGAGAGGTCCCAGCGCATGCGCGCATCGTAACCGCAGGCGGCGCGGACGCGAGCCCCTCGATCAGGGCGCGGGGCGCGGGCGCTCCCGCCGAGCCGGCGCAGCAGACGCGCCCGCGGGGGGCGCCGAAGGCACGCTCGGCGCGCCGCTTTCGGCGGCGCTCGGCGGCAG
>CAYYKK010000446.1:0-5031 GCA_964467935.1 uncultured Polyangiaceae bacterium
CCCAGGATCACGCCGCCGCCGCGATCGCGGCCGCGGGGGTGCCCGTCTTCGCCTGGAAGGGCGAGACCCTCGAGGAGTACGACTGGTGCCTCGAGCAGCAGATCTTCGCCTTCGAGGGCCAGAAGGGCCCGAACATGATCCTCGACGACGGCGGCGACCTGACGCTGTGGCTCCACAAGCACCACGCGAACCTCTTCGAGGGATCGGACCCCATCCGCGGCCTCAGCGAAGAGACGACGACCGGCGTGCACCGCCTCTACGAGATGTTCCGCAAGGGCGAGCTCAAGTGCCCCGCGATCAACGTGAACGACTCGGTCACGAAGTCGAAGTTCGACAACCTCTACGGCTGCCGCGAGTCGCTCGGCGACGCGATCAAGCGCGCGACCGACGTCATGTTCGCCGGCAAGACAGCGGTCGTCTGCGGGTTCGGCGACGTGGGCAAGGGCTCGGCGCAAGCGCTCCGCGCCCTCGGCGCGCGCGTCATCGTCACCGAGATCGACCCCATCTGCGCCCTGCAGGCGTCGATGGAGGGCTTCGAGGTGAAGCGCCTCGAGACCGTCGTCGGTCAGGGCGACATCTTCGTCACGGCGACCGGCTGCAAGGACGTCATCCGCGCCGAGCACATGCAGGCGATGAAGGACGAGGCGATCCTCTGCAACATCGGCCACTTCGACAGCGAGATCCAGGTCGCGTGGCTCGAGACGAACCCCGAGGTGAAGGAGGAGAACGTCAAGCCGCTCGTCGATCAGTTCATCTTCCCGAACGGCAAGCGCATCACGCTCCTCGCGCGCGGGAGGCTCGTGAACCTCGGCTGCGCGACGGGCCACCCGTCGTTCGTGATGTCGAACAGCTTCACGAACCAGGTGCTCGCGCAGATCGCCCTCTTCGGACAGAAGTTCGCGCCGGGCGTGCACATCCTCCCGAAGGAGCTCGACGAGAAGGTGGCGCGCCTCCACCTCGACAAGCTCGGGGTCGAGCTGACCGCGCTCACGAAGGATCAGTCGGACTACATCGGCGTGCCGGTCGAGGGTCCGTACAAGCCGTCGCACTACCGCTACTGAGCGTGGTCGGACGCGCGCGGTGGCGGCCTCGCCGCTACCGCGCGGGGGACGACGGCGACGCGGCCTCCGGCAGCGCGATCGATCCGACGAAGTACGCGACCGACGCGACGAGCAGGAGGAACGAGAAGCCGATGTTCATCGCGGCGAGCGTTCCGACGCTCGTCGCGACGACGCTGAAGAACCCGTTGAGCGCCCAGCACCAGGGCAAGAGCGACGGCGAGCGCGATCCGGCGATGCCGACGCCGAGCGGCGCTTGCGCGCCCATGAGGACGCCGAGCGGCAGCAGGAGCACCGCTGCGACCGCGACGCGCGCGGCGAACGGGAGCCCCACGAGCGCGCCCAAGAGCGGACCTATCGCGAGGGCCAGCGCCACGAGGACGACCGAGAGGATGCGCGCGCGGCGAGCGGCGGCTTCCTTCGCCTCGTCGCTCGGGATCTTGGAGACGAGGCTCGCGCCGAGGCCGGTCGAGAGCAGCAGCAGCGTCAGCACCGCCGAGAGCGCGTAGACGGGGTGGCCGAGGAACATCGTCAGGTGCTGCACGAGCGCCACCTCGACGAGGACGAAGCCGAGCCCGATCGCCGAGAAGAACGCCGCGAGTCGGAGCCGCGTCGTGCGCGGCACCGTGGGGCGATCCGCGCCCTCCTTGCTGCGGAAGAAGAGGGGCACGACGAGGCAGACGAACGCCAGCGCCGCGCTGACGAGGAGCACCAAGAGGAGCGTCGCGAGGCCCTGCTGCTCGGTCGAGAGCTTCTTCGTGTCGCGCAGGGTCGCGAAGAGTCGCGCGGGCGGGACGGTGTAGAAGAAGAACGGCCGATCGTCCGTCGACGCGGTGAGGTCCGTGGTGGTCGTCCGGGCGGCGGCCGCACCCGGATCGTGCATGAGCGCCTCGCGGAGATCGCCCTCGGGCCGGTCGGGGGCGAGCACCTCGCGAAAGGGCCGCTTGCAGAACGTTCGGAGCTCGGCGAGCTCCGCCGGCGAGATCGGCGAGCGCTTGACCAGGAGCGCCGTCGATCGCTCCGACGAGCACGCGAAGAGGTGCGCCTTCGGATCGGCGATGCCGGCCGCGCGCAGGCCCGACGAGGCGAGCGAGAGGAGGCGCTCGAACTCGCCGTCCCAGCGGTTCACGACGAGCGCTCCGTCGTCGGTGAGGTGCGTGACGTAGTCGCGGAACGCCTCGGTCGTGTAGAGGCTGTTCTCGCTCAGCGCGAGGCCGCCGACGCTCGCGGCCGCCCACGTGTCGACGAGCGAGATCACCATGTTGCGGAAGCGCAGCTTCGAGCTTCGTACGAAGCTCCTGCCGTCCGCGATCGTGACGTGCACGTCGGGCCGCGCGTAGAGGCCCTTCGAGAAGTCTCGGAACGCGCCGAGCATCACGTCGTCTACGATTGTTCGGTTGATCTCGGCGGCGTAGACGTCGGTTTGGCCGGCGGCGAGCGCGGCTTTGACGTCGCGTCCGCCGCCCGCGCCGATGACGAGCGTCGGCCCGGCCTTGCCGGACAGGGCGTACGCCATCTCGTCGGGGTGCTTGGGTGAGCGGGTCCGGTCGTCCAGGATCGCGGTCGCGGCGCTGCCGTCCATTCTCATCCAGGCCATGCCGCCGACGGGGCGATCGACCGTGACGAGGGCGAGCTCGTTCCACTTCTGGAACTGCACCTTGCTCAACGTCACGTACTTCAGCGCGTCGAGCTTGAACCAAGGTGCGCCGACGTCACCGGCGAACACGGTGAGGGTGCTGAGGAAGAACGCGAAGGCGACGCCCGGGTGGGCCCCCCGATCTCCCGGCGAGAACCGACCGTCTCTCTCTCTCCCGCCGATCATGAAGATCACGGAGGAGAACGCCATCGCGATCGCCGAGACGAGCAGCGCGCGCGGCGCGCCGAGGCGCAGGAGCAGGATCGATCCCGCGCCGCCCGCCGCGGCGCCGATCATGTCGACGAGGTAGAGACGGCTGATCTCGCTCCGCGCGTGCTGGATCGACGCGGCGATGGCCGCGCCGGACAGCGTGAAGGGGGCGGCGCACGCGAGGTAGAGGATCGCGACGCGCTCGAGCGCCTCCTTGTCCAGGTTCTCGACGGGCTTGAATCCGACGAGGTAGATCCCCGCGCCGATGGCGGCGAACGAGGCGAGGCCCGCGAGGATGGCAAGCCGCGAGAAGAGCTCCGGCGGACGCGCCAGCGACGGGGCGACCGTCAGGAGGAGGCCCCCTGCGCCGACCCCGAACAGCGCGAGCGAGATCGCGAGAAAGGCGAGGTGGTGGCCGAGGATCGCCGAGAAGAGACGCGTCAGCACGACCGACGCCGCCACCGTCGCGGCCGACAGGACGAGCACACCGCCGAACATTCCGAACCGTTGGCCTGGCTTCATCGACTCGGACGGACCGCCCTCTTTCGGAATCTCCGAGGGCGCTCTCTCATGGGAACTTCGGCGCGGGGACGTCCCGCGAGACGAGCCGGGGTTTGTGGGCGCGGCGATCCCCCGTCAAGCTCTTCTCGTCGGGGCCGCGCATCCGGCGCGAACCGACGATCATCGCCGGGGGGTCGAGGGCGCCGAGCGCGTGGTGGGCCAGGGCGTGAGGAGGCGAGGAAGCGAATCGGGGCCGCTCTGGCGCACGACGCGCTCGCACTCCGCGAGCGTGAGGCGTCGGGGGCCGAAGGCCGAGGCGTTCACCGCGTCCGCGTCCATGAGGCGGGTCGGCGTGTCGAGCCCGAAGTCGTCCGGGTGGCCAGGCTGGTCGAGCAGGACGTGGCCGAGCTCGTGAGCGAGCGTGAACGAGGCCCGATCGGCGCGGAGGCTCGCGCGGTCCTGGATCACGACGTCCTTGATCGCGCCGCCGTCGGCGAAGATGAAGGACTCGCCGATGCGGCTGTCTCCCCCGAAGCTCGGGACGACGAAGAGCTCGATCGTCGACGGATCACCGTCGTCGAAGGCCTTGATGAGGGTGCGCTCTTCGAGCGTGCCAGCGATCGCGTTCGCGTCGGTGAAGTGCGCGAGCCCATCGTCGAGGTCGACGTGCCCGATGCAGACGCCGAGCGTCGCGTCGTCCGAGACGGCGCCACCGGGCGCGTCGCTGCGCGTCGCGAGCGGCTTCGACGGCGGCTTCAAGGCGACCGGATCTCCGTTCGGGCGGCGTACGACGACGTCGGAGGTGCCGTAGGTGGCCGCGCCGATCGCCGCGCTGTCCGAGACGGTCGCGCGAAGGCCGGCGCGCTCGAGCGCCCGGGCGACGACGCGCGCCACGCCGCGCGGGCTGTCACCCTCTTGGGTGTGCACCTCGATCGTCCTTCCGTCGGCCTCGAACCGGATCGTGCCGCCCGACGCGGGGGCGCCGACGTCGCAGCCGATCGACAAGAGCAGGCTCGGCGGCGGATCGACGATGGAGACCTCGCTCGCGCCGCGGGGGCCGAACGAGACCCCGCAGGCCCCCCAGATCATGTTGCCCCGATCGACCTCGTCGCGCATGCGCTCGAGCGCGTCGGCGTCGCTCTCGCCGATCGGTGGCGGGCCGCCGCGTCCGAGCCGCACGAGACGGACGCGGAGCTTCGCGCGCAGCCGATCGATCGTCCCGACCGCCGTGTCGCGCGGGCCTCCGACGCGCAGGAAGATCTCGGCGGGCCGGTCACCGAGCGCGACGGCGAGGAGCCCGCCGAGCTCGACCTTCACCGACCGCGCCGCGGAGAGCGGATGGTTGCGATCGAGATCATCCATCACCGTCCGGATCGGCTGCGTGGTCGCGCAGGCGAGCGTCGTCGCGGTGCCCGCGGGGCACGGGGTCGTCACGAGCGGCACCCGTCGCAAGAGGTCGAGCGCGACCATCGACACGGGCTCCACGCCGCGCCGCGAGTCGGCGAGCGTCTCGGTCGAGGCGAAGCTCAGCGTCGTCGGGAGATCGTCGGGGTGTCCGGTGACGACGAACCGCAGCGCGTCCGGGTCGCCGTCCGGCGCGGCGGGGTCGCCCTCGAAGGCGGTGGG
>CAYYKK010000447.1:0-5019 GCA_964467935.1 uncultured Polyangiaceae bacterium
GGATCACGGTCGGCGCCGCGGTCGGATCGACCTGCTCGACCTCGACGGTGAAGGGGCTCAGCGATCAGATCATCGCGCAAGCGAACTGCACCTCACCGGGCGCGTTCAGCCAGGTGCCGACGCTGCCCAACGTGACGATGGGGGCGAGCGTCTTCCCCTACCTCGAGAAGCCCGCGCGCGACGCGTTCGTCGCGGCGGCGAACGCGCACCCGGGGATGAACCTCGGGATCAACTCGATGCTGCGGACGATTGCACAACAGTATCTTTTGTATCACTGGTACCTGAACGGGCAGTGTGGGATCGGCCTCGCCGCCGTCCCCGGGAGCTCGAACCACGAGACCGGGCTCGCGTTCGACACGAGCGACGCCGCGGCGTGGAAGACGGCGCTCGCGGCCGTCGGCTTCAAGTACTTCGGCGCGGCCGACCCGGTGCACTTCGACTACGTCGGTCCCGGGGCGACGAACGAGAAGGGCGCGGACGTCCTCGCGTTCCAGGTGCTGTGGAACCGCAACAATCCAGGCGACAAGATCGCCGAAGACGGCGCGTGGGGGCCGGCCACCGAGGCCCGCATGGCCGCGTCGCCGGCCGATGGATTTCCGATGGGCACCGACTGCGCGACCATGTCCGCGGGGCCCGACGTCACGATGGCGATCGGGCTCGATCGCGCGGTGGACTCGTTCGCCGACGGCGCGTCCGCGGGCGTGCCGGATCTGTTCGAGGGCGACGCGACGTCGATCGCGGTCACGCTGAAGAACACGGGCGGCGCAGCCGCCGACGTGACCATCGGCGTCGAGGTCGACGACGCCTTCTCGCTCGACGACTACCTCATCGAGTCGGACTGGATGAACATGGGCGCGTTCCAGACGAACGAGGCCAACTCGGCGCCGACGAACCCGGCGCACGGCCCCGTGGGCGCGAGCGCCACGCTCGATCTCCACCAGCTCTCGCCGGGCGAGTCGAAGCGCGTCACGTTCCCGCTCCGGGCGCTCGCTTACTCGGTCGACCAAGCGAAGACGCCGGGCGTGCGCGTCTTCGTGAAGGAGATTCCGGGCATCTACTCGGAGGATGCCTACGGCGGCGCCGTCACGAACCCGACCGACCCACAGTCGTGGAACGGCGGCCGGCTCGAGATCGCCCAGGGCGCCGACGTCTACGCGCGGACGCGCTGGGAGTGGGGCTCGGATCGCCTCGAAGGATGGCAGCCGAGCGACGGCTCGACGGTGGCGGTGGTGGACGGCTCGCTCGAGCTCACGGCGAAGGACGCGAGCGCCTACGCCAGAGGACCCGACACGAGCTTCGCGGCGACCGACGCGCCGTTCCTCCACCTCCGCGCGAAGCGCGCGGGCGGGACCGCTCTCGCCCGCGTCGCGTTCCTCACGGATCCGAGCCAAAGTATCGTCGATGCACCTGCATTCAACATCGATCTACCCGCAGACGGCGCGTACCACGAGATCACGATCGACACCTCCACGGACGCGCGGTTCGCGGGCAAGATCCACGGCCTCGCGATCCTGCCGTCCGCCGCGAGCCTCGACGTCGACTACTTGCGCGCGGACGCCGGCGGCGCGCCGACGCCGAACGACCCGCTCCCCGGCGACCCATCCAGCGCGGCGAAGAGCGGAGGGTGCGCTTGCGGCGTCACGACGTCCGACGCGTCGCCCGCGCCCCTCGGGCTCGTCGGCTTGCTCGCCGTGACGCTGTCGAGGCGTCGGCGCCGACGCGCCACGCGCTGACCCGAGCGCCGAAAGAGGCGCGCTAGCCCCGGACCGGCCGCGGACGGAGACGGCGCAGGGCGAACGCGAGGCCCACGCCCGCGAGCGACAGACCGACGAGACCGCCGAGCGGAGATCCTCCCTTCGGCTCGCCGAGCGTGTGGAGCCTCGGGAAGAGGATCATGGCGCCGTTGCAGGCCTTCTCCGGGTGCACGGCGATCGTGGCCGCCACGGTGGAGTACACCGGATCCTGCTTCGCCGCGGCCTCGAGGAGCAGGTCGGTGTCGAGCGCGGCGTGCGGCAGGTTCGCCTCGAGTCGCGTGACCCACGCGTCGGCGAGGTGCATGCCCGTGAGCGCGACCGAGATGTCGTCGACGCCGTCGCAGCCGAACGCCCGCGCGTCGACGTTGCCCGGCGCGACCTGCCCGCATTTCGACGACGAGAAGGGCTCACCCGGCGGGCACGGGTTCTCCACGACGCCGGTCGTGGCGCCCGCGACCACGCCGGTCGGCACGCACTTCGCCGCCGACTCGCCGTTGGAGAGGGCCTGCTGGAAGTACGCGGTGCCGAAGGTCTGGTCGTAGTTTCCTCCGAGCCCGCTCGGGTCGGCGACCGAGAGATACTGCGTCAGCGTCCCCTGCTGCGCGTACGCGGTGAGCCACGAGCGCCCGCCATTTTCGGCGAGAGCGTCTTTCCGCAGGGTCTCGTAGTTCGACGTGCGCGACTGGAAGTCGAAGGAGAGGAGCGACGTCTCGAGGCGCGCCTCGGGGTAGTTCTGCGTCGTCCAGCGCCCTTCTCCGATCACGAAGAGCACGATCGGGACCTGGGCGCCGGTGCCGATCGACACCATCCGGAGCGGCAGCGCGGGGCTCGCGCCGGGCTGCACGACGCGCACCGGGGTCATCGCGCTCGTCCCCTGGCCGGGCTGCAAGCGGAGCGCGATGAAGTCGAAGCCCTCGGCGACGTAGGCGTCGATGATGGGCTGGCTCGAAGGATCGACGTTGTAGTTGTGCGACGTGAGCCACTGGTTCAGCGCACCGGGTGTCTTCGTCTCGAGCGTGACCGTGTCGTAGGGTCCGACCGTGCCTTGGTGGACCACGGTGACGGGGCTCGGCTCGCCCCCGCCCGTCCCCGCGGAGTCCGCCGCGGCGAGCGCCTGCGATCCGCAGCCGAAGCCTCCGCCCGAGCCTGGACAGTTCACCGGGGCGGGCGCCACGGTGCGCTTCGTCGCGGCCTCGAGCACCTCGAAGAACGCGGCCGTCGACGCCTCGATGCGGGCCCCGGGCTTGACCGGCAGCACCCACGCGAACTCGCTCGCGTCGCCGGCGTACTGGATCTGATCCCAGAGCACCGACTGCGTCGTCGAGATCGAGAGCGCCATGCGATGTCCGGCCACGACGGTCGTCGAGGCGGGAGGAACGAAGCAACCACCGCACGCCGACGCGTCGCGCGCGATCGCAGCGGACGCGAGGGTCGCGGCGACGAGCGCCGCGCGCAGAGCCAAGCGACGGGTCGACGAGGAGAGAGCAATCATGGTGGGCCTCGAGGTGATGTGGGGCCGGGGGGCGTGAGCGCGCGCTCGTCGCCACGCCCTTCCGGCCGGTAAGCTCGGTTCAAGCAAAGCTGGCGGCGGTTTTGCAATCGAGGGGCCAACGATCTGTGCCACCCTCCAGGAGCACTCCCATGCGTCGCTTGCTCGCGGTCCCCATCTTGGCGTGCGCCATCGCGTCCCTCATGCCGCTCGGCTGCGGCGATCCAGCGGGCACCTGCGAAGACTACTGCACCTACCGCGCGAAGTGCTGTGCCACCGCGACGGAGTGCACCCCTGACAAGACTGACATACCGACCTGCGTCTCGACCTGCGAGGACCTCTCGAAGGATCCCGCGTTCGCGAGCGCGATGCAGAAGCAGGCCGGGTGCTTCGCGAGCTCGACCTGCGAGGACATCACGACGGGCAAGTGCAACCCCTCCCCCTGAGGCGCCCGGCGCGCGACCGACGAGAGGCGCGGCGCTGGCCCTCGTGATAGGAGGGACCGGCGCATGGCGGTCATCGAGGTCCACAACGCGGCGTTCGGCTACGGCGCCGACCAGCTCTTCTCCGGGGTCACGTTCAGCCTCGAGGCGGGGGAGCGCGCGGCGATCGTCGCGCCGAACGGCGCCGGGAAGTCGACGCTCCTCCGCGTGCTCGAAGGCGAGCTCACGCCGGACGAGGGGAGCGTCGTCCGCGCGAAGACGGCGGTGGTCGCGACCGCCCGCCAGTCCCACGAGGTCCGCGCCGAAGGGAGCGTCGAGGACGCGTTCCTCGCCGGCTTCGGCGATCTGCTCGCGCTCAGGACCGCGCTCGCTGCGGCCCAGGAAGGCGCGGCCAGCGGCTCGCCCGAAGCGCTCGCGCGCCTCGCGCACCTGACCGATCGCTACCACGTCGAGGGCGGTGACGAGGTCGAGCGGCGCGTCGCGATGATCGCCGAGCGCCTCGGCTTCACGGAGCGCGACATGCTCCGGCCGGTCGCGAGCCTCTCGGGCGGCGAGCGCGGCCGGCTCCACCTCGGCGTCGCCCTCGCCAGCGAGGCGTCGCTGCTGCTCCTCGACGAGCCGACGAACCACCTCGACATCGAGACCATCGAGTGGCTCGAGAAGCACCTCGTGGGGCTCCGCGCCGCCGTGATCATCGTCTCGCACGATCGCGCGTTCCTCGACAACGTGACGACGCGCACGATGGAGCTCGGGCGCCGCACGTTCCGCGACTATCCCCTCCCTTACAGCCGCTACGTCGACGCGCGCGCGGCCGATCTCGCGCGCGAGCGCAAGCTGAAGGAGGAGCGCGACAACTTCGTCGCGAAGACCGAGGACTTCATCCGCAAGAACATCGCCGGGCAGAAGACGAAGCAGGCCCAGAGCCGCCGCCGCATGCTCGAGAAGTTGGACGAGGTCGCGATCCCGGAGGACGTCTGGGCGATCGCCGAGCGCGTGGCGTTTCGTTTCGCCGAAGCCCCACGAACGGGCGACATCGTCCTCGACGTCCGCGGCGCGCGCGCCGCGCGCGGTGGTCGCTCGCTCTTCGCGGGGCTCGACCTCTTGGTGCGGCGCGGCGAGCGGGTCGGCATCGTCGGCAAGAACGGCGCGGGAAAGAGCACCTTCCTGAAGCTCCTCGCCGGGCTCGGCGCGGCCGACGACGCAGCCGAAATCAAGCGCGGGACGAACTTGCGGGAGGGCTACTTCGATCAGCACCTCGGCGAGATCGACGCGAGGCGCTCGGCGGTCGAGGAGATCCGGAGCGGGCGGGGCGACCTCACCGTCGACGCCGCTC
>CAYYKK010000448.1:0-5002 GCA_964467935.1 uncultured Polyangiaceae bacterium
CCTCGTGATGGAGCTGCTCGAGGGCGAGTCGCTGCTCGAGCAGCTGAGCCGCACCGGCGAGATCGACCCGATGGAGCTGCTGCGTTACGTCGACGAGCTGCTCGACGTCCTCGCCGTCGCGCACGACGCGGGGATCGTGCACCGCGACATCAAGCTCGACAACCTTTTCATCCTGAAGAGCGGCGGGCTCAAGGTGCTCGACTTCGGCATCGCGCGCGTTCGGTCGAGCTCGATCACCGTGACGGGGCAGCGCCTCGGCACCATCGCGTACATGCCGCCCGAGCAGATCCGCGGCTACGAGGTCGACGGTCGCGCCGATCTGTTCGCGGTCGGCGCGACGATGTTTCGCGCGATCGCGAAGCGCCGCGTGCACGTCGCGCCGAACGAGGCGGCCCCCATCATGCTGATGTCCACCGCGTCGGCGCCCCCGCTCGCGAGCGTCGCGCCGGGCGTGCCGGCAGGGGTGGCGGCGATCGTGGACCGCGCGCTCGCGTTCTACGCGCGTGAGCGTTACCCCGACGCGCGAACCATGCAGGCGGACGTCCGCGCGGTGCTCCGCGGCGAGGCGCCCCCTCACGCGACGAGGCTCGCCGGCTCGCCGCCGACCTCGCCGGGCGCCCGAGGCTCGGCGAGCGGCGTGGCCAGCGGAGAGGGAGCGCCCTTCGTGGACGCGCCGACCGTGGTCCCCGAGACCCCGAAAGCGCCGGAGGATGCGCCGCGCGGGGTCGCGTACGAGGCGACGATGGTCGCGCCGCCCGCGGCGTCGCCTTCGCCGGTCGTCGCGCCGGGCTCGCCGCAGGTCCCGTCCGGATCGCTCCCGCTGACGTCGGGCTCGCCGCCGGGCTCCGCGGGCGGGTGGAGCGTGGGGACGACGCGTGCCACGCAGAAGCGCGCGTGGGTGATCCCGGCCGCGCTCGGCGTGGCCGTGTGCGCGCTCGCGGGGCTCGCGCTGCTCCTCGCGAAGCTCCTTTGACGCCCGGGCAGAGCGCCGCGTTTTTTTGATCTTTTTCGGCGCGAAGTTGGTACGTTGCCGATCCAGGAACCGTGGCGATCCACCCGGGAGATACCCTCGCAGGCTGTCGCGTGACGCGGCTGCTGGGGCGTGGCGGAATGGGAGAGGTCTGGGGGGCCGTCGACGAGCACAACGGCGGTCGCGAGGTCGCGATCAAGGTGCTGCTCCAGCGCGCCGCGATGAAGCCCGACCTCGTGAAGCGGTTCGAACGCGAGGCGCGCATCACGAGCTCGATCAACAGCCCGTTCGTGTGCAAGCTCCTCGGCGTCCATCAGGCGGCGGACGGCTCGCACTTGCTCATGTTCGAGCAGCTCACGGGCGAGTCGCTGGCCGATCGGCTGAAGCGTGAGCAGTACCTGCCGCTCAGCGAGGTGGGCCCGCTCATCGACGACGTGTTGATGGGCCTCGTCGCCGCGCACGGCGCGTCGGTCATCCACCGCGATCTGAAGCCCGGCAACATCTTCATCGAGCGCACTGGGGATCCCGATCGCCCCGAGCGCGCGAAGATCCTCGACTTCGGCATCTCGAAGCTCACCGCCAAGGAGAAGGAGGAGCCGACGCTCACCGCCTTCGACGCGACGCTCGGCTCGTTCGCGTACATGGCGCCCGAGCAGATCCGCGGCGCCGCGCGCGCGGACGAGCGCGCCGACATCTACGCCATCGGCGCCGTCGCCTTCCGCTCTCTCACCGGGCGTCTCCCGTTCGAGGGCACCACGGCGGCCGTGCTGGTGTCGCTCAAGCTCGATCGCAGCGCGCCGTCGCTCGAGGAGGTCACCGGAGAGAAGTGGCCTTCGGGGGTCGAGCGGTTCCTCGAACGCGCGCTCGACCGCAACCGCGAAGGGCGCTTTCGCAGCGCCGTCGAGGCGCTCGCCGCGTGGCGCTCGATCCAGCCGAGCAACATCACGCGCGTCGCCTTGCCGCCGTCCCATCCGCCGACGAAGCAGACGCCGAAGGTGAAGGCGACCTCGCTCACGTTCTCGACGAACGGCGACGCCGACGCGAGCTCCGCCGACCGCGCCGCCGACCCGAGGTACGCGCAGGCGCGGCCCGCCGAAGCTCGATCGCCCGACGCTCGGTATCCGGAAGCTCGGTATCCGGAGGCTCGAATTCCAGAAGCCCGGTATCAGGAGGCCCGCTTTCCCGAAGACATGGCCACCGAGGTCGACGATCCGCCGACGATGACCGGCGACCAAGACTGGCCGGGGAGCGCGACCGAGAAGCGACCGATGGAGTTCGCGGGACCGAAGACCGGGTCGCGGACGATGCCGACCCCGCACTCCACCGTGCGTTCGGGGGCGCAAGGCCGCTCGCCCACGCAAGAGCGGACCGCGCGCATCCCACCCCCCGCCCCGCCGCCGAAGGCGCCGGCCGGATCGCAAAGGAGCCCGAGCTCGTCGCCGCCGACCGCGCAACGCGTCGGGACGTCGAGCGCGGCGCCACCGTCACCTCCGCGGCCGAGCTCGCCCTCGACCCGCGACGCCAGACCGAAGCGAACGAGAAATGGAGGCCGCTGAGTGCTCGACGCAACCGTAGCCGGCAACAAGACGCGGGTGGAGGTGCGCGGTGGTCGCATTCGCGTGTCGAAGGCGACCCATTGGCACGAGATCGGCGCCGAGCCCATCGTGGTCGGCCGCAACTCCGCCTGTCAGCTCGTCATCGACGACGGGAAGGTGAGCGCCGTGCACGCGGAGTTCGTCGCGACGAGCCAGGGCGTGCGCGTGCGCGATCTCGGCAGCCGCAACGGCACGTACGTCGGGGGCGTGCGCGTCGGCGAGATCTTCCTTTCGGCGAACACGAAGCTGCGCGTCGGCGAGACGGAGATCGTGTTCGAGCCCTTGAGGCCCGAGCGGATCAACATCCCCGCGATCCCGTCGTTCGGTCCGCTCGTCGGCCAAGCGCCGCCGATGCGCGCGATCTTCGATCGCCTCGGCAAGATCGCGCCGACCGATCTCACCGTGCTCATCCAAGGCGAGACCGGCACCGGCAAGGAGCTCGTCGCGCTCGCGCTGCACCAGGCGTCCGCGCGCGCGAAGAAGCCGTTCGTCGTCGTCGACTGCGGCTCGATCCCTCCGACGCTCGCCGAGGCGACCTTGTTCGGTCACGAGCGCGGCGCGTTCACCGGTGCGATCGACAAACGCCTCTCGCCGTTCCAAGAGGCCGACGGCGGCACGATCTTCCTCGACGAGCTCGGCGAGCTCCCGCTCGAGGTGCAGCCGAAGCTGCTCCGCGCGCTGGCAGAGCGTCGCGTGAAGGCCGTCGGCGGGTCGACGTACCGCGAGGTCGACGTGCGCGTGCTCGCTGCGACGCGCCGGGATCTCGTCCGCGCGGTCAACTCCGGCGCGTTCCGGAGCGACCTTTATTTCCGCGTCGCGCAGGTGAAGCTCGAGATGATGGCGCTGCGCCAGCGCGTCGAGGACATTCCCGTGCTCGTGCGGCGCATGTTGAAGGATCTCGGCGACGAGTCGGCGTACGACCGCGTGACGACGACGACGCTCGAGCGGCTGATGCGGCACGACTGGCCGGGCAACGTGCGCGAGCTGCGCAACGCGGTCGCCGTCGCGTTCGCGCTCGCGGGCGAGGACGAGGAGGTCGACATCGCCGCGCACCTCGGCGCGCTCTCGGAGAGCCCGGCGGCGGGGGGCGGCGGTTCGGCCCCGCTCGCGTCGTTCAAGGGCCGGCAGTTCCAGGAGGCGAAGCGCGACGTGCTCGCGCGGTTCGAGCGCGACTACTTCGCCGTGCTCGCGGACGAAGCGAAGGGCAACGTGTCGGAGATGGCGCGCCGCGCGGGCATGGAGCGCGCGCACGTGCGCGCGTACCTCCGCCGTCACGGCATCGGGTCGAAGCAGGACAACGACTGAGCGCGCGGCGTCCGACGCCCGCCTTCGAACGGGTTGCCTCGGCCTTTGCGAGGCACTAGGGGAGCCGCGTGGGCATCCTCCTCAAGCGCGCGCTCGACCAGGCAGCCGTCTGGCACAAGGACCAGTTCCGCAAGTACCCCGGCGTCGAGGTGCCCTACGTGAGTCACCTCGCCGGCGTCGCCGCGATCCTCTCGCGACACGGCTTCACCGAGGAGGTGGTCGCGGCGGGGGTCCTCCACGACGTGATCGAGGACTGCGACGTGTCGAAGGACGAGATCGCGAAGCTCTTCGGTGAGCGCGTGGCGACGCTCGTCGATCACGTCACCGAGCAGGACAAGACGCTCCCGTGGGAGGAGCGCAAGCGCCTCTACCTGGAGCACTTCGCGCACGAGCCGTGGGAGGCGCAGGCCATCACGCTCGCCGACAAGATCGACAACTTCGAGTCGATCGTCGTCTGCGCCGAGCTGCACGGCGATCCGTGGGCGATGTTCAAGCGCGGCAAGAAGGCGCAGATGATCCGCTTCCAGGCGCTCGAGGAGAAGCTCGCGTCGATCCCGCATCACCCCCTGGTCGACGACTTCCGCGACGCGCTCGATCGGGTGCAGGCGGTGCCGGATCTGCTCGAGGGCTGACGCTCCCGGCGCCGACCTCGCCGCGCGACCACGCCGTTGGGCGACCCTCGCGGGCGGTGACCACGTCGTTGGGCGACGCTCGCGCGGGCGCCTCCGCGATCGAAGGCTCCCCGACGCAGGAAGCGATGGCGGAAGCGCACAGGAATCGAACCTGCCCAGGACAGCGAGAGCTGCCCCGCACCGGTTTTGAAGACCGGGGCCGGCGCCAGCCTAGCAAGCGCTTCCACCCCGCACCGTAGTGAACTGGGGCGCCCGTCACAAGGTGTCGCGCGCTCATCCCGCCACGTTGGGTAGACTGGCGCGCGTGAGGCGCTTCGTTCTCGGCACCGCTGGCCACGTCGATCACGGAAAGACCACGCTCGTCGCGGCGCTGACCGGCGTCGACACCGACCGGCTTCCCGAGGAGAAGAAGCGCGGCATCACCATCGAGCTCGGCTTCGCGCCGTGGCAGATCGACGCGGACACGCAGGCGAGCATCATCGACATGCCCGGCCACCGAC
>CAYYKK010000449.1:0-4986 GCA_964467935.1 uncultured Polyangiaceae bacterium
AGCAACAGCCAGGCCGGCGGCAATGACGAAATCTCGCAAGATGCCATCATCCCCTCAGATCGCTACACGGAAGTGGACAACCTTGCCCGGAGCGTCGAGGTGAAATGGATCAACCAATCTGGCGCGGCTGGATATTCGAGCGGAGTTGCATTCGATTTCCTTGATGCGGCCGGCGCCATCATATCCGGAGCATCGTCGTCTTCGCCCTTGCTGGTCTCCAATCCGTCGAACGACCTCGGCGTCGATCAGGTTTGGACGCCAAATGTCTGGTCGGCCGATGTTCCGGCGGGCACGCGTAAGATACGGCTCAGGTTGAAGCTCGATCATACGCAGGGCCAGGAAGTGTCCACTGGCGGGTCCTTTGTAACCGGCCTCACGCTCCGGCTGACGGGCCGCGCCCAGCCGATTGGCTCCGTCAATCTGCTGACCTCGGTCGACGGGCCGCTGGCCGGCACTGGCGATACGACCACCTATGCCTACGACACCCATGGCAATCTGGCCTCGGTCACCGATCCCATGGGCCATGTCACCCAGATCACCGCGGTCGATGCGGCGGGCCGACCCGCCACGATCCAGGATATGAATGGGGTTGCCACCAACCTCGCCTACGATCCACGCGGGCATTTGACCTCGGTCACCGTCAATCCCGGCGCCTCGCAGGCGGTCACCACGATTGACTACGATGCCGCCGAGCAGGTGAGCAAGGTCACCGCACCCGATGGCTCCTTCCTGCAGTACACGTGGGATGATGCCCGGCGGTTGACCATCGTCACCAACAACACCGGCTAGACCATCAACTACGGCTACGATAATAACGGCGACGTGACCTCGACCACGGTCAAGAACCCGGGTGGCACTATTGTTCGCCAGCAATCGGCGTTGTTCGACGAACTGGGGCGGCTGATGAAGGCAATCGGCGCCGCCAGCCAGACGACCATCCTGGGCTATGACCGGACCGACAACCTGACCAGCGTCACCGATCCACGTTCCAATCTGTTCGCCTATGCCTATGACGCGCTGCAGCGCCTGATCCGGACGACCGACCAGGAAAGCAACCAGGTGAATGTCACGCTGAATGCCCAGGACAAGGTGACGGCCTACCAGGACCCGCGCAATCTCAACACGAGCTATGTGCGCAACGGCTTCGGGGATGTCATCCAGGAGGGTGGTCCCGATGTCGGCGCCACGGCGCTGGTGCGCGATCTTCGGGGCCTGGTCACCCAGATGACCGACCCGCGCGGCATCGTCGCCAATTTCGGCTACGACAATGCCGGGCGCTTGCAGAGCGTGAGCTATCCCGCTTCTTCGGCGGACAATGTCACCTACAGCTATGATGCCACGTCGAGCGGCAACAAGGGCGTGGGACGCTTGACCGGCATCGGCGATGGCTCGGGTTCGACCACCCGCATTTACGATCCACAAGGCCGCATCGTCTCGGAAACCCGGATGATAACCGGCAACAGCTATGCGACCACCTATGCCTACGATGCGGCGAGCTATCTGACCCAGATCACTTATCCCTCGGGCCGCATCGTCACCTATGGCAGAAACAATCTCGGCCAGGTAACCAGCGTCACCACCCAGCAGAATGCCATGGCCGCCTATATGTCGGTGGTCAATGGCGTAAGCTGGATGCCGATGTCGAACCTGATCGCCGGCATGACCCATGGCAATGGGCTCGTCACTGCGGCGACCTATGATCAGGATTACCGGCTCACCGGCCTCGCAGTCACCGACGGCGCTGCCACCGTGTCGAGCCTCGCCTACGGCTACACCGATGGCATCAACCTGACGGCGGTGAACGACAATGTGACCTCCGCCAACAGCGTGGGGCTCAGCTACACGCCAGCCAACCGGCTGGCCACCGCCACCGGCCCCTGGGGTTCCACCAACTACGGCTATGACGGTGTCGGCAATCGTTTGACAGAAGTCACCACCTCCGGCACCACCACCACCCGGGTGCTGCGCTATCCGGGAACATCGAACCTGCTTTCCGGCATCACCGAGAACAGCGCAGCGCTGCGCAGCTATGCCTATGATGCCGCCGGCAACATAGTCACCGACACGCGGCCGGGCGAAGTCTATGGCTTCACTTACAATGTGCGAAACCGCCCCACCGCGGTCACCCGCAACAGTGCCGCCTGGGCGAGCTACGCCTATAATGCGCTCGAACAGATGGTGTCGCGGTCGACATCGGCGCCCGGCGGGCCGTCAGGCACGGTGCAATATATCTACGATCTCTCCGGCCATCTGATCGCCGAGGCCGACGCCGCCACCGGCGCCACGCTGCGGGAATATATCTGGCTCGCGGCGAACGACAATGGCGGCACCTCGGAACTGCCACTCGCCGTGGTCGATGGCGTCAGCACCAGCCCCGTCCTCTACCTGGTGCATGCCGATCATCTCGGTCGGCCGATCCGCGTGAGGGACGCCAGCACGGGCACCGTCTGGCAGGCGGCCTACAAGCCCTTCGGCGAGGTGCAATCCCTCGCCGGCACCGCCGCTCTCGACCTGCGCTTCCCCGGTCAGTTCTTCGAGATCGAAACCGGCCTCGCCTACAACTGGCACCGCCATTATGACCCGCTCACCGGCCGCTACACCCAGCCCGACCCGCTGCGCTTCGTGGACGGGCCGAGCGTGTTCGCTTATGCGGGCGGGAGTCCAAACATAACAGTCGATCCGAAAGGGCTATACCTCAATACCAATCAATGTTTTATCGGTGAATCTTTTGAAGAGTGTCAACAGCGCTCACAGCTGGAAGGCGGAGGAGGTGGTGGTGGAAATTCTGGTGGTGGGATTAGCGAGCCTGGATTTGGAAAGATCGTAGGCGCCATCGCAGCCGCGTGTTTCGATGCAATGTTTGGGTCGGGTGGCAAACCGCCGAAACCACCGAAGGATGAGAATCCTCGTGAGCATGCATACGAAAGCTGCAAGGAAGCAGCCGGAGGAAATGCGAATGATTGGATCAATTTCTGTAATGCTAACAAATTCTTCTGGAAGTTCGACAAAGGAAGAAGTGCACGTTGCTATGCAGAACAATTTTCATCAGTCACAAGAAAATTAAATTGGTGCTATAATGAATTTGGAGAAGAGTAAGTCATGGCTCAAGCCGATACGGATGAGATGTTCAGTCTCAGATTCGTTAACTCTCGAACGAGGAGTTTGCTTAGTGCAATTTTCTCGCCTCCGACCTTTCAAAGTGGTGAAGGAGTCGATGGATCATGGAAATGCACTGTTGATATCGATTTGAACGGCATCACGTCGCGCTACTCCCTGTCCGGGGCAACCAAGCTGCAGTCATTTCTTCTAGCACTTGATTTTGTACGACGACAATTTCCAAGGGGAGAAGAGGAACAATGGAATACTGACGAAGGGATACCACTTTGGATTGAATTGCCAAGAACTCTCCCCTACTCATGGGGATATGATCTTTACAGATCACTATCTGATTTGCTGGACGCTGAGGAAACACGATTCATTGACAGGATAGAGAGACTTCGACAAGCCGCTGAAAACAAGCCAGGTCCAGACAGCGACCAAAAGCGGTGACGGATTATGCATACCCAAGCAACCTGCCGTGACGATCGGCATTGCCTAGACGCCGATGTCGAACCTATGTCCAGCATGACTCTCGGCAACGGGCTGGTGACCGCCGCGACCTGTGGTCAGGATTATCGGCTCTCCTGCATGAAGTCTGTAGTGTGGTTCTGCAATTCCCCGTTTCTGCAACACCCGCTTTGGCGACGTAGTAGCGACGTGAAAATGCGGAAGCCTCGAAGGGTCATGACCTGCTCCCCTGGAAAGTCCCCGCTTTGAGGTTAGTCTGATCTCTAGAGAGGAGACGGACAATGAAGAAGAGCAGGTTCACGGAAGAGCGGATCATCGCGATCCTGAAGGAGCATCATGCTGGCCTGTCGGCGGCGGAGCTGTGCCGCAAGCATGGGATCAGTGATGCGACGTTTTACAAGTGGCGTTCCCAGTATGGCGGCATGGACGTGTCGCAAGCTCGTAAACTGAAGGCTCTGGAAGAAGAAAACGGCAAGCTGAAGAAGCTGCTGGCGGAGTCGATGATGGACGCATCAACGCTGCGTGAGATGTTGTCAAAAAACTTCTGACGCCCAGTTCGAGGAGGAATGCCGTGGATTGGGCGATGACGGAAAAGGCGTATAGCCAGCGCCGGGCCTGTGGTCTGGTGGGGATCGACCCCAAAGTCTACCGCTATCGGTCACAGCGGCCAGATGATGCCGGGCTCCGGCTGAGATTGAAGGAGCTGGCCAGCCAACGGCGACGGTTCGGCTACCGGCGGCTTCACATCCTGCTGGAGCGTGAGGGCGTCAGCGTGAACTGGAAGAAGCTGTATCGGCTCTACCGGGAGGAACGCCTTACAGTGCGCAAACGCGGTGGCCGCAAGCGGGCATTGGGCACCAGATCACCGATGACCATTCCGCAGCAGCCAAACCAGCGCTGGAGCCTGGACTTCGTCTCCGATGCGCTGACCGATGGCCGAAAGTTCCGGGTGTTCTGCGTCATCGACGACTTCAGCCGGGAGTGCCTGGCCGCTGTCGCCGACAACTCGATCTCCGGACAGCGGGTGGTGCGGGAACTGGACCGGATCGCTGGACGCCGCGGCTATCCCCTCATGGTGGTCAGCGACAACGGCACTGAGCTTACCTCGAATGCCATCCTGAAGTGGCAGGAGGAGAATGCCGTCGAATGGCATTACATCGCCCCTGGCAAGCCGATGCAGAACGGCTTCATCGAAAGCTTCAACGGACGACTCCGCGACGAGTGCCTCAACGAGCATCTGTTTGTCAGCTACCGCCAAGCCCAGCGCATCATCGAAGAATGGAGGACCGACTACAACCACAACCGCCCGCACACGAGCCTCAAGGGGCTCACACCCATCGAGTTTGCAAACCGGTCCAGCATGGACCAAAACCTGAACAGGACTAGCTTATAGCCGAGGACAATCCGGGGAGCAGGTCA
>CAYYKK010000450.1:0-4974 GCA_964467935.1 uncultured Polyangiaceae bacterium
CGGCCATGGGCATGCCGCCGGCACCCGTGTCGGCCCGCGTCTTCAAGTATTGGGCGAGCGTCTCGCCCTCGAGCCACTCGAGCACGAGGTACGGGACCCAGACGCCCGCGGGCGAGGTGAACGCGCCGACGTCGAGCGCCTGCACGATCCCGCTCGTCGCCTTCGACAGCCGGTGGAGCAGGCGCCCCTCGTCTTGCAGTCGCTCGAGGAAGTCGGCGCGCTCCTTCTCGTCGAGCTCGCTCGGGAGCTTCAAGCATTTGATGGCGATGAGCTCGCCGAAGCCCTTGTGCACGCCGCGGTACACGACGCCGAACCCGCCGTCGCCGATGACCGATGCGACGCGGTACTTCCCGTCGATCGTCACGCCGCACAGATCGAACGGGTCGCGCGGTTCTCCCATGGCCGACAGGACTTCTAACCCGCCTCCGGCGGCGCGAGAAGTCTCTCGATCTCGCGGCGCGCCCCACGCCCGTGGCCCGATTGCCAGCGCCTAGGCGGCGGAGTAGAGGCGACCCACGATGTTGCCCGTCACGCCCTGCGCCTTCGACGAAGAGTTCCTCGCGGATCTGCCGTACTCGCCGGAGGTGCTCTTCTTCGACGAGCTCTCCGAGATCGACGCCGACAAGAGGCTCATCCGCTGCCGCATGCCGACGGACCGGCCGATGCCGATCACCGACGCGCAGCGGCACCACCCGATCCGCCACCCGAAGCACGTGGCCGGCGCGGTGATGGTGCACGCGACCGGCATGCTCGGCTTCGTCCATGCCTACTACCTGCTCGGCCTCCGGCACCGCGACGGGTGGATCGGCTACGGGACGCACATGCATCGCGCTGTCTTTCGCAAGCTCGTCTCACCTGGTACCCCGATCGAGGCGACCTGCATCGCGACGCGCCAGCGCATCGGCACCGTGCGCCACATGATCCGCTACTCGTTCGAGTTCAGGCACGAGGGCCAGATTTGCTACGAGGGCGATCAGACCGCCGTGTGGATGATCGCCAAAGAGGGCGCGTCGCTCGACGAGCGCGATCCGGGTGGCGTCGACCTCGGGTGAGGCGGGCGACCGAACCGTGGAGCCACGCGGGCGAGGGCCCGCCGTTTCCGCTCGCGACGGCTCGACGCGGCGACCGTCGAGTGGCAAAGGCACGTCATCATGAGCGACCTCGAGCGAGAGCTTTCGTGCGCGGAGGAGGGCGTGCTCCTCGTGCGCCGGCCGTGGTCCACGCTGCGGGTGACCGGCAAGGATCGGCTCTCGTGGCTCAACGGCCTCGTCACGCAGGACCTCGCGCCTCGCAAGCCGGGGGACGCCGCGCTCGCGATCGTGGTGGCGAAGACGGGGAAGATCGAGGCCGAGGTCGCCGTCGTGATCGGCGAGGACGATCTCGCGGTGGGCCTCCCGAGCGATCGCGCCGAGCGCGTGCGCGAGAAGCTCGATCGGCACCTCATCATGGAGGACGCGGCGATCGAGCTCGATCCGAGCCCGTGGCTCCTCGCGTTCGGCCCCGAGGCCGCGAAGGCGCTCCAGGTTGCGCGCGACGCCGGCGCACGCGGAGGGATGACGGAGCGCGGCGGCGGGCCGGTCGCGGTGATCGTCGCGCCTCCGGGCGCCGAAGCGGCCGTCGTCGACGCGGTGCGCGCGGCGGTGCCGCGGAGCGCCGAGGCGAGCGATCTCGGCTGGAACCGCCTTCGCGTCGAGCGCGGCATCGCCGAGCGCGGCCACGACTACACCGACGACGAGAGCTACCCGCAGGAGGCGGCGCTCGAGAAGGACGAGGTGTCGTTCGCGAAGGGCTGCTACCTCGGGCAAGAGGCGGTCTTCATGCTCGAGAAACGCGGCCACGTCTCGAAGCGGCTCGTGCAGCTCGTCGCGTCCACACCGCTCCCGGTGGGCGCCGCGATCGAGGACGACGAGGGCAAGGCGATCGGCAGCGTCACGAGCAGCGCGCCGCGCGCGGACGGTCACGTCGCGCTCGCGATCGTGAAGTACAAGCACGCGCGCGCCGATCACGTCGTGCGCGTGAAGGTGCCCGACGCGACGATCGAGGCGCGCGTCACGTCGCTCCTCGCCATCGCCGATCCCGCGTGATCTTCGACGATGCGGCCCTCGCCCTCTCTCAGGGCGCGGCCTGCGTCGCGCGCGCGGCACACTCGCGACGACCGAGCAGCTCGCGCAGATCCTCGGCGCACACGGCGTCGAGGCCGTCGTGCCGGCTCGTGACCCACCGGGTGCGGACGAGCTCGAGCTCGTCGGCGACGTGGGCGCGGAGGGGCTGGGGCAGGCGCGACTCGCAGCCGCCCCCGAGCGTGAAGTAAGCCTGACACGAGAGCGGTAAGTCGGGCCGATCGCGGTCACGCTGGGAGCGCACGGCGAGGGCGTCTCGTTCGGCGGCCTGCGCGAGGGTCTCCATGAACCCGTGAGGAATCGGCTTCGCGAGCGCGAAGGCGGCGGCCACGGCCGGCGCGCCGAGCGCGAGCGCCGCCGTCGTCCTGAAGAGCGACGAGCGCAGCGCCGTGAGCGACGGCAGCAGGTCGCCCCGAACGCCTTGCGTCGCGATGGCCACGGACCGGTACGCGTCGCCGCGCTCGACCACGACGTGCTCGCCCTCGCCGAGGCCGAGATCGACGATCGACGCGCGGCTCGTGTCCTCGGGATCGCGAGGTTCGAGCGATCCGTAGCGCGGGAGCCACGCGCGCGCGCGCGCCCAAGCGTGTGCGTCGGCGGCGAGCGCGAACGCGAGCCACGCCGCCGCGATCGTCCCGAGCGCCAACGACACGTCGACCGGCATCGCGAACCACGACGAGGTGGAGCATCCCCGCGCGGCGATCGGGGTCCCGAGCGCGATCGAGGCCGCCGCCACGACGAACGGAGCGCGGCGCTCGACCTCGCCCACGAGCGACGCTTCCCGTGCGCGCCCCGCGTACGAGCCGGCCCACACGACGAGCAGGATCGTCGGCAAGAAGCCGAGGCCGCCGAGCAGCCCGTCGAACATCGCCGTGCGCGTCGCGTCGATCACCGCGACCTCGTGCGGCCGCGGCGCGCCCAGCGCAGCGCCGAGCGACGCGCCGAGGAGCGGAACGAGCGCCGCGCAGGCGAGCAGCCTGCGGCGCGCGGTCGCGAAGCGCGCGGCCACGACGCCGATCGCGAGCGAGAGGGCGACGTTCGCGCCGAGGAGCCAGCCACGAAGACCCATCGTGGGCTCGGAGCACCCGAGGCGATAGTAGTCGGCGGCGAGCCAGGCCCCACACCCGCCCACCAACGCGAGCGGTGCGGCGACGTGGCGAAGGGCGGGGCGAGCGCGCATGCGTGGTGACGACAACGCCGCGCGCCCGCGGTTCCCTTCCCCGAAATGGCGCGAGCCCCCTTGCTCCGAAGAGCAAAGGGGCTCGGGTCGTCGATGCGTTCACCGACCTCGCGCGATCAGGGGAAGATCTCGCGCTCGTTGTACACGGTGGCGATGCGCTGGAGCGCGACGCCGTAGGCCGCCACGCGCAGGCTCACCTTCTTCTGGCGCGCGAGCTCGTTCACCTCGCGCCAGGCGCGACGCATCGCCTTCTCGAGGCGCTCGTCGACCTCCTCGAGGGTCCAGCTCTCGCTGCGCTTGTTCTGCACCCACTCGAAGTAGCTCACGGTGACGCCGCCGGCGTTCGCGAGGACGTCGGGCAGGATCGTGATGCCGCGCTCGAGCAGGATCTTCTCGCCCTCGGGCGAGCAAGGACCGTTCGCGCCTTCGGCGACGAGGCGCACGTTGAGCGCCTTCGCCTCGTCGGGCCCGATCTGGTTCTCGAGCGCGCAGGGCGCGAAGATGTCGGCCTTGATCTTGAAGAACTCCTCGCGGTTGATGACCTTGCCGCCGGGGTAGCCTTTGATCGACTTGTTCTTCTTCACGTACTCCTGGAGCTTGTGCGGATTGAAGCCCTCGGGGTTGTAGAGGTAGCCCGTGTGGTCGCCGATCGCGATCGTCGACACGCCGAGCTTCGACAGGATGACCGACGTGAACGAGCCGACGTTGCCGAAGCCCTGCACGGTCATCGTCGCGCCTTCGAGGTTGAAGTCGTTCTCCTGCGCCCAGTACGTGATGGTGTGGACGAGGCCCTGACCAGTCGCCTTGTCGCGACCGACGGTGCCGCCCGAAGCGATGGGCTTGCCCGTGACGACGCCCTTCACGGCCTGCTTCTGGAAGTTGCCGACGAGGTTCATGTACGTGTCCATGGCCCACGCCATCGTCTGCGAGTTCGTGCCCATGTCCGGCGCGGGGATGTCGGTCTCGGGGCCGATGTTCGCCGCGAGCGCGTGGAAGAAGCGGCGCGTGATGCGCTGCAGCTCGTCGCGCGAGACCGAGTTCGGGTCGAACTTGATGCCGCCTTTGCCGCCGCCGTAGGGGAGGTTCATCAGGGCGCACTTCCACGTCATCATCGCGGCGAGCGCCTTCACGTCGTCGAGACCCACCTCTTGGTGGTAGCGGATGCCGCCCTTGAACGGCCCGAGGATGTTGTTGTGCTGGATGCGGTAGCCCTTGAAGAGGCGGTACTCGCCATTGTCCATGCGCACGGGGAAGTTGACGATGATCTCGTTCTTCGGCTGCGTGAGGATCGTGCGAACGTACTCGGGGATGCCGACGGCGTGCGCGGCCTCGTCGAGGTAGTTCTGGATCACCCGGAAGAAGTCGTACTTCGGGGGCGACGGGGGTTTCATCGACGATTGCGAAGGCGGGGCTGCGGGGATCTCACTCATGGCCCGGCTTTTAGCCCGGGCGCCTTCGCTCTTCAACGATGGACACGCGCTCGATCACCGAAAAATCATGGCGAATCAGCGCCGCGCCGCGTCGTGACGCGTCATCGTTCGCGACCGATTCCGCGCCCGCTCAGGGGAGGCGAACGAAGAGGATGTAGAGGTAGCAAAACGTGCCGGTGACGAGGAGCGCGTCGACGCGATCGAGGATGCCGCCGTGGCCGGGCACGATGCCGCCCGAGTCCTT
>CAYYKK010000451.1:0-4965 GCA_964467935.1 uncultured Polyangiaceae bacterium
CATCGGCAGCGGCGTCGTGGGGCCCGCCTCGTCCTCGGGCGCTCTTGCGCGGCGTTTCGCCGGGCGATCTGCGCCCAGCGGACGAGAAGGGCTGCGCCGATGGCGAGGCCGACGCGTGCCGGCGCATGGCCGATCGCCACCGCGGCTACGGGCTCGTCGCGGGCTGCGGCGTCGACCGCGGGCGCGCGAAGCCGTTCATCAAGCGCCTCAGCGAGGACTCCGACGTCGACGCGGAGCGGTTCGAGCACTTCATCCGCAGGGCGTGCGAGCTCGGCGACGCCGAGGCGTGCTCGATCGCGAGGACGGCGCCTTCGACCTATTCGATGCCGACGGACGTCGCGCGACGTCGCGCCGCCCGGAGCCGGCCCGAGGAGGTCGGCGTGCTCCGCTACCGCTTGGAGAAGACCCCTGAGAACCAAAAGATACTCGAGAATCTGAGAAACACCTGCATCACGACCGGCGCGAGCTGCTGGGACGCCGATCTCCTCGTCTTCAAGCGCGATTCGAAGAAGCCCGAGGGCAAGGTGCTCGCGGAGGAGATCGCGCGCGTCGAGCGGCTGTGCGGCGAGACCCACGACTGCGCCGAGATGATGATGATGCTCGACAAGTCGGGCGTCAGCCCGGACGAGCTCGCGCCGGCGCGCGCCTCGTTCGCCGACACGCTCACGAAGGCGTGCGTCGCCGGCGAGTGCACGTGCGGCGAGGCCGGCCGGTATCTCCCGGCCACCGATCCGACGAGCCTCGACCTCGCGATCCTCGGCTGCGACGACGGCGAAGCCGAGGGCTGCTACGAGCTCGGCAGGCACTTCGAGGACGGTGTGGGGGTCGACAAGGACGTCGACCACGCGCGCGCGCTCTACGAGCTCGCGTGCCCCCCCGCGCGCCCGCTCGAGCTCGGGGCCGGCCCTCGCCTCGGCGAATACTCCCCGCGCGCGTGCGACAGGCTCGCCGAGATCGTCGGAGGCGGGACCTACCCGCCCACGCCCTTCGCGCGGGCGATGTACTACGCGCAGTTCGCCTGCATCCACCCCGGCTACGAGATCGATCAGGCGCCCTGCGTCCGCCTCGGGCGCTACTGGGCGAGCAACCCGATCGCCACCGGGCACGCGATCAGCGACGCGCGAGACGCGGCCGAGGGGCCGCTGCGCGCGGAGGCGAGCCAGAGCGAGTGCAACCGTCCGAGCGTGAAGGACGCGTGCGACGCGTTCCAGAAGGCCATGCTCACCGTCCGCTGAGCGCGCCGCCGACGGACGGTCGGCGGCGATGCGCTCGGTGGGCTCGACCGTCGTCGGGCCCGACCGAGTCGCGGATGGCGTCGACGATCAGCCGCCCTTGCCGCGCACCTTCTCGGCGACCTGGAGGAGGTTCTCGACGGTGATGCCGAGCTCCTTCATGATCGTGCCGCCCGGGGCGGAGAGGCCGAACCGATCGATGCCGACCGTCGCGCCGTCGAGCCCCACGTAGGGCGCCCACGTCGAGCTGACGGTCGCCTCGATGGCGACGCGCGCGCGGCACGATCGCGGCAGCACCTCCTCGCGGTACGCGGCGGGCTGTCGATCGAAGCGCGCGAAGCAAGGGACGCTCACGACGCGCGTGCCCGGTCCGAGCTTCTTCGCGGCCTCGATCGCGAGCTGGAGCTCGCTGCCGGCCGAGAGGAGGATCATCTCGAGCGCGGCCGTCTCCTTCACCGCGACGTAGCCGCCCTTGAGCACGCCCTCGCGGCGCGTCGCGACCGGGATGGCGTCGAGCAGCGGGACGGCTTGCCTCGTGAGCGCGAGCAGCGTGGGCCCGTCGGTGCGCGAGAGCGCCGCGGCGAACGCGCCGGCCGTCTCTTCGGGATCGGCGGGCCGGATCACGTCGAGGTTCGGGATGACGCGCAGGCCGGGGATCGTCTCCACCGGCTCGTGCGTCGGGCCGTCCTCGCCGACCCCGACCGAGTCGTGCGTGAACACGTACGTGACGGGCAGGTGGCTCAGCGCGGCGATGCGGATGGGCGGTCGGCAGTAGTCGGCGAAGACCAGGAACGTCGCCCCGCTCGCGCGGAAGATCCCGGCGGCGGCGATGCCGTTCAAGATGGAGCACATGCCGTGCTCGCGGATGCCGAAGCGGATGTTGCGACCGCTCCGGTGCGAGGGCTTGAAGTCGTCGTTGCCGGCCTTCAAGTCGCCGATGTAGTTGAGCGTCGAGCCGTAGAGGTCGGCCGATCCGCCGATGAGGAGCGGCACCTTCGCCGCGACCGGCTGGAGCACGTCCTGACCGGCCTTGCGCGTCGCGATCTTGGTGTCCTTCGGGAACGCGGGGATCGCGGCGAAGAGATCCTCCGCGGTCGGCCCGGGGCGCGCGGCGCCTTCGGCGAGGGTGTTGCCGAACGCGATGGACCCAGCGAGCTCGGCGAAGAGCGCGGGGTTCGCCTCCTTCCACGCGTCGAAGACCTTCGTCCACGCGTCGAACGCCGTGTCGAGCTTCTTCTCGTGCTCGGCGAAGTAGGCGCGCACCTCGTCCGAGACGAAGAAGTGCGCCTCCGGCAGGCCGAGCGCCTTGCGCGCGGCGTCGGCGAACTTCGCGCCGCCCTCGCCGTGCGCCTTCTGCGTGCCCGCGACCTCGGGGATCCCCTTGCCGATGAGGGTCTTCGCGATGATGAGCTGCGGTTTGTCGCTCTTCGTGGCCTTGGCGCGCTCGAACGCCGCGAGGAAGGCCTCCATGTCGTGGCCGTCCACGCGTTGCACGTCGAAGCCGATCGCCTCGAAACGCTTCGCGGTGTCCTCGCTCTGCGTCTCCTTCGCCATCGCGTCGAGCGTCACGTCGTTCGAGTCGTAGACGAGGATGAGGTTGTCGAGCTTGTGGTGACCCGCGAGCTCCACCGCCTCCATCGCGACGCCCTCCTGCATGCACCCGTCGCCCGCGAGCACGACGACGTGGTGATCGAAGATCGTGTGCTCCTTCGTGTTGAAGCGCGCGGCCGCCATCTTCTCGCTGATCGCCATGCCGACCGCGTTCGCGATGCCCTGGCCGAGCGGGCCCGAGGTCGTCTCGACGCCGTCGGGGTGCTTCATCAGCTCGGGGTGGCCAGGCGTCTTCGAGTGGAGCTGGCGGAAGCGCTTCACCTCGTCGAGGGTGAACTTCTTGTAGCCCGAGAGGTGCAGCCAGCTGTAGAGGAACATCGAGCCGTGGCCCGCGGAGAGCACGAAGCGATCGCGGTTCAACCACGCGGGGTGCTTCGGGCAGTGGCTCAGCGCGTGCCCGTAGAGGACGGCGCCGATCTCCGCGCACCCGAGGGGCAGCCCGAGGTGGCCGCTTTGGCTCGCGTGAACGGCGTCGATGGCGAGGCCGCGCGCGACCGTCGCGGCCTGGGAGAGGATTTCCTTGGCGAGTGTCATCGTGGGCTCCCGTCCTTTCGCGCGCGCTTTTTCGGCTCGTCGGCGCGAAGATTTGACCCCACCCGTCTATCACAACCTCGCTCGTGCCGCGCCGGTCGGCGCGCTCAGCGTCCTTCGCGCGCGTCGCGCCGCGTGACGAGCAGGTGCGGGTGGCGGCTGCCGTCGAGGTAACCGAAGCGGAAGGGGAGCTTGCGGGCGGGCTGCGAGCTCCAGAGCTTTCGCATCGCGACATTGTGCTCGTAGCTCGCCTTCAAGAGCGATCGATCGAACGATCCGTAAGTCTCCTGGGCGAGCCCCGCCTCGGTCGCGAGATCGGCCGGGATCCCGGTCGAGTCGCTCAGCATGAAGCGCGCGTGCGTGAGGAGGTAGCCGCGGATGGTCGAGAACGCGTCGCTCCAGAGGAGGTAGCTCGCAGCCTTCGTGAGGGCGGCGACGTCGCCCTTCTTCGCGAGGTGCGCGACGACGCCGGGCGTCGTCGCGAGTGACTCGTCCGAGAGGTTCGCCGCGACGTGCCGGTGGATGCGGAGGGGGGCCGTGGGATCGCCCGCCTTGCGAAAGCCGATCTCCGCGTTCGCGAACGCCTCGGAGAAGTCGGGCGGCGTCCACGTCCACTTCCGATGCTCGGCGAGGTCGGTCTCCATCGCGGCGATCTCGGACGCCTCGAGGTAGTGGATCGCGCCGTCGGAGCGGAGCTCGAAGTAGCGGAGCGAGACGGGCTCGAAGCCGTGCACCGCGAGCGCGACGAGGAAGAAGGAGAGCTCGCCGGGGATGTCGCCGCGCTGCGTCCGCTTCAACGTCTCGCTCTTCGAGTAGTCGTCGACGACCAACAGCTCGCCGAGCTCGGCGCGCAGCTTCTTCAGGCTGACGGCGAGCATGCCCTTGTCGAGATCGTCGATGCGCCGCGGATCGCCGACGAGCTCGAGCGAGACCGTCGTCACCTCGCGCGCGTCGGGGTAGGCCGTGAGCGCCGTGACGAGATCGCCGCCGCTGAACGGGTAGACCACGGTCGTCGGCAAGTCGGTCGGCTCGAGCGCCGCGAGGAACGGCTTCGCCACGTCGACGTACCGCTTCTTGTATTGCTCGATCTTGGGCGTGAGCTCCTTGCAATGGGCGTCGACCGTCGCGGCGTCGATGCCGGCGGGCAACGGCTCGTCGCCGGCGCACGCGACCACGCGGTAGAGCAGCCGGACCTCCTTGGCGTAGTCCGCGCCGCCGGTTGGGTTCTCGGGTCGATCGAGGATCGGCGGCGCGAGCGTCGGGGGCGCGGCGCTCGGGGGCAGGGTCGCGACGACGCCGTCGTCCGCGCGTTGCCGCGCCCTCAGCGTGGCGCGCGTCGGCGCCGAAGCGCAGGCCGCGACGGCCAGCGAGGACGAGAGCAGCGAGGCGAGCGCGATCGCCTTCGTTCGAAACCGCACTTCTCGCGAGTCTACGACGCCTCGCGCCGCTTTCGGGGACGCACGAAGCGCGCGCGCCGCCGATCGCGTTGGCGCCGGCCGTCCGCGCCCGTTACGCTCTCCTCATCGACCGCGCGAGGAAGGGTGCATGAGTCAGTTCGGCAATGGTTGGGGCAATGGACCGCCGGGTTGGG
>CAYYKK010000452.1:0-4929 GCA_964467935.1 uncultured Polyangiaceae bacterium
GGTCACCCAGAGCGCGTCGAGGCGGTCTCCGGGCGCGAAACGGGCCCGGGCCTGCAGCGCAGCGGCATCTGCCGATTTCCCTTCGACAACGATCGAGTCGGCGATGTATCTCAGCAACGAGAACGAGCCCTCGTCGCGCGCTATCGAAGTCCCCACCTTCGCGAGTTCCACAACGATCGGCCATCGGCGGCGGCCCGGGACAGGAATCGCCGCAGTCTCAAGGCGGTCCCGAAGACCGTCGAATGCGTGCTTCGCGTTGGCCCCATATCGAGTGATGTCAGTGTCTCTGAGGAATGCGACCCGATACGCGTGGGCAATTACCTGAGCGATCGTACTCTTCCCTTGCCCCGGCCCCCCGACCAGGACGACGCCTCGCGGGCCTGCGCCTTCTTCGCTCGACAGGATGCGTTCACCGATCTCGATCGTTGTGCGCGCTGCCATCAACCGACCTGCTGACAAGCCTACGGGAGGGTCCTTCAACGTGCAGGGCAGATCGATAGCGATGTCAGCCAGCCGCACCTTAGAGGCATCGCTGTAGCCGGCATCTCCCGTACGCACCCACTGTCGGGTAATCAGCTCTGCGACGGCGTGCCCCGCCAACCGCTCGGCTTCCAAAGCTGTCGTCTCTGACAGAAGCGCCTCAAGCTGCACAAGGAAGTCGCCGGTCACGATCAACTCGAGGTACCGCTGACGAACGGCGGAGTGTTGGTCAAGCATCGTGCGGATCTCGCTGTAGTCCCAGACGAACCAGCCCTTTAATCCAAGGTCAGCTGCCGCGTTATTGAGCAGGAGTTCGAACTGGTCCTTGCCGCCTGTGTCCTCGACGCCCGACAGCGAGACGTTGGTAGCGAAAAGCAGATACTCCGGACCCCGCTTCCCGATTCGCTTCTTGCCTGCCCACCCCCGCAGCTCGCTCCGGACTTCATCGATGAACCACTTCCAGTCGGCTGTCGTGGTCGTCGGCTTCTCATGGTGCTTTATCTGGATGACACCGTAACCGTTCCACGTGCTCGAGCTGCCAATAGGGAACTGGACTGGCCCATCGAAGGTCGCGTCTCGCTGTCCATCGGGTCCTGATCCAAACGTCCGGACACCGTTGCCCAGCTCCGCCTTAGCTAGGGCTTGGACCATGTGTTCGAATTGTTGCCAGCCCATACGGTTCAGGTCGTAGTGGCCCATAGAGTCTCTTCCTCATGGATGTGCGACAGGAATACGTGCTTGGTCACGCCCTCACCGTACCGATGACCGCCGGACTTGTGTGTCCGCACTGGGGGTGGTGTTGTGAAACTGCGAGAGGGCCTGGGACGACGGCGCGATGCGTCTGGGTTAGCATCCGATCGACGCCCCCACTGGACACGGCGTCTAGCTTTGTCGCGCAGAATGCGAGCGGCCTATCCCACGGGGACCACGATCTCGGGGCCTCCCGCTTGGCCTGCTGGGGGCTCTTCTGAGCCGAGCAGATTCGGCCCGGATCGCGTCCCTTGGCCGACGGTGGCACATCATCCGTTGATTCGACGCGATGCGCTGTGGTCATGCTCACGGATCGCGTTTAGGTAGGCTGCTCTCGCGTTGTCGATACTCGAACGGTCATATGGCGTGTGTCCCGGCAGATCGGAGTCTCGACGTATGCGCGGCGCGCGCCATGCTGCTGACATGGCGGCGCCGGCGACCTTCCTGGTCGTCCGAACTAGTTGCTGGTACGCCTCTGCTATCTGATGGTTCGCCGAGATTTCGAGTAGGGCGCATGACATCGCGAGACGCGATTGGATTTCGCTGATCTGTGCGCTCACCGTTGCGCGCGCGTCTTTGCCGCTTCTCCGCCGGACGATGAACGGAGCTTCCGCGTAGTCTTCGACGGCTCTGAGGGCTTCGCTGTACATGACGGCTCGCTTGTCGGCGCGTGATTGCCGCTGCTGCCACGCATAGCCGCCGACGGCCACCAGCGCGGCCAGGAGAGCGGCGACGATCGTTGCGCCGGCTTCGCTGCCCCAGAAGCACCAGTCGAGGATCCCGCACACCTTCACGCGGCCTCCTCCGGAATTCCGTGTGGAGCTTGTTCGACCGGCCAGACTTGGTCGTTTGAACGCCAGTAGTCTTCGGCGAAGAGATGACGCGCGGTGATGTTCAAGAGCTCGTCGAGGCCGTCGTCGGCGACCCAACGCCGATCACGCGGGTCCCTCGGGTAGTACAGACACAGGCTGTCATCGGGCATTCGATGAGGCGAGGCTGCGCCGACGTCCGCGAAGACTCGCGGGTAGTCCATCGGATGCAGCCCGTAGAGCTCGTATGAGGGATTGCGGTGGAACTCGACTCGAACGCTGACCGGATCTCGGGCGATCACATCGATGGCGTCGAACTCGTAGACCAGCGAGTCCCTGCCTTCGGTCCGCGACATAGTTGCGCCGTACCGTCGGCGTGCACGGGACTCAAGCGGAAGAAGCCAGGCGGGAGAGCTGCCCCACCACGGCCTGAAGATGAACCGCGGATCTGCGTGCACCACCCGATACGTCTCGAGGCACGTCACCGGGCTCCCCAGGAACGTACGGGTGTGGCGGCGGCCGTCGTTGCAAGCGTCGTGGCGCTGGCCGCGGTGACGAGCGCTGGCGCACCAAATCGAGTGGACGGCTTCCCGGGAGGATTGGCGTGGAAACGGGCACCTTCACGAAGCAGCTCGGTGTGAGAGGGAGGAGCGAGCATCTCAGGATCGTTGAACAGGTCTGCAAGCTCCTTCTGAGCAAGGATCGGAAATCCTGCCAGGTCGTAGGCGATTGCCTTCTCGAGCTTGTCAGCAGCCTTCTCGAGGCGTTGAATGGCCTCGGTTCGAGGCACATTCAAGCTGATCGGCTTGTCGCTCACGCCTGCGGGGTCCTCGGTCTCACCGAGCTTGAGTGCGGCGATCGAGTGATCAAACCAGCGACGCATCGACGAGATCAGCGGCGACTCTGTCATCACGCTGCCGAGCGCGAGCGCCTTAATGTTCCAGGTGCAGAGGGGCGCTCCGTTCTTCCTGTTCCAGTGCTTCAGCAGTCGCACCGTCCGGGCGAACGTTGTCTTGGTCCTCGTGTTCGCCTCTGTGATCATTCGCGTGTGCGCTTCGGGATGCGAGCGATCCCAGGAGGTGTAGTTCGGGATGAACAGACCCGGCGCGCTGGGGTTGTCGATGGCCGTGATCACGTCCGCGGTGAAGTCCGGCAGACCTGCACGGATTGGATCACGGAATCTGACGAGGATCGACCGTTTCCTGTCGCGGAACTCGATACGGAGGCCCTCATACGCATCACTCAGACGGTCACGGATCGCGCCCGCTGCACGCTCCTGCAGTTCCAACGGGCCTTTGCGCCCGGGACCATAGCGTCCGTCCGTGTTCGGAATGACAATTCCGAGATCGACGTCCGTGAGGGGTGTGAGCGCGTCTCCGTGGGCGATGCTCCCGTTGAAGTACGTTCGGGCGCCGGGGAATTCTGCCAGCAGAGCGCTCGCGATCGCGGAGCGCCGTTTCCTGGCCTCGTCGAGTTCCTCGTCGGTCACTTGGATTCTCTGCCGAGCGTCCTGAACAACCTTCTCGATCGTCGGATATGCGACCATGCCTGACCACCTTCTGTCGAACTTTCTCAGGAGCGTCCCGAGAAAGAAGGCAGGTGACGATCAGCGTCTAGGTTGGCTTGATCGTGCGCGACTTTGCGCCTAGGGTCGAACTGTCCTTCCACAGACATTCGGCCCCGACCTGCTCAAGCCCCGGCTCTGCAAGTCGGGGCTTCTGTGTGTAGTTGTGTGCTCCCCCATTCTACGTTCGGGGTCCGACATTGACGGGTGGTCGATGCCAAGCAGGCCCTGCAGCCTCGGGTCTTCAGTCGATGCCGGCGACATCGACGAGCCGCCCGCGAACCCAGGATCCGTGCGGGTCCGCGGATCTCGAGTTGCGGCGCGTGACAGCGATCGTCGCGGGCTCTGTTCTGGGATCGGATCGATCGAGTCCCCGGAAGCGAGGCCCGTTCAGGCGCTGGCGCCTATTCCGTTGCCCGTGAGGAGCGGGTCCTCGACCGGAACAGCCAGAACGCCCCAGCGATGAGCGCGCCAAGGAGGACAACACCTCCGAGTATCCCGAGCACGGCGAATGCTTCTCCGTTAGGGTCGGCGGGCTTTTCCGGAGCGGGAGTGTGAGCTGCCTCCGACGGGCTCGGAGAGGCCTGCTGCGTCGTGGGCTGGCCCGCTGTGGCGCTCGGAGCCGTTGACGGGCTCGGGGCTCCGGGCTGGATGCGGCTGCCGTTGTTGCGGCATGCGGGCTGGTCCCATCCGGGTGCGGGTTTGGTTGCGGAGTCTGGCTGGTATTGGAACTGGTATGACTCTGAGATCGGGTGGCCGTCGCTGGAGACCGCGTTCCAGACAATTGTGTAAGTTCCTGCGGGTCCCAGGGCGACGGGGGTAGTGAGGACGTTGAGGTCGATGGTGGAGCAGCTGCTTTCGTAGTAGAGCCCGTCGGGTCCTTGGACTTGGGCGAAGCTGCTTTGGCTGAAGTCGATGAGATCACCGCTGAAGGTGAGCTCGACGTTTTCCAGGCTGGTGACGGTCGAGTCGGGTTCGGGGTTTGACTGCAGAAGGTTGTCGTGCGCTGCTGCAGGTGATGCCGTCAGGAGGGCTGCCGATGAGGCAGCGATCAGCGCGATAAGCGCGGTTCTGGCGGTTCGTGTCCAGCGTGTCATGCGTGTGTCTTTCGGGTTGAGGGTGCGGTTCTTAGTGGTTGGGGGGAGGCGGGTCGCTTGCAGGGTGCCGTGCTCGGCCGAGTCTGTGGCGGTTGGCCGTCAGGAGTGTGGCCCCCAGGGAGACGGCGGCGGCGAGGGCGATCACGCCGGCGATGCGCTGATCGGTCATCGGTGTGACACCCCATTGGCGTCCCATCGCGCCGAACCAGTCCGCCAGCATGAGGCCGTG
>CAYYKK010000453.1:0-4911 GCA_964467935.1 uncultured Polyangiaceae bacterium
GCCCCTCGACGATCGCCGTCTTGCCGACGCCCGCGTCGCCGATGAGCAGGGGGTTGTTCTTTCGGCGGCGCGCGAGGACGTGGATCGTGCGCTCTACCTCCGTGGCGCGACCGACGAGCGGATCGATGCGCCCCTCCTTCGCCTCCTCGTTGAGGTTCAGCGCGTAGGCCTTCAGCGGATCCTTCTGCTGCTTCGCGCCGCCGGAGGGCGGTGCGCCGAGGACACCCTCTTCCCCGTCTTCGTCGCCGGCGCCGTCACCCGACGCCCCGTCGTCCTCGCCGATCTTGGACACGCCGTGTGAGATGTAGCTCACGATGTCGATCCGACCGACGCCTTGCTCGGAGAGAAAGGTGACGCTCGGCGAGTCGAGCTCGGAGAACAGCGCGACGAGCACGTTCTTGCCCTTGAGCTCCTCTTTGCCGCTCGATTGAACGTGCATCGCCGCGCGTCCGACGACGCGCTGGAAGCCGAGCGACAGCGTGGGCGCGTCGAAGGCGTCCTCGGGCACGCCCTCGATCTCGGTGTCGAGGTATCGCTCGAGCTTCTTCTTCAGGGCGTCGACGTCGGCACCGGCGTGGCGCAGGACCTCGCGCGTCTCGTCGTCGAAGAGGAGCGCGTAGAAGAGGTGCTCGACGGTCACGTACTCGTGCCGTCGGCGCTGGGCCTCGCGCGTGGCGAGCCCGAATGCAACTTCGACCTCGGGGCTGATGCGCATCGTCGGTGTCCTTCGATCTCGGTCAGGCGCTTGGACGCTTCGTCACGAGGGTCGTGCTCACTCGGGCTCGCTCGTGACCAGGAGGGGCATGCCGTTCTCGCGCGCGTAGCCCATGACCTGCGCGACCTTCGTCTCGGCGACGTCGCGCGAGTAGAAGCCCGCGACGCCGTGTCCCTTGTGGTGGACGCTCAGCATGATCTGCGTCGCTTCGGTCTCGGTCTTGTGGAAGAACTTCATGAGGACGCCCACGACGAACTCCTGCGTCGTGTAGTCGTCGTTGTGGAACACCACCTTGAAGCGCCGCGCCTTCTCGGTGCGTTCGCGGGTGTCGACGGAGCCTTCGCGCTCGTCCTCGCCATCGTGATCGTCGTCGTCGGGTGTCTGCGACATGGTTCAGGTAGAGATGTAACGCGAGTGCGGGGTGGGCAGACCTGCAATGTATGGGTCTCGGCGCGGGATCGCGCAAGACCCGTGCCTCCAGTTGGCTCACCCCGCGGGGGGCGCCGGGCGGCCGTGGACCGAGGTCGGACGGCGATCAGGTCATCGCGTCGAGCGCGCCTCGGTCGGAGGGGCGCGGCTCGCCGACCTTGCGGGGCGGCCCGATGAGGGTCGGCTCCACGTGCCAGATCTTCGACGCGTACTCCCGGATCGTGCGGTCCGAGGAGAACGTGCCGACGCGCGCGATGTTGAACGCGGCGCGGCGCAGCCACACCTCTCGATCCGCGAAGGCGTGCTCCACCGTCCGCTGCTCGTTCGCGTACGACGCGAAGTCGGCGAGCACCATGTACTCGTCGAAGCCCAGCAGCGAATCGATGAGCGGGTGGAAAAGGTCCGGCTCCTCGGGGCAGAAGAAGCCGCCGTGGAGCAGCTCGAGCGCCTCGCCGAGCTCGGGCAGACCCGCGAGCCACTCGTTGCCCTTCGCGCGGCGCGCTTTGTTCTCGAGGACCTGCTCGGCGGTGAGCCCGAAGAGGAAGAAGTTCTCGTGCCCGACCTCCTCGCGGATCTCGATGTTCGCGCCGTCGAGCGTGCCGATGGTCAGCGCGCCGTTCATCGCGAGCTTCATGTTGCCGGTGCCGGAGGCCTCCATGCCGGCCGTCGAGATCTGCTCGGAGAGGTCGGCCGCAGGGATGATGCGCTCGGCGAGGCTCACCCGGTAGTTCGGCATGAACGCGATGCGGATCGCCGACTGGCGGCGGTCGTGGTTCACGACGTTCGCGATCGAGTGGATGAGCTTGATGATGAGCTTCGCCCGCTTGTAGCCCGGGGCGGCCTTCGCGCCGAAGATGATGGTGCGCGGCTCCACGTGCTCGCCGCGCTTCGCCCGGAGGTAGAGGACGATCGCGTGGAGCGCGGCGAGGTGCTGGCGCTTGTACTCGTGGAGCCGCTTGATCTGGCAATCGAAGATGCTCGACGGATCGATGGTGACGTCGAGCGCCTTTCGGATCGTCTTCGCGAGCCGCTCCTTGTTCGCCAGCTTGATGGCGCCGATGCGGTGGCGGAACTCCTCGGACTCGATGTGCGGCTCGAGCTCGCGCAGCTTCTCGAGGTGCGTGACCCAGCTCGGCCCGACCTTCTCGGTGACGAGGTTCGCGAGCTCCGGGTTGCAGGCGAGGAGCCACCGGCGCGGCGTCACGCCGTTCGTCTTGTTGTTGAAGCGCTCGGGGAAGAGCTCGGCGAACTCCTTCAAGAGGTGCGACTTGATGAGATCGGTGTGGAGCTTCGCGACGCCGTTCACCGAGTGCGAACCCACGACGGCGAGGTGCGCCATGCGGACCTCCTTCTCGGCGCCGTCGGTGAGGATGCTCATCTTCGGCCACACCTCGGGGCTGTTCGGGAAGTAGTCCATCACCTCGCGCGAGAACCGGCGGTTCACCTCTTGGATGATCTCGAGGTGCCGCGGCAAGAGGCGCGCGAAGAGCGTGACCGGCCAGCGCTCGAGCGCTTCGGGTAGCAGCGTGTGGTTCGTGTAGCCGAACGATCCGACGGTCTGCTTCCACGCCTCCTCCCACGTGAGGTGCTCCTCGTCGACGAGCACGCGCATCAGCTCGGCGATCGCGATGGCGGGGTGCGTGTCGTTCAGCTGGATCGCGACCTTCTCCGAGAGGCGATCGAAGCCTTTGTGCGTGCGCTTGTAGCGCCAGACGATGTCGTGGATGGAGCAGGCGACGAAGAAGTACTCCTGCTTGAGGCGCAGCTCTCGGCCCTGCTCGAAGCTGTCGTTCGGGTAGAGCACCTTCGAGATGACCTCGGACGCGTTCTTGTCCTCGACGGCTTGCAGGTAGTCACCCGCGTTGAAGAGCGAGAAGTCGAACTCCTGGTGGCTGCGCGCCGCCCAGAGTCGCAGCGTGTTGACGGTGTTCGTGCGAAAGCCTGCGATGGGTGTGTCGTAGGGCACGCCGATGACCTTCGTCGCGGGCTGCCAGATGACGGAGAAGCCGCCGCGCTCGTTGGGGATGTTGAGCGTGTGGCCGCCGAAACCGACGGGCACGGTGTACTCGGGGCGGCCGATCTCCCAGGGGTTGCCGAACTTGAGCCACTCGTCGGCGCGCTCGACTTGGTAGCCGTTGCGGATCGCCTGCTCGAAGATGCCGAACTCGTAGCGGATGCCGTAGCCCTGGCCCGGCATGCCGAGCGTCGCGAGCGACTCGAGGAAGCACGCGGCGAGGCGGCCGAGGCCGCCGTTGCCGAGCCCGGCGTCGGGCTCCTGCTCCACGAGCTCCTCGAGATCGAGGCCGAGGCCCGCGAGCACCTTGCGGTAGTCGTCGTAGATGTCGAGCGCCTGCAGGTTCGCGACGAGCGCGCGACCGAGGAGGAACTCGGCCGAGAGGTAGTACGCGCGCTTGACGTCCTGCTCGTAGTAGGTGCGCTGCGTCTCGATCCAGCGCTCGACCAGGCGATCACGCGCGGCGAGCGAGACGGCCATGAAGCGGTCGAACGCCGTCGCCGTGCTGGGGTTCTTCGAGCGAGAGAACTGCACGTGATCGAGGAACGCGCGCTTCAGCGCGGCCGGGTGCATGCTCGTGCGGTCGTCCTCGATCAGGGGCTCGGGTCGGGTGCTCATGGTCCGCACCCTACTAGAGCTCCGCGGCCGCCGGGAGGGCTCTAGAGCGGGCCCTCGGTGAGGCCGTGCACGAACTGTTTGACGTAGGGGTCGAGGCTTGCCTTCGCCTCCGCGGTGGTGCCGTCGAAGATGAGCCTGCCGCGGTAGAGCATGCCGACGCGATCGGTCACCGTGAGCAGCCGATCGAGATCGCTCGACACCATGATCACCGTCGCGTTCGTCGCGCGCTGCTCGTTGCGGAGGAGCTCGAAGATGCGCTGTGAGGTGACCGGATCGAGGCCCGCCGCGGGCTCGTCGTAGAGCACGATGGGCGCCGCGGTCACCGTGGCGCGCGCGACGCCGATGCGCTTCTTCTGCCCGCCCGAGAGACCGGCGGGCATGCGATCTTCGAAGCCGGGGAGGGACACGACCTTCAGGCGGTCGGCGATCTTGGCGCCGATCTCGGGCTCCGACATCTGCGTCATCCGCCGGATCGGGAAGGCGATGTTGTCGGCGACGTTCATGTAGTCGAAGAGCGCGTTGTTCTGGAACAGCATGCCGTACTTGAGACGGAACTGCGCCAGCTCGAGCTCGCTCATCTCGAAGATGTCGCGCCCCTCGACGAGGATCTTGCCTTGGTTCGGCGCGACGAGGCCCGCGACCATCTTCAAGAGGACGCTCTTGCCCGAGGCGCCGGGCCCGATGAGGCCGTAGAGACAGCCCTGCGGGACGTCGAGGTTCACCCCGCGGAGGACGGGCATGCCGTCGAACTCCTTGTGGATGTTCTCGATGTGGATGAGCCCGTGGGCGTTCACGCTCGGCCGACCTCTCGCGGTCCGATGGAGGACGGCGCGGTCACTGCGCCGCGAACGACGTGCGCGCGACGTCCATGCGCGGATGCGAGGGGAAGCCGAGTCCGCGCACCTGCCCCGCGATGCAGCCGGAGATGCCTGGGTTCGAGGGGTTGGTGCGGACGGTCACGCCGACCGCGCGCCCGTTCTGCACGGCGACGCAGATGTCGACGCCCATGTTCGAGGGCACGCCGCAGGCGTTGAGGTAGCCGCCGCGGTTGAGCACGTTGCCGTAGTCGGCGGCGCCGAGGTCGGGCTTTCCGTTGCCGCCGCCGATCGTGTACTCCTCTTGGTACTTCGCGATC
>CAYYKK010000454.1:0-4910 GCA_964467935.1 uncultured Polyangiaceae bacterium
CTCCGTGGGGGCCTTCCTTCGCTCGGATCGTCCGCTCGTCATCGGTCACCGCGGCGTCCGCGTCGGCGAGGTCGAGAACACGATGCGGGCCTTCGCCGCCGCCGCGGACGCCGGCGCCGACGGCATCGAGCTCGACGTGCGGCTCGCGCGCTCCGGCGAGGTCGTGGTGCTGCACGACGAGGATCTGTCGCGCGTGACCGAGGGGGCCGACGAACGGAGGGCCGCCGATCTGTCCGCGGCCGAGCTGTCTCGCGTGGATCTGCGCGGAGAGGGAGTGCCGCTGCTCGCCGACGTCCTCTCGTTCGCGCGGGACCGCTCGCTCCTCGTCAACGTCGAGATGAAGCGCGACGTCCCGGATCGCACGGCGGTCGTCCTCGCGACGGCGAAGCTCGTCGCTTCGTGGGACGGGCACCTCATCGTGTCGAGCTTCGATCCGCTGATGATCGCGGCGCTCGGCGCCCTGGCTCCCCGCGTCCCGACCGCCCTCTTGATCCATCGGTCGAGCTACCACGAGGTGATGACGCGCGTCCCGCCCCTGCTCCGCGTGGACGGCGTTCACGCCGAGCACGTCTTGCTCGACGCCGCGCGGATGCGCGCGTGGCGACCACGGCGGTTCGTCTGCGCGTGGACGGTGAACTCGGCGAACGAAGCGCGCGCGCTCGCGCAGCTGGGCGTGGGCGGCATCATCACCGACGATCCGCGTCGGGTCCTCGCCGCCCTCGCGCACGCGCCGTGACGGATCACTTGCAGTCGACGTAGACCTTCTGCACGCCTCCGGGCATCACCAGCCCGAAGACGCCGTCGACCAGCGGCGGGTTCCACTTGCTCCCGTCGGCGTACTCGAAGCTCACGTCGTCGTTCGTGTTGGGGACGCGCAGATCGATCGAGTGCGGTAGCTCGGCGTCGCACGTCGGCCCGATGGGAGGGATCGTCGGGTCGAGGCCGTCCTCGTCCTCGAGCGGCTTGGCCGTGGCGATCTTGTGGTAGTCGCCGAGCTCCGCCTCGTAGAGGTCGATCCCGGCCTGCGCGACGCGCACCTCGCGCACGCGCACCCGCTGCTCTTGCCACGGCTTGTCGTGGTCTTCGTCACGGACCTCGAGGTGGATCTCCTCCTCGGCGCCGTTCGTGCTCGGCAAGGTCAGCTTGTAGTAGCCGGCGTCGTCCCACGCGATGCGGGCCTTCGCCTTGTCGTGCACGAGCACGGGCGCCTCTCCTCGAAGGAGCGAGACGAGCGCGTGACCGGGCACCGGGACGCGCGTGAGACGCGCCAAGTTGCAAGCGCTCGCCGGCCCGTAGAGAAACTCCTTTTGCTGCGTGTTGATCATCTGGAACCGCGTGCCGTCGCTCGCGAGCGCCAGGACGAGCACGCCGAACTTCTCCGCGTCGAAGCGGATGCGATCGGGCACCACCGCCGTGAGGGTCACGTCGCTCTTGACGCGCCCCTTGGGCGAGTAGTGATCGATCTTCGCCGTCGCTTGGACGCCGAGGGCGCAGTCGTAGCAGGCGTGCATCCTCGAGAGCGCGTCGTCGGCGGAGGGGAACTGCGACGGGGGTGCGGCGTGACCGCAGCCGACCAGCAGCCCGCCGACGCCGAGGACGGCCCCAGCGATCGCGGTGTGAGCGCGGCGCGAGAGATCCCGCGCCGCGGGCCGGCGGAGCGCGCGCAGCGCCGCCGGCCCCCGTGCCGTCGCGGAGCTCACGACGCCCTGAGCGCCTCGAGCAGGTCCACGTCCGGAATGGCGATGGGCAGCCGCGCGCGAATCACCGCGACGTCGTTGTCCTCGCAGAGCCGCGCGACGCCGTACCCATCGTAGAGCGACACCGTCGGGACGCCCGGGACCGCCGCCTCCTCGCGCGCGCCGGAGAGCACTTGGCCACCCGTGAGGATGAACGCCATCCGCGCCTCTCCGTAGTGGTGGAGCGATCCGCGCAGCTCGGTCACGCGCTCGCGCCCGATCTCGCGGCCGTCGCGTCGGATGACGATGCCGATGCGCACGTCCTCGAGGGGCGTGTGGAGCACGCCGGCGAAGTGCGCCTCTCCGCCGGCTCCGCCCGCGCGCCGTAGGCCGCGGAGCTGTCCGACGCCGATCTTCTCGAGGGCGAGCACGCACAGCTCGACGAAGGCGTGCCCGGGGAGCTCGCCGATCTTGCGCGCGAACGCCCTCCGCGCCGCTTCGCGGTAACGCTCCACGGCGAGGAGCGCCTCGTGCTCGAGCGCGGCGAGATCACCGCCGAGCAGCCAGTCGGTCAGCGCCACGCGACCGCCGGCGAACCGGAAGCGCGGACGTTGACCGAGCGCGAGGCGCCGCTGATTGTCGGCGCGCACCGCCGCGGCCACCTGCGACTGGACGGCCTGGACGTCCCCCGCCAGTCGACCTCGTCGCTGCACCGTCTCCGCGATTTGGCGCAACGAGACCGGGCCACCCCCGCGATCGAACGTCGAGAGCACCGAGTACACGGCCTCGGCGAAATCTCGCCCCGTGAGATCGTCGAGCGCCGGGCCCTCCGTCCCCAAGAAGTCGATGACCTGCGGGCCCTGGAAGGCGCGCTCCGCGCCCTCGCCACGACCCTCGTCACGACCGCGGCCTTCGTCCCGGCCACGACCCTCGTCACGCCGTCCATCGTTGCGTCCGCGGTCGCGTCGATCGCCGCGATCGCCGTGCTCACGATCCGCGCGTCCCTCGACCGGCACCGCGGTGTACGACGGGAGTCCGCCGCCACCGCCGCTGGCGCTCGGCGCCGCCTCAGCGCTGCCGCCACGACCGCGACGACGTCGTCGCCGTCGTCGTCGTCCGTCGCCCTGCTCGCCTTGCGGGCGCTCGCCCGCAGCGCCCTCGGGGCCGCCCAAGATCGGCTGATCGTCGTCTTCTTCTTCGTCGAACATGTCGGCCGCGCCCGCCACGAGCTCGGCGCGCATGGCCTCTTCGGGGCCGTCGGCGACGTCGTCGAAGCCGACCGGAGGCGGGGCCGGGACCACGGCCTTCGCGTGCGCGCCGGGCTTCGGCTTCGGCACGAGCGTGACGCGATCCTCGTCGTCGTCGTCCTCGAGATCCGTCACGACGGGCTCGGAGATGAGCACCTCGTCGTCCTCGTCCTCCGCGACGACCTCTTCCTCGACCTCGGACTCCTTCTCGGGCTCGGCGCGGCCGGGCTTCTTGCCGCCCTTCTTGTCGCCGGGCTTCGCCTCGAGTCCCGCCTTGATCGTCTTGTCGTCCCATTCACGGAGCGCGAAGACGCCCGGCTTGACGCGCACGAGCGGGATCTCCGGCGAGTCTTTCTTGAGGAGCGCCGCGAGCCGCGCGCCCATCGTCACCTCGGGGCTCTTGCCCACGTGGCTGAGGAGGTTCTTCTCGATCGCGTAGTCCGTGATCTCTTTGTAGTGGAGGGGCCTCCCGACCAGTCGAAGCACTTCGGCTGCGGCATCGGTGAAGGTCATCGGTTCTTTCATCCTCGGCGCTTCTTCGGCGCTCACATGCGCGATCGCGAGGGCCCGGACTGCCGAGCACACCGCGGACCGCTAGGTTTTCATGCCGGTGGTCGACCCATCGCGGGAAGGCTCACCGTGCGGGAGGGATGTGTGATCGGGGAGCCCGGATGGGCCGAGCCGCTCGTGCGTTCGCGCGCCCAGCGGAGATGCTCGGCGATCGACGCATGTTCACACCGGGGAGACTGCCCCCGCCGCGACCGGGAAGCACACGCGCTCCCACTCGGCCGCAAACCCACTACGCGACCCACCACGTACTATGCCCCTGGGGGCCGGTCAACCCATCAAGACGATCTCGGCCGGAGGTCTCTCAACGGAAGGTGTGGGGGTTCGGGAGCGAGCCCTGTCGCCAGTGGAAGTCGTCGATGATCGCGGCCGAGTCCCACACGCCGTCGGTGGAGTCCCAGACCATCAGCTCGAGGGTGATCGTCTCGCCGCGCAGCACGGGCGCCTCGGTCGTGATCCAACCCGTCCCGCCGCCGATCGTCGTCGGCGCGCCGCACGGTTGGTTCACGTCGGGCTCGCCGTAACCCGTGCCGAGGAGCTCGCCGACGCCGCCGGAGCAGAAGTTGAAGCCGGGCGTCCCGAAGCAGCCGGTCTGTCCCGCCGTGCATCGATCGAAGAAGTTGAGGTTCACCGAGCCCGGCGTGCCTTGCGCGTCGAACACGATGTTGTGGTTGTTCGCGATGCCGCTCGCGCCCGTCGCGAGGAGCGCGACCCACATGTCATTGAAGCCGGAGCACGCGTACTCGGGGTACTCGGCGGAGAAGAACGAGTGGTCGAAACCGAAGCTCTCCGCGTTCGTCGGCACGCGGATGCGCAACCGCAAGCTCACCGGGTTGAAGGCGGTGGGCGGGGGCACGGGGCAGCCGGTCTTGTTCGTCGGGAACCCGGGGGGCGTGGGCGACGTGGTGCCCGTGTCGGTGCCGGTCTGCGGCGTCTCGGGCGTGAAATAGGGCTGCGTCGGCGTCGCGGCGCGCCCGCTCGAGAGCACGATGAAGCTCTGGTTCTTGCGCGGCCCGAGCGTGTTGCCGAACGACGTGACGATCGCGTGCTGCTCGGGCGCCGGCATCCCGGAGCCGCTCGCGAGCCGGAACTGCGCGTCGATGACGCCCCAGATCTTGTTCTTGCCCTTCGCGTTGTCGGTCGTCGTCTGGCAGAGATCGATCGCGAACGCGTAGTCGAGCGGGTTCTGCGACGTATACGCGAGGCCTGCGTCGCAGCTCACGTTCGGATCGTCGATGCCGCCCGTGCAGTCGTCGTCGATGCCGTTCGGGAAATCGAAGGCGCCCGGGTTCACGTCCGGGTTGGTGTCGTCGCAGTCGCCGTCGCACGTTCCATAGCCGTCTCCGTCGGCGTCGGGGCAGCTCGCGTCGACGGGCACATCCATCGGCACGTCGACGGGCACATCCATCGGCACGTCGAC
>CAYYKK010000455.1:0-4910 GCA_964467935.1 uncultured Polyangiaceae bacterium
CCGCCCGCCGCGACGGCGAGCCCCGCGACGTCGCCCTCCTCGCCGACGCCGCTCCCTCCGCCGCAACCGCCGCCGGCGAAGCTCCCGCCCGCGCGGCTCCCGCCGGCGCGCTCCCCCGCGATGAGGCCGCCGCCGCGTCCGCCGATGCCGTCCGACGCGCTCGCCACGCAGGAGCGCCCGGTCTTCCGCCTCGCCAACTAGCGCGACGCGCGCCTCGGATCGCGCAGACCGCCGGCTCGACACCGGCCGGCCGCCGTGGCAACGACCGGGCATGAAGTCGCTTCTCGTCGCGCTCGGGCTCTCGCTCGCCGCTTGCTCGACCGATCCCACGACCACGAGCCAATGCGGCAACGGCAAAGTCGAGGCCAGCGAGGTCTGCGACGACGGCGTCGACAACGGCAAGCCGGGCCACTGCAGCGCCGACTGCGCGGTGAAGCCTGCGCTCGGTCGCATCGAGGGTGACGTGCTGCCCTTCATGAGCGAGGTCGACGGCGTGCGCGTCGCGGGCGCGAAGATCACCGTGCTCGAGCGCCCCGACCTCACGTTCACGACCGGTGACGATGGCCACTTTCGGTTCGACGGCCTCGCGCCCGGCAGCGAGGCGACGCTCGTGATGGAGCACCCGACCTTCCACGTCACCCAGACCCCCACGTTCGTGGTCGGTCAGCTCGGCATCGATCCCTTCACGCTGCAGGCCGTGCCGACGAGCCTCTTCACGGCGCTCTCCTCTGTGATTGGAACGCCATTGCAAGAGGATAAGTACTGCATCATCGCCTCGACCGTGACGAGGTTCGGCGGATCCCTCTACGCGCACCTTCGGCAGGGCGAGCCCGACGCGACGGTCACGCTCTCGCCCCCCGTGCCCGCGTCGAGCGGGCCCATCTACTTCAACGAGAACGTGATCCCCGACAAGACCATCACCGCGACGAGCAAGGACGGCGGCGTCGTCTTCATCAACGTTCCCCCCGGCGAGTACACGATGACGGCGACCAAGCCGAACGTGGTCTTCCGACCGATCAAGCTGAAGTGCACCGCGGGGATGATCGTCAACGGAGGGCCGCCGCTCGGCGTCCAGGCGCACGTCGCCGATCCGGATCTCGCCGGCGGCCTCACGTACGGCGACGACGGATACTCCGCGTCGACCGACGCGCTCTGCGACGCGACCGCTTCGTGCGTGAACGCGAAGGCGGGCAAGACGAACGTGCCGCCGATCACCACGGCCTCGTGCAAGAAGATGTTCAAGGGTGCGTGGTCGTACGTCGACGCCGCTTGCGACGCCGACGGGGCGTTCCGCGGGGCAGCGAAGACGCTCTTCTCGTGCCGCGCCGCGAGCTGCGACCTCACGCTCGGCGACGACACCGCGTGCGCCGCCGAGGATCAGGCCTTCGTCACGGCGATGGGACAATACGGCGCGTGCTTCGCGCAGCGTCACCCTTGAGCGAGGCGCCGATGAGCGACCCGATGACCTACGACGAGGCGCTGCGCATCAAGCTCGCCGAGCGCCTCGGACCCGTCTTCTTCAGCGATCTGAAGGCGCACCTCGAGCGAGACGCGGTCGTGATCATCGCGCCCACCGTGGCGCTCCTCGAGGCGGCGGTCGCGGTCGCGTCCGACGACGCCGACCGCGTCGGCGGCTGGATCCGCGACGGGTCGATGCGCAAGCCTTCGCGCGAGGAGCGCGGCCGCTGGCCATCGGAGGAAGGGCGCACGTGGCTCGCGGTCGTCGTGCAGCCCTTCGTCCTCGTGCAGGACGCGCGCGAGATCAACTGATCGTCAAGGGCTCGGCGGCGCCGCGGGGGGAGCGGTGGGCGCGGCGGGCGCCGGCGCGACGGGGGCCGCGGTCGGGGCAGGGGAGGGCGCCGGCTCGTGGGTCGGCGTCGCCGTCGCGGGAGGCGGCTCCTCCGGCGCCGATTCGCCGGGATGCTTCGCGCCCGTGCTCGTGTGCGTCGGCCGCGGCGGCTTCGGCTTCGGGGTCGGCGTCGGCGTCGGCGCGCTCGACGTCGCGCTCGGCGGGGCGCTCGCCTCGGCCGTCGCCGTCGCCGTCGGCTCCGTCGGCGCGGTGGGCGCGGTCTCGAGCGCGGTCGGCGCGGGGATCGCCTGCCGCGGCGGCGTGTGCGTGCGGAGGTAGTACGCCGTCGCGGCGACGGCGGCGAGCACGCCCACGATGAGGACCGTCGCGAGCGCGCCGCCTGCGCCGCGCTTCGGCAGCGGGTGCGTCTGCCAATCCGTCGAGGTGAGGCCCGCCGGCGCGATCGGCCGCGGCCTCGGCTTGCGCGGCGGCTCGTCCTCCTCGTGGTCCGCTTCGAGCGCGAGCTTGCGCTTCTCGCCGGGCGCGCTCTTCGGCGGCGGCGGGACGAGGCGCCCGTCGCCCGGAGAGCTCGGCGCGGGCTCCGGGATCTTGCGCGTGCCCGGAGAGCTCGGCGCGGGCTCGGGGATCATGCGCGCGCCTGGGGAGCTCGGGGCGGGCTCGGGCACGCCGGGTCGGCTCATCGCACCGGGGGAGCTCGGCGCGGCGTCGGGGACGCGGAGACCCTTCTTGAAGCGCTTCGCTCGCTCCACGCTCGCCTTCGCGTCGCCCGTGCCGAACGGCGCGAGCGCCTCGGCGAGATCGGCGACCGTCGCGTACCGATCCTCGACGTTGCGCGCGAGGCTCTTCATCACGACGTCCTCGAGATCGCGCGGGATGTCGGCGCGACGATGGCTCGGCAAGGGGACCTGCTTGTCGAGGATCGCGCTCCAGATCTCGGCCACGGTCCCCGTGTGGAACGGGGGCTCGCCCGCGAGCAGCTCGTAGAGGATGATGCCGAGCGCCCAGATGTCGGTGCGATGGTCGACCTTCGCCGTCGAGAGCAGCTGCTCCGGCGACATGTACATGGGCGATCCGAAGACGTCGGTGGTCTTCGTGAGGCTCTTGCCCGTGTCGTCCTTGTCGGGGCCGACGGCCTTCGAGATCCCGAAGTCGAGCACCTTCACCTCGACTGAGCCGTCGGGCTGCTCGGCGAGGTAGAGGTTGCCCGGCTTCAGGTCGCGGTGCACGACGCCGTACGCGTGCGCCTCCGAGATCGCGTCGCAGGCTTGGAGCACGATGTCCACCGCGCGGTCCATCGGCGGCAGGCCCTCCTCCAGCAGGCGGCTCAGGTCTCGCCCCTCGAGGAACTCCATCACCATGTACGGCGCGCCGCTCTCGAGCTTGCCGACGTCCGAGACGCGCGCGACGTGGCGGCTCTGGATCTTCACCATCGCGCGCGCCTCGCGCTCGAAGCGCTGGAGGAGGAGCGGGTTCTTCAGCGCCGACTCGTTCAGGACCTTGATCGCGACCTTCTGGTCGAGGTCGGTCCGGAACGCGGCGACCACGACCCCCATGCCGCCCTCGCCGAGCACGCTCTCCACGCGGTACTTGCCCGCGATGACGTCGCCTTCTTTGGGGGTTCCGGACATGAAGCTACGAGTCCTCCATCATAGCCTCGGACGCGGCACGAGGCAGCTTCGCGGGATCGTTCGGCGTCGGCGGGCCCACGCAGGTCGCGTTCTTGGCCCGCGCGACCGTTCGCTGGTAGCGGCGAAGGCATGCAGGCAGGACGAGAGCGCAGAGAGAGCCCGCGGGTCACCATCGACCTCTTCGTCGAGGAGCGCACCGGCGAGACCCTGTATTTCCAGCGCGCGACGAACCTCTCGCTCGGCGGAGCGTTCCTCGAGGGAACGCTCCCGCATCCTCCCGGAACGCGGGTCGCGCTGTCGCTCCGCGTGCCGGGGAGCGCGACGCCGCTGCGCATCGACGGCACCGTGGTCGCGCGTGAGCCGGGTGAGGTCGGGATGGCCGTCCGCTTCGAGACGCTGGCGAACGAGACGAAGGACGCGCTGAGCCGCGTCCTCGCCTGAGCCTCGCCCGCCTCGCGCTCGCCTAAGCGCGGAGCACGGCGCCGAAGCGCTCGCCGACGGTCTTCACGACGAGCGCGTGCTTCGCGTCGACCTCGGCGTCGGTGAGCGTCCGCGCGTTCGCCGGGTCCGTGGCCGCCTTCGGATCCCGATAGACGACGTGGAAGGCGAGGGAGCGGTGGTCCTTCGGGACCGCGCCGCCACGGAACAGGTCGAACACGGCGACCGACTCGCAGAGCTCGGCCGCGACCTCGCGGATCGCCGACGCGACGGTGCCCGCGAGCACGTCGTCGTGCACCACGACCGACAGATCGCGCGTCGACGCCGGAAGGACGGGGATCGGCTTGAACCGCGGCGTGCTCGGGCCGATGCGCTCCAGCACCTCGAGATCGAGCTCGATGACGAACGCCTCCCCGCCGAGATCGAGCGCGCGCTCGACCTCGGGGTGGAGCGGGCCGAAGACGCCGACGATCGTCCCTTCGACGACGAGGTTCGCGGCGCCGCGCGGGTGCAGGTGCGCCGAGCGGCTCGCCGCGGGCTGCACCTCGACCTCGACCGGTCGCCGCATCACGCGCGAGACGATCTCGACCGCCACGCCCTTCGCGTCGAAGACGTCGAGGGGCGTCGGCTTCGTGAGGACGCCGTCGCGATGGCCCGCGAGGATCGCCGCGAAGCTCTTCGCCTCGTGCGGGAGCTTCGCATCGTCGCCCTTCGCGTCGGCGCGCGTCGGCAAGAAGCGCGCGCCGATGGAGAAGAGACGCACGTCGGAGACGCCGTGCCGGCGCGCGCGCTTCGTGGCCTCGACGAGACCCGGCAAGAGCGACGTGCGCATGACGCTGCGCTCCTCGGAGAGCGGGTTCTCGAGGACCATGATCGGATCGGGCGCCCGCAGCTGCGCGAGCTCGCTCCTCGAGACGAACGCGAACGTGAGCGACTCCGACAGGCCCACCTCGATCGCGGCGCGCTTGACGGCGGACGCGAGCGCGTCGTCGGTGCGCGGCGGCTGCGGGCGGATCGCCGGCAGCACCGACGGG
>CAYYKK010000456.1:0-4868 GCA_964467935.1 uncultured Polyangiaceae bacterium
CTTCGCTGCCGGCTCCTTCATCATCTACGCGGCCGTGCCCAAGATCCTGGTCGGCGAGGAGAGCCCCGACTCGGTGCTCGGCATCGCCGTCCTGCTGCCGATCCTGGGCCTCACGATCGCCACCGTGCTCCACCTCCGGAAGGTGGCGCGCGCGACGGGCAGCCTCGTGCTCAAGGCCGACGCGCTCCACTACCTCACGGACGTCTACATGAACGTGGGCGTGCTCGTGTCGCTCGTGCTGGTGAAGGTCACGGGCAGGCCGATCATCGACTCGATCATCTCGATCGGGCTCGCCTGCTACATGCTCTATTCGAGCGTCCGCATCGTCGGCGAGGGCTTCGGCATCGTGATGGACAAGAGCCTCGAGCCCGAGCTCGTCGCGAAGCTGCGATCGCTCCTCGCCGAGTGCCGCGCGATCCAGTCCTTCCACGACTTCAAGACCCGCGCGGGCAAGATCCCTCACGTCGACTTCCACGTCGTCGTGAGGCCCGAGATGACCGCGCGCGAGGTGCACGATCTCTTTCTCTCCCTTCGCGACGGCGTGCGCGCCATCGTCGGCCCCACGACGAAGGTGCTCATGCACGCCGACCCGGCGGACGAAGCCCCCGTCGGTTGAGCGCTCCCGCGCGCCGTCAGACCTTCGAGCGGGCGAGCCTCGGGGCCGCGTCGGAGAGCCAGTCGCCGTCGAGATCGTCCTCGGGGGCCCGCGATCGGGCCGCCGGATCCCAGCTCACCTTTCGCCTGATCTGCGACGCCGCCGCGCGGATGAGCCCTCGCGGCTGGGAGTCGACCTCGATCGAGGCGTCCGGCTCGAGGTAGGGCGGGTAGGGGATCGTCGGTCGCTGCGAGGGCGGCTCGACGTCCGCGCGCGGTCGCTCCTCGCGCGTCGCGTCCGCGAGATCGGCGTCGGCGAGCCGCATCGTCGTCTCGAGCTTCAGGTGCAGCCGGACGAGCGCGTCGTCCGGCGCCTCCGCGAAGAGCGCGAGCCTGAGGTTTCGGGCGAGCACGACGAGCGCGCGCGCGAACAGCCTCCCGCCACGCGCTTCGCCTCCCTGGAGGCGCGCGGCCAGCCGCTCGGCGTCGTCGATCGCGTCTTCGTAGGGGCTCGTACGGGGCGAGGTCGTCGGCTTCATGGTGCTCTCGGAACCCTTCCACGGTCTGGACCGCCGGCACCTCAAAGTTGTTCCCAGATTCCGCCCGAGCAGGGTTTCGCCTCCCGCTCGGGTCTCGCCCGACCCGCGCCGTCCGCACCACGAGGACCTCTGGTCGCAACGAGCCCATGGTCCTATGAGATGCATGAGAATGTGAGATACATCTGTATCATAACATGAAGAACGACGAATTGGCTGCCGAGCGGGCTCCGAGGAGGCGAAGGTCGGCGTCGGCGCGGACGTTTTTTCGGGGGTGATGCTACGCGACGTCACGTGGCGCGAGGCCCCCGACGCAGCGTTTGCGTGGGGTGGCGCAAACCTTTCGATCCCTCTCGCGCGCGCGCTCACGCGGCGCGCGCAGGGCTCGAGACCCGATCGCGACGAGCGCCCGATGGGGCGACGCAAAGCTCGGATCGAGCGACGCACTCTTTGCGCGTAGCGTGCTCGAATCGCCTAGAAAACAAGGTGTTTTCGTTGATGCGTCGATCGCGCGAGGTGGTTAGATGGAGGGGCTTTCTCCGGTGCTTACTCCCCAAAACGGAGCGCGGTCCCATGACTCAACACGTTGATCGAAATCTGGAATCCCGATCGCCGCGGACCCCGATCCACGATCCGCCGGGTGACGGCGAGGCGGTGGCCGAGGCCCCCGCGGCTCCCACGCGCACGCGGAGCGAGCTCGCACCGCCGAAGAAGATCGACGCGCCTCGCGTCGAGACGTTCCGCGAGATGATTCGGAGCACCTACCTGTCGATCGACCGGCGCACGCTCGGGCTCACGCGCATCTTGCTCGGCACGCTCCTCGTCGGCGATCTGTTCCGACGCACGCCGGACTGGATCCACATGTTCGGCGACACGGGCGTGCTGCCGACGGTGACGATCCTTCAGCGTCCTCAGGCCGGGAACTTCAGCCTCCTGCACGGCTTCTCCGCGAACTGGGAGCTCGGCGCGCTCTGGGCCGTCATGCTCTTCACGTTCCTCTGCGTGCTCGTCGGCTACAAGACGAAGGTCGCGCAGGTCGTCTCGCTGCTCTTCATCGTGAGCCTCAACGGCCGGGTGCTGCTCATCGAGAACGGCGGCTACGTCGTGAACAACCTCCTCCTCCTGTGGACGTGCTTCATGCCCATGGGCGATCGCTTCAGCCTCGACGCGATGATCGCGGAGATGCGCCGCAAGCGGGAGACGACCGCCGCGGAGCTCAACGACCGCACCGACGTGACCGAGCCCTTCCGGATGCGGCCCTTCGTCTCGCTGGTGGGTTTCGTCATCCTGATGCAGGCGTCTGCCATTTACTACTTCAACGTCGTCCACAAGTACGGACCGGCGTGGGATCTGCGCAACGCGACCGCGGTGCACTTCGTCATGTACGTCGACCGGATGGCGAACCCGCTCGTGGCGGACATCCGCACGCACATCCCGTTCGAGGTCTACCGGTTCATGGGGCGCATGGTCATCATCATGGAGGCCGCGCTCCCGTACATGCTGCTCTTGCCGATGCTGCCGCGGGTCGATTGGCTCTTCACGAAGCCAGGCAAGAAGAGCTTCTTCCCGGACTTCTCCACGCAGAAGTGGGCGCGGCGCACCGCGGCCGTGCTGATGTGCTTCCTCCACATCGGCTTCGGCTCGAGCTTCACCCTGGGGCCGTTCGCTTGGTCGCTGTGCGTGTTCTCGACGCTGCTCTTCACGCACTACGACTGGGAGGACGCCATCCGCACGATGCGCCGGCCGAGCCGTTCGCGCACGGTGCTCTTCGACACGAGCTCGGGGGCGGCGCTCTTCTTCTGTCGCGTCGTCAAGCGGATGGACCGCTTCGACCTCGTGGGCTTCGACGACGCGAACGCGTCGGAGGCGCGGCACGGCATCGTGGTCGAGCGACGTGACGGGTCGCAAGCGCACGGCGCGCAGGCGCTGTCGGAGATCGTCGCAGCGCTCCCGGTCGGGCCCGTCTTCGCGTGGATGATCCGGCTGCCTCTCGTCTCGAGCCTGGTCGACGCGGCGATGCAGCGGGGTCGCTGGTCGCGCCTCTTCGGGCTCACGACGGAGGCGCCGACGCTCGACGTCGACACGGACGTGGCGGGCGCGACGGCGATGCTCGGCCTCAGCCTGGTGCTCGCGGTCGGCGTGCTCCTCACGCTGGGGCTGAACGTCATCAAGCTCTCACCGGATCTCCACCCGTTCTGGCGCGTCCTCATCGTGCTCGGCACGCTGTGGACGATGCGCTGGCTGTGGAAGAAGGTCCCGCTCAAGGCGAAGCTCGTCGGCATGCGCGGCACCGCGCGCGAGCTCGTCATCGGCGCGATGTTCGCGGCGGCGCTGAACCAGGCCTTCACCGAGCTCTGGAGCACGAAGAAGCGCTGGGCCGACATGATCGCCGACATCAACAAGATCGAGGTGCTCAAGTCGCACGGCATCGTGCTGAGCCCTCAGCCCGAGGCGATGCAGCTCCTCGCCCACAAAGCGCGCTTCCTCCAAGGTTGGTTCATGTTCTCGCCGAACCCGGTCATGGATGACGGGACGATCATCGCCGATGCGATCACCGTCGACGGGAGGCACGTCGATCCGTTCTGGAACAAGCCGCCGAACTTCGATCTGCACGACGCGCACAGCTACGGTTACAACCAGATCTGGAGCGACTACTTCAACCGCATCCAGCTCCCCGGGAACCGCGCCTATCGCGACGCGTGCGTCGATTACATGCGGCGGCTCCCCGAGCGGACGGGCAACCCCAACGACGCGATCGTGTCGGGCTCGGTGTATTGGGTCCACGACTGGAACCCGAAGTGGGGCACGCACGAGTCGTACGGCCAAGTGAACAACCTCCTCTTCACGTTCGACAAGGAGGGGGGCGCGAAGGAGCCGCCGCCCCCGGCTCCAGCGCCGAAGAAGGAAGGCACGACCTGACGCGGTCGCCGCCGCGAGAGGTGAGGGCGCTCGGCCTTTCGCCTCTCGTGCGCGCGGCGTAGATTCACCGGCGCCATGTCCGAAGGCCGCCGCTACAGCGACGAGGAGGTGCGCGCGATCCTCGAGCGCGCTCTCCGTCACGACGCCTCGAAGGACGGGGTCGCGCACGACGAGCTCGTCGCGGCCGCCGCGGAGGTCGGCGTCTCGCGTGAGGCCCTCGAGCGGGCGGCGCGCGAGATCGACGCGGGGCGAGGGGAGCGCGAGGCGCGCGAGGCGATCCTCGCGGATCGCAGGAGGGGGCTCGTCGCGCATCTCTACGCCTTCGCGGGCGTGAACGGGTTCTTGATCCTCCTGAACCTGCTCGTGTCGCCGAGCTTCTACTGGTTCCTCTTCCCGCTCCTCGGGTGGGGGCTCGGCGTGTTCTTCCACGTGCGCGCGGCGCTGTCGCGAGACGTGAGCGAGCGCGAGCTCGCGCGCCATCTCGAGCGGCAGGAGCGGCGCCGACGGCGGGCGGAGAAGAAGCTCGCGGCGGAGCGCCGTGCGGCCGATCGGCGCGCGAGGAAGGAACGGCTCGAGCGAGGCGCCGCCGAGCTCGGCGCGGCCGTCGAGGAGGGCGTCGGCGTGCTCCTGTCGGTCGTGGCGGACGAGATCCGAAGGAAGGCGGAGCAGGCCTCGGACGCCCCTCCGGCGCCGAGGAGCGACGTGCGCGTCGACGTCGGTCCGCGTTCGGCGGCGTCGGCCAAGCGCGATGCGGGGTCGCCCGTGCGCGATGCGGGGTCGCCCGTGCGCGATGCGGGGTCGCCCGTGCGCGATGCGGGG
>CAYYKK010000457.1:0-4824 GCA_964467935.1 uncultured Polyangiaceae bacterium
GCGGCGAACGCGGCGAGCTCGTACCAGCCCATCACCGCCCACTCGCGCATCCCGTCGCTCACGGTGCGGCCCATCCCGGCGCGGACGAGCACCTCGTGGACCTTCTGGGCGCCGAGGCGTGGATCGTTCTCGCGACAGACGAAATCGAACTTCGGGCTCTTGCCCTCGGCGAACGAGTCCGGAGGGAAGAGCTTCACGACGCAGGCGCCGACGTCTTCCTGGGGCGCGCTCGGCGCGACGACGCTCGACGACGGCAGCGCGCTCGTCGCTGGCGCGGAGGGGGCGCTGCTCGCCGATGGCGCGGGCGCGCTCGCGGACGCGAGGATCTCGTGCGTGGTGGGTGGGGGCGGCGCGACACTCGCCGCTGCGGCCACCGAGGCGAGCGGCGCGGCGCTCGTGGTCGGCGCGCTCGACGCGTCCGGCGCCGGGGTGCTGCCACCTCCCGAAGACAGTGCCTCGTAGCCCGCGAAGAGGAGCACCGCGGCGCCCGCCACGAGCGCGACCTTCGTGAAGGCGCTCTTCGGCGAAGCCGGCTCGGTCGACGGCGCCTCGGCCGACACGCTCGCCGCAGGCGGAGCGGGGTCCTTCTTCGCGGTCGCCTTCCGACCGGGCTTCGCCGCGCGATCCCGCGGCGGCTTCGAGCGACGCTCCTCCGACGGCGGCGCGCTCGGCGGCGTCGACGGCGGCGGCGTCGAGGGCGGCAACGGAGGCGGCGTCGAGCGCTTCGGCGCCGACGGCGGGCTCGACTCGACCGGAAGCGGTGGCGGCGAAGGGCGCTTGCTGGGCGTGCGCGACGCGACGGGCAGCGGAGGCGGCGTCGAGCTCGGCGCCGCGTCGGCGGTCTCGGCCGGCAAGAGATCCTTCGGGACGCCCGGAGCGCGCAGCGCGGCCGTCTCCTCGGTTCCCGCGCTCACGGGGGGCGGCCGTTCGCTGAGCGCCTTGGCGGCTCGCTCCCGCGCGACCTTGGGCGGATTGAGGCGAGGCCCCGAAGGCGGGATCGACGGGGAGCGGAGCCGCGTCGCGAGCTCGGCCGGCTTGAGCATCCCGGGGGTCGCCGGCGCGGGCATCTTGCTCGGGGCGGCCTTGGCGCGCGCGAGCAGCTCGCTCGTCGGAGGCAGCCGAGACGACAGAGGTGCATTGGCATCTCGCTGTCCACTCGACGGCGGCATCGACACGGGGCCGGCGTCCTTGGGCAGCGTCGTGTCCTCGTCGGCGAACGTGTAGAGCACGCCGGAGGCGCTGGCGGCGCGCGGGATCGTCGGGCGGTCCTCGACCTCCGGCAGCGCCGGCGGCGGCGGGATCGAGGACAGATCGAGCTCTTGCGCCGACTCGCCGCGGCCGATCTCGATGGGGGGGCCGGCCGCGATCCCGCGCTTCGCGAGCCAACGCGCGAGGCTCTTGCGCACCCGCACGACCGACTGGGTCCGCTCTTCGCGGCTGCGCTGGAAGATCGACTGCACGAGCTCCTGGAGATCGTCGTCCCCCGCGTCGAACACCGCGAGCGGCGCGATCGAGCCCTGCTCGATCCGCGCGAGCACCTCGGCCGCCGTGTCACCGGGGAACGGGACGGTGCCGGTCAGCGCGACGTAGAGCGTGGAGCCCACCGCCCAGGTGTCGTCCTCGGGGCTCGCGTCGGCGCCCGCGAGCCGCTCGGGGCTCTGGTGATGGAAGGAAGGGGTCGAGCGCGAGGCCGCGCGGAGCACGACGGGCGCTCGCTCGTCTCGCCCCAGCATGAGGCTCTCGGGGCTCACCGCGCCGTGCGCCTCGCCGCGCTCGTGGTGAGGCTCCAGGGCACGGGCGAGGCGCGCCGCGAGGATCACCGCTTCCGCCGTGTCCAGGGGTCCAGCTCGATCGATGCGCGCGGCCAGGGTCTCCACGGGGCGACCCCACCGTTACTTGCCCCGAGGCCCCGCGACAACCGGGTTGCTCGCCCCGAGCGACGGCCAGTTCAGTAGTCATCGAGTTGCAATAGTTAATGGGTCGGAACACGTTTTCCACAGGGAAACGTGGGCGTCACCACCTCCCGACCTGTCCGTCACCACCGGGACACGAACGATTTCTCTCGTCACATCCAGTCGTTGCACGTTGCGCAGCGCGGCGCGCGCGCCGCCCGCGACCTCCCGGCGCCGCGTCGACGCGAGGCCTGTGGAAAACCGGTGGAAGAGCTCTTGAAGGGCGAGGATCAGGTGAGCGATCAGGGCACCTGGACAGGGGTGCCGTCCCGGTTTCGGGCCAGATCCTTCCGCCACGCGAAGCGTCCGTGTAACCATCGCGGGCCGCGCGAACGGGGGAGGTTTCGCCCGCGCGCGGCTTGCTCCCACCGCCCGCGGTCCGGGCGAAAGAAGAGGCTCACTCCATGCGACGATTCCTTGGCGCGCTCTCGCGCGGCTCGCTCCTGCCCTCCCTCGTCCTTTCCGCCGCCCTCCTCGGAGGCTGCGCCGACGGACGAGCCCGCTACGGCACGACCGACGGAGGGCTGAGGCTCGACCGAGTCGTCCTCTATCGGAACGGGATCGGCTACTTCGAGCGCACGGGCAACGTCGACGGCGACGTCCTCACCATCAAGGTCCGCAAGGATCAGGTCAACGATCTGCTGAAGAGCTTGACCGTCGTCGACCGCGAGAGCGGCAAGGCGGTCAGCGTGTCGATGCCCCTCGACCCGCAGAGCTGGGCGAACGCCGCCATCGCGACGCTCGCGCCGGGACGCGGCAACCTCGCCGACGTGCTCGACGCGCTGCGCGGGACGCGGGTGACGCTCGCGACGAACGACGGGAGCCTCAGCGGTCGCATCACGCTCGTCGAGGAGGTCGCCGAGGACGCGCCGGAGATGCGGCCGGGAGGAGGATACCCGCCGCCCCCGAGCCCCCGCGAGGCCGATCACCGCATCACGCTGATGGACGGCGACGAGATGCACGTCGTGAAGCTGTCGCAGGTGCACGGCATCACGTTCGAAGACGGTGATCTCGCGATGCAGATCAACCGCACGCTCGACGCGAGCGCGGGCGAGGGGATGTTCCAGCAGGTCGAGGTCTCCATCCGGCTGACGGGCGCGAGCTCCCACAAGCTCTCGGTGAGCTACGTCGCCTCGGCGCCGATGTGGAAGCCGACGTATCGCGTGGTGCTGCCGAAGGACAAGAAGGGCAAGGCGCTGCTCCAAGGGTGGGCCGTCGTCGACAACACGAGCGGCGAGGAGTGGAACGACGTCTCGCTCGGCCTCACGTCGGGCGCGCCGATCGCCTTCCGCTACGACCTCCACACGCCGCGCGACGTGCAGCGCAGCGACCTCACCGAGTCGGGCGTGAGGCGGCAGGCTCAAGCCATGGTCGGCGAGACCACGTTCGGCGGCGAGGACAAGCCGATGGACACGGCGCAGCCGGTGGCGGCCGCGGCGCCCGCGCCGATGCCGTCGCCCGCGATGGAGGAGGCGCCGGCGCGCGACATGGCGAAGGCGGAGGGCTGGAGCGGGCCCGGCGCAGCGGGCGGCAAGGGAGGCGGCGCCACGCGGCACGCAGCCGAGGCGAAGAAGGACGCGAACTACAAGAGCGCGACGTCGGCGACCGGACGCTTCCGCAGCGAAGACCGCGACGGCGACGGCATCCTCGACCAGGAAGATCAGTCGAAGGCCGTCGACTTCGACGCGCTCCGCAGGAGCACCCTCGCGCAGGCGCGCTCGGCGTCGGTGAGCGGACTCAATCGCTTCGACATCCAGAACCGGGTCACCGTGCCCGAGGGCACGTCGACGATGGTCGCCATCATCAACGACGAAGTCGAGGGGGAGGAGACGTTCCTCTACAGGCCGGGCGGCGCCGGCATGGGATACGAGGCGAACCCGTACCGCGTGGTGCGGTTCAAGAACGCGACGCCCTTCGTCCTCGAGCCGGGCCCGATCAGCATCTACGCCGGCGGGAGCTTCGTCGGCGAGGGTCTCTCGGACACCGTCGGCACCAACACGAGCGCGACCATCCCCTTCGCGGTGGAGCCCGGGATCATGGTGTCGACGACGTCGAAGTACGACGGCGACGAGATGCGCCTCGTGAAGATCTCGCGAGGCGTGCTCGAGATCGAGAGCTTCGGTCGCAAGGTGACGACCTACAACGTGAAGGCGCAGACGATGAACGACGGCTTCGACGTGCTCGTCCGCCACCCGAAGGCCGGCTGGAACTACGAGCTCACGGAGCGACCTGCGGGCACGGAGGACCTGCCCGACGCGTACCTCGTGAAGGTCTCGGTGCCGAAGGGCAAGCGCGAAGGGTCGCTCTCGATCACCGAGCAGACGCCGAGCCGTCGCGAGATCAGCATCTGGGATTCACCTGCACTTCCACTTCTGGAGAAGCTCATCATCGCGACGGATCTGACGCCGGAGATCCGGACGAAGCTCCAGCCGATCGTCGATCGGCGCCGCGAGATCGGGAAGATCGACGAGCAGCTCGACGGGCTCCGGCGGCAGCGCGACGTCAACGACCAGCGGGCCAACGAGACGAGGCAGAACCTCGAGTCGATCCAGAAGGACTCGGCGGCGTCCGCGCTGCGCCAGAAGCTGACGAAGCGGCTCGACGACTTCTCGAACGAGGGCAACCGCATCGGCCGCGACATGGCGGAGCTCGAGCGGCAACGCATGGAGAAGCGCATCGAGCTCGAGGACATGCTCCAAGATCTCGACGTGCTCGCCCCGGCGCCGAAGAAGGGTCAGCCCTCGACGACGGTGACGCCCTCCTCGACGCCCCCGTCTCCGACGACGGACGCGGCGCCGGTGAGCGCCGGCCCCGCGATGGTCGCGCCCGTGCCCCCCGCCCGGCCCGGCACGAAGGCGTCGATCAGGATCGC
>CAYYKK010000458.1:0-4823 GCA_964467935.1 uncultured Polyangiaceae bacterium
GACAGCGGTGTTCCACCCCAGCCAGGGTCCACGCGGCACGCTCGCCGCCGGGGCGGCCGAAGAGGCGCTCGGTGCGGGCGTGACGGGCGCAGCCGTCGGCGCTCCGTAGGCTTCGCCGCAGAGGTCGACGGCGGTCTGCGGATCGGGTTGGCCGTCTTGGTTCGTGTCGTTCGACACCACGGCGCACTTGGGATCGTTCGGGTTGTTGAAGTCCCACCACTGGTCGATGATCCCGTCGCCGTTCGTGTCGCGCTCTCGCTTCACGAGACGACCGTTTTGGTACGTGTCCCATGTGTCGAGCTTGCCATCGAAGTTCGTCTCGCGCAGCTTCTCCACCGGAACACCGCCCTTCAGGATGGTGATCTCGTCGGCGTGGCCGTCGCGATCGAAGTCCGACTCGCGACGACGCTCGTGCGACTCGTCGCCGACGGCGCCCACGCCATCGTCGTAGTAGATGAAGACGTCGTTGCGCCCATCCATGTTGAGGTCGACGACGCGGCAGACCTCTTTGCCGCCCTTCATGACGTGGATGATGTCGGGTCGCCCGTCGCCGTTCACGTCGACCTTCTGCGCGGAGGCCGAGCCCGTGTCGCAGTCCTCGTGGTGCATGACGAGGTCGCGCTTCAGATCGTTCGGGCCCTTCGTGTCCGGGGTGCTGGAGCAGCCGGCGCCGATCGCGAGCACCGCGACCGAACCAGCGACGAGCGCCGCCGCCCCGAGGGCGCGTGAAGAGGATGCGAGCCGAGCGCCCGAGGGCGTGACGACGTGTACGTCGCGCCAAGCGCGGAGGGCCGACCGGCCCACGGAAGCGATGCGACGGCCGACCGCGACGCGGTCCATCCGTCGAAAGGGGTGTCTCATAGAAGCCTTCTCAGAGCATTTCGGTGACGTCACCGGAGCCACGCGCGACGGGTCGCATACTACGCGTGGGAGTCTCCCACCCGCAACCCCGGCGGGGGCCGCATTCTGGTGCCTTTTCAACCAAGCGCCCGAATTGCCACGGCATTCCGTCGACGGCCGCAGGGACCGATTGACAACACACGTACCAGCATCTAGGGTAACGCCTTGTCAGTCACCTCGGCGGCCGGGCGACACCAGCGCGCTTCGAGCACGTCGAGGATGACCCCGCGAAGAAGCTCCACGATCGGGTCCTCACCTCCCACGGCGTGACATGTCGCGAAAGAAAGTCTCGACGACCATCTACATCACGCCGGAGCAGGCCGACCGCCTGAAGCTGCTGCACGACCGGACCAAGGTGCCGATCGCGGTCTACATCCGCGAGGGCATCGACATGGTGCTCAAGCACTACGAGCACATGCTGCCAGGGCAGATGACGTTCGAGACGTTGCCGCCGGGCGCGCCTCCCGCCGCGCCCCCAGCGGCTCCGCCTCCGAGCCCCTCGAAGAAGGGGAGCTGAGCGCGTCGCGAGCACACGCAGGGACGCTTCGCGGGTGCAGGCGGGATCGCTTCGCGGGTGCAGGCGAGACCGCTTGCCGAGCGCCATCGAGACCGCTTCGTGCGGGAGCCGGGCGTCGCACCGTCACCGTCCTCGGCGCCATCGAGCCCGAGCCACGTGCGGCGCGCTCAGGCGTCGTCCCGACGGTAGCCGAACCCGCGTGATGGACCGGCGCTCTTCGTGCCACAAGCGCTTGCAGCCAGCGCGCCAACCTGGGAGAAGCCTCCCGAGGCGAAGAACCAGAGATGTCCACGGACCAGCGATCCATTCGTAATTTCTCGATCATCGCCCACATCGATCACGGAAAATCGACGCTGGCCGACCGCATCCTCGAGGCGACGGGCGCTCTCTCCGACCGGGAGAAGCAGGACCAGTTCCTCGACAAGATGGACATCGAGCGAGAGCGCGGCATCACGATCAAGGCCCAGACCGTGCGCCTGTCGTACACGGCGAAGAACGGCCAGCCGTACACGATGCACCTCATCGACACGCCGGGGCACGTGGACTTCAACTACGAGGTCTCGCGGAGCCTCCAAGCGTGCGAGGGCGCGCTCCTCGTGGTCGACGCGTCGCAGGGCGTGGAGGCGCAGACGCTCGCCAACGTCTTCCTCGCGCTCGACAACGATCTCGAGATCATCCCGGTCCTCAACAAGATCGATCTCCCGAGCGCCGACATCGATCGCACGAAGCAAGAGATCGAGGACGTCATCGGGCTCGACTGCTCGGGGGCCGTGCCCGCGAGCGCGAAGACCGGCCTCGGCATCCAAGACATCCTCGAGGCGATCGTCGAGCGCGTGCCCCCGCCCGACGGCAAGGTCGACGCGGCGCCTCGCGCGCTCATCTTCGACACCTGGTACGACTCGTACCGCGGCGCCGTGTGCATGGTGCGCGTCGTCGACGGCACGCTCAAGAAGGGCCAGAAGGTCCGCTTCATGGCGACCGGTCGCGACTACGAGATCACCGAAATGGGCGTGTTCTCGCCGCATCCGCGGCCCCTGTCGGAGATCGGCCCCGGCGAGGTCGGCTTCATCGCCGGCAACATCAAGACCGTGAGCGACACCAAGATCGGCGACACCGTCACCGACGCGGTCCACCCCGCGACCGAGGCGCTGCCCGGCTTCAAAGAGGTGAAGCCGATGGTGTTCGCGGGGATCTTCCCGACCGACTCGGCTCAGTACGAGGATCTGCGCGACGCGCTCTCGAAGCTGCAGATGAACGACGCCGCGTTCGTGTTCGAGCCCGACACCTCCGAGGCCCTCGGCTTCGGCTTCCGATGCGGCTTCCTCGGCCTCCTGCACATGGAGATCATCCAGGAGCGGCTCGAGCGAGAGTACAACCTCGACCTCATCACCACCGCCCCGAGCGTCGTCTACCACGTGTACCTGCGCGACGGCTCGAAGGTGAACGTGGAGAACCCGGCGCGCCTGCCGCCGCCGCAGAGCGTCGACCACATCGAGGAGCCGATCTACCGGCTCACCGTGCACGTCCCGTCGAGCTACGTCGGCGCCGTGCTCGCGCTCTGTCAGGAGCGGCGCGGCGAGCAGAAGTCGATCACGTACGCCTCGGCGGATCGCGTGATCATCACCTACGACATGCCCCTCAGCGAGGTGCTCTTCGACTTCCACGACAAGCTGAAGAGCGTCTCGCGCGGCTACGCGTCGATGGACTACGAGCTCGTCGGCTACCGAACCGACGACCTCGTGAAGCTCGACATGCTGGTCAACGGCGAGGCCCTCGACGCGCTCAGCGTCATCGTGCACCGCGACAAGGCCTTCACGCGCGGGCGAGACCTCGCGGTGAAGCTCAAGGACATCGTGCCCCGCCAGCAGTACGAGGTCGCGATCCAAGCGGCGCTCGGATCGAAGATCATCGCGCGAACCACCGTGCGCGCGATGCGCAAAGACGTCACGGCGAAGTGCTACGGCGGCGACATCTCGCGCAAGCGCAAGCTCCTCGAGAAGCAGAAGGAGGGGAAAAAGCGCATGAAGATGGTCGGCAGCGTGGAGATCCCGCAGGAGGCGTTCCTCGCCATCCTCAAGGTCGATTGAGCCTGGTAGAAAGGGGCATGCGCTCCGCTCTCGTCGCGCTCTCGTGGGTCGGGGCTCAGCTGCTCCTGCCCCAGGTCGCGCGCGCGGAGGACCAGTGGATCACCCTCGACGGCACGGTGCAGCCGACCGGGCTCGATCACGAGCTCGTCGCCTTCACGGTGCCGGAGGGCTTCCACGAGATCGAGATCGATCACGAGAACGTGACCCAGATGGGCACGATCCTCGACTGGGGCCTCCAAGGACCCGAAGGGTTTCGTGGCTGGGGCGGCGGCAACGTCGAGCCGGCGGTGGTCGGGGAGCTCGCGGCGTCGCGGAGCTATCTCCCGGGACCGATCACGCCGGGCACGTGGAAGGTCGTCATCGGCAAGGCGAAGCTGCTCGGGATGCCCGTGGACTACCACGTCGTCGTCCAGCTCCACGCGACCGCGCACCTCGCGCCGCAGCCGGAGCGCGCGCCGTACGTCGAGCATGCGCCGCTCTCGAGCGAGGCCCGGTGGTACGCCGGCGATCTGCACGTGCACTCGCGGGAGAGCGGCGACGCGCGGCCCAGCATCGACGAGGTCGCCACGTTCGCGCGCGCCGGAGGCCTCGATTTCGTCGAGCTGAGCGATCACAACACCGTCTCGCAGCTCGACTTCATCGACGACGTGCAGTCTCGACACCCGGACCTGCTCCTCGTCCCGGGCGTCGAGTACACGACGTACGCGGGCCACGCCAACGGCATCGGCGCGACCGCTTGGGTCGATCACAAGATCGGCCAGCCGGGCGTCGACATCGCCGGGGCCGCAGCGCTCTTCCGCGCACAAGGCGCGCTCTTCTCGATCAACCACCCGCTCTACGATCTCGGCGCGGCCTGCATCGGCTGCTCTTGGAAGCACGATCTCGCGGCCGACGCGATCGACTCGGTCGAGATCGCGACGGGCGGCTCGGTGGACCTCTTCGTCGATCAGACGCTCGCGTTCTGGGACTCGCTCTCGTCGACGGGCCGGCACCTCGCCGCGGTCGGCGGGAGCGACGACCACACCGCGGGGCAGGACGAGGGCGCGTTCTCGACGCCGATCGGCACGCCGACGACGTACGTGTTCGCACGCGGCCTCGCGGTGCCGGCGCTCTTGGACGGCATCCGTCACGGGCGCACCGTGGTGAAGCTGCACGGCGTGCGCGATCCGATGGTCGAGCTGTCGAGCCTCGTGCCGCTCGACGGCGACACGGTGCACGCCGAGACCACGTTGCTGAAGGCGAAGATCACCGGCGGAGACGGCCTCTCGGCGCGCTGGGTCAAGAACGGGACGGCCCTCGATCCGATCGAGATCGCCGGC
>CAYYKK010000459.1:0-4813 GCA_964467935.1 uncultured Polyangiaceae bacterium
GCCGGCGACTATGGCGGGCCGCTCTTTCTCCTGCCCGGGCTCGTCATCGCGCGGTCGATGGTCGGCGGCCCGTGGAGCGAGCACGAGCGCGCGCGGATGATCACGTACCTCGCCAACGTGCAGCGCGAGGACGGCGGCTTCGGCCTGCACGTCGAGGGGCCCGCGACGATGCTCGGCACCGGGCTCAACTACACGGCGATGCGCCTGCTCGGCGTCTCGGCGGACGATCCGCGCGCGACGCGCGCGCGCGCTTGGCTCCACGCGCACGGCGGCGTCGAGTCGATCCCGACGTGGGGCAAGGCTTGGCTCGCGGTGCTCGGCGTCTACGATTGGCGCGGCGTCTCCCCGCTCCTGCCGGAGCTCTGGCTCCTGCCCGAGCGCCTGCCCATGCACCCCTCGAACTTCTGGTGCCACACGCGCGCCGTGTTCTTGCCGATGTCGTATCTCTATGGCCGGCGCGCCACGGGGCCGGAGACCGAGACCGTCCGAGCGCTCCGGCGAGAGCTCTACACCCGCCCCTACGACCGCATCGATTGGCGCGCGTCGCGCTCGAACGTGAACCCGCTCGACGCGTATTCGCCGCACACCCGCCTGCTCGACGGCCTCAACGCCGTCCTCGGCGGCTACGAGCGATTCCACGTCGGCGCGGTGCGCGAAAAGGCGCTCGCCTTCGTGATGGATCAAATCCACCACGAGGACGAGAGCACGGGCTACCTCGACATCGGCCCGGTGAGCAAGGCGCTGCACCTCGCGTGCGTGTGGTTCGAGGATCCGTCGCAGCCCGCCGTGCAGAGGCACCTCGACCGCGTCGCCGATTATCTCTGGGACGGCCGCGACGGGATGAAGATGCAGGGCTACAACGGCTCGCAGTTCTGGGATCTCGCGTTCACGATGCAATCGATCCTCGAGGAGCCGAAGAGCCTCGACGCCGCCCCCACGCGCGCGCTCGTCGAGAAGGCGTTCGAATGGCTCGAGAAGAACCAGGTGCGCGAGGACGTGCCGGACCGGCGACGCTACTTCCGCAATGCGACGCGCGGCGCCTTCCCCTTCTCGACGGCGGAGCAGGCTTGGCCGGTCACCGATTGCACCGCCGAGGGGATCAAGGTCGCGCTCGCCGCCGAGAGGCACGGCGTCGGCTCGCTCGCGACGCGCCGGCTCGAGGAGGCCGTCGACGTGCTCCTCGGCGAACAGAACGACGACGGCGGCTGGTCGGAGTACGAGCGCGCGCGCGGCCCGAAATGGCTCGAGGCGCTCAACGCGGCCGAGGTCTTCGGCGACATCATGATCGGCTATTCGCACCCCGAGTGCACGAGCGCGTGCCTCCAGGGGCTCGTCGCTTTCCGAAAGAAGCACGGCGCCTACCGACGCGACGAGATCGACGCGGCCGTGCGCCGCGGCGTCGACTATCTGCTCCACGATCAGCGCCCCGACGGGAGCTTCTACGGATGCTGGGGCGTGTGCTTCAGCTACGCGACCTGGTTCGGCATCGAGGGGCTCCTCGCCGCGGGCGCCGGCGAGCAGCACAGGGACCGCGTGCTCGCCGCGGCGGACTTCCTCCTCTCGAAGCAGCGCGCCGATGGTGGTTGGGGCGAGAGCTACGAGTCGTCGCCGGAGAAGCGCTGGATCGATCACGCGCGCGCGCAGCCCGTGCAGAGCGCGTGGGCGATCCTCGGTCTCTCGGCCGTCCTCGAGCACCTCGGCGGCCGCCTCACGCCGGCGCGACAGAAGGAGATCACGAGCGCCGTCGAGCGCGGCGTCGCGCACCTCGTCGCGACCCAGACCGACGACGGCTGGCCGGTCGACATGGTCTATGGCGTCTTCAATCGCAACTGCATGATCAACTACGACAACTACCGATACTATTTCCCGCTCTGGGCGCTGTCGCGACACGCGCGGCTCACGGCGGCGCGGGGCTGAGGAGCGAGCCATGGGGGGAGAGACGCGGATCGAGGAGTACAAGCCCGGTCGACGGGTGCGGACGGCGCAGGAGCGACGAACGCTCTCGATCGCCCTCTGGATCGTGTATCTCGCCCTCTACGTGATCGCGCTGCGCTCGACGCACGGGTCGCTCCACGGCCCGGTGCTCGTGCTCGGCATCGCGTTCCCCTGGATCGTGAGCCTGTCGACGAAGCGCGCCGTGGCGGACTACAACCGCGCCCTCGGCCCGAGCCTCGCGAGCCTGCGATCGGGTGACGCCGCGCGCGCCGAGCTCGAGCTCCGCGCGCTCGCCGAGCGGTTCGCGTGGCCGCGCTTCCTCCGGCGCCTGACGGCCTACAACCTCGGCCTCGCGCTGCTCCGCCAGGGCAAGCTCGACGAGGCCCTCGCGCGCTTCGTCGACGCGGATCGCCGCGGCGGCTGGGTCACGATCGACGGTTCGCTCGCCGCGTCGCTCTCGATGATGCACTCGCTCGCGAACCGCGTGGAGATGGCCGAGGCATGGCTCGTCGAGGCGCGCCAGCGCTACACGCTCGTGACGACGAAGAGCCCGTTCTCGAGCCTCCAAGCCGAGGTGCTGCTCGATCTGCGCAAGGGTCGCTTCGCGGAGGTCCACCATCGGCTCGAGTCGGGTTGGGCCGAGATCGAGTACGCGATGAAGGGCGAGTCGCTGAGGCCGCTGCGCGTGCTGCGCGCGTTCTCGGCGACGCGCAGCGCCGCGTACCGCGAGGGCGCCACGGCCGGCGCGTCGCTCGCCGCCCTCGAGCCGATTCGTCCCGGGGAGTTCGATTACCTCGCCGTCGCGTGGCCCGATCTGGGGCGCTTTCTCGCCGAGCACGGCGCGCCCGTCCGCGTGTAGACTGCGGCGCACGATGCGAGCCCCTCGAAAGAACTCCCTCCGCGCGCTCCTCCTCTCCGCCGTCGCGACGTCCGTCATCGCGCTCGTCGCGTCGAGCTGCGCCGCGAGCCAGTCGAGCGTCTGCGATCCGGTGACGATCGAGCACAACGGTCGCTGCTTCTGGGAGAAGCAGCCGGCGTGCGATTTCGCGGGGTGCCTGCCGCCCGACGAGTGCGAGCTCGTCGAGGGCAAGCCCGCGCACGTCGTGTGTCACAAGGCCGAGAAGTAGCCCGCCTCAGCCGCCGAAGCGGCGATCGAGCTCCTTGTGGAGCGCGAGCGCGACCTGGCGCGGCGACGAGCCGAGCGAGACGGGCTTGTTCGCGTAGCGGCTCGGGAACTCGAGCGCCTCCTCGTGGTAGCGCGCCTTGAACTCGGTGAACTTGAGGCCGTGCGCGGTGGAGACGACGACGACGCGATCGTTCTTCCGAATGATCTTCTGGGCGACGAGCTTCTCGAGGCACGCGAGCGCGACGCCGGTGTGGGGGCAATTGAAGAGGCCCGTGCGATCGGCGCGCGCCGCGGCGTCCGCGAGCTCGGCCTCGGTGGCCTGCTCGACGACGCCGTCGCATCGGACGAGCGCGCGCACGGCCTTCGGGAGGGAGACGGGCGCGCCGATTTGAATGGCCGACGCGAGGGTCGTCCGCGCCACCATCGGATGGAAGTCGGCCTCGGCGAGCGGGCGACCTTCGCTCTTCGCGCGCCGGTACGCCTCGTAGAGCGGATTCGCTCGCTCGGCCTGGCAGCAAGCGATGCGCGGCAATCGATCGACGAGGCCGAGATCCTTCATCTCGAGGAACCCCTTGGCGATCGCGGACACGTTGCCGAGGTTGCCGCCCGGCACGAGCACCCAGTCGGGCACCGCCCAATCGAACTGCTGGACGATCTCGAGCGAGATGGTCTTCTGCCCCTCGACGCGGAGACTGTTCATCGAGTTCGCGAGGTAGATCGAAGGGTCCTTCGTGAGCTCCTCGACGACGCGCATGCAGCCGTCGAAGTCGGTGTCCAGGCTCCCGACGAGCGCGCCATTGGCGATCGGCTGAATGAGCTGCGCCGCGGAGACCTTGCCCGCCGGCAGGAGCACCACGACCGGAATGCCCGCCGCGGCGCCATACGCCGCGAGCGCCGCGCTCGTGTCGCCGGTCGAGGCGCACGCGACGGCGCGGATGGGCTTTCCCTCGGCGATCATCTGCTTGACGCTCGAGACGAGGACCGTCATCCCGAGGTCCTTGAACGAGCCGGTGTGGCTCGTGCCGCATTGCTTGATCCACAGGTCTTCGAGCCCGAGGCTCTTGCCATAGCGATCGGCCCAGAGCAGGTTCGTGTTCCCCTCGAAGAGCGAGACGACGTTGTCGGGGTGCACCATCGGCTGCACCCACTCGTGCTTGCTCCACACGCCGCTCCCATAAGGCCAGCTCGTGCGACCATAGCGAGCGTCGAAGAGGGCCTTCCAATCGTCGGGCGAGCGCTTCCTCAGCGCGTCGACGTCGTGGACGACCTCGAGCAGCTCGCCCTCGTCCGAGCGATAGACGACCTCGTTCAGGGGGTATCGCTTGGGGCTCTTCGAGACGGACTGGAACCACGCCGAGTACATGGGGCTATCTCCCGATCGAAATCGTCATTTGAGGAGCGCGACGAGCCCGAGGATGCCGAGGACGAGCGCCGACAGGGACTCTCCCGCGATGAAGCCGCCGCCGACGAGCGAGGTCGAGCTCATGTCCTCGGGCAGATCGTCCTCGCCGGCGACCTTCGGCGCGGCGGCTTTGGCCTTCTCCTGCATCGTCTGGATGACGGAGCTCACGATGCCGCCGATGCCGAACCAGAGGCTCGTCGTGAAATCGACGAACCCGCCGAAGCTCGCGGCGTAGGGGCTCGGGAGCAGCAGCGCGTCGACGCAGAAGTCCACGACGAACCCGGTCTGCGAGCCGTCTCGGAAGCGGCGGTAGGCGGCGTTCGCCTTGAGGAGCTTGCGGCAGAGCTCGA
>CAYYKK010000460.1:0-4812 GCA_964467935.1 uncultured Polyangiaceae bacterium
GCGCGCCGATCGTCGACTTGCCGGCGCCGCGCAGGCCGACGAGCGTGACGAGCGACCGCGGGTGCACCGCCTTCGGCGTGGGCGGGTGCGTCGCCGCGGCGCCCGGCGCGAGCAGGTCCGCGGCCGAGGTGCCGAGCGCGTCGGCCACCTCCGAGAGGCGCACGACCGACACGTTCGCGTAGGCGTTCTCCAGCGCGACCAGGAAGCGCTCCGAGACGCCCGAGCGCTCGGCGAGCTCGCGCACCGTGAGGCCCACCGCCTGGCGGCGCTCACGCACCCGGTCACCGAGCAGGAGAAGGATCGCGTGCGGCGGCTCGCGCGTCATGGTGAAATATAGTGCATCACGAATATCATCGACATGCAATATGATGCTTGACCCTCCGTCACCTCCGTGGTCGATATTCTCCATGGCCGACCACGTCACGGCACAGAGCGAGCCGGTCCGTTTCGACACGCACCCGAGCCGCTACCGCCACCTCAAGCTCTCGTTCGACGGGGCGATCGCCCGGCTCGCGCTCGACATCGTCGAGGACGCGCCGATGCGCCCCGGCTACCAGCTCAAGCTCAACAGCTACGACCTCGGCGTCGACATCGAGCTCGCCGACGCCGTCCAGCGGCTGCGCTTCGAGCACCCCGAGGTGCGCGCCGTCGTCGTGACGAGCGCGCAGCCGCGGATCTTCTGCGCGGGCGCGAACATCTACATGCTCGGCAGCTCGACGCACGGCTTCAAGGTGAACTTCTGCAAGTTCACCAACGAGACGCGGCTCGCGCTCGAGGAGGCGTGCAGCGAGAGCGGACAGCACTACCTCGCGGCGTTGAACGGCGTCGCCTCGGGCGGCGGCTACGAGCTCGCGCTCGCCTGCGAGTCGATCGTGCTGCCCGACGACGGCAACAGCGCCGTGTCCTTCCCGGAGACGCCGCTGCTCGCGGTGCTCCCCGGCACCGGCGGGCTCACGCGCCTCGTCGACAAGCGCAAGGTGCGCCGCGATCTCGCGGACGTGTTCTCCACGCTCGCGGAAGGCGTACGCGGCAAGCGCGCGAAGGACTGGGGCCTCGTCGACGAGGTGGTGCCGAAGTCGAAGTTCGACGAGGCCGTGCTCGCGCGCGCGAAGGCGTTCGTCGACGCTACGCCCGAGAAGAAGGGCCCGGGCATCGCGCTCCCGCCCCTCGAGCCGCGTCGCTTCGACGAGAACGGGCGCGTGGGCAGCGACTATCGCTTCGTCGCGCTCTCGGTCGATCCCTCGGCGCGCGTCGCCGAGCTCACCATGCTCGCGCCCGACGACGAGGCGCCGAAGAGCGCCGACGAGCTCCGCAAGCGCGGCGCCGACCTCTGGGGCCTCCGCGCGTTCCGCGAGCTCGACGACGCGCTGCTCGATCTGCGCTTCAACCACCCCACGGTGAACCTCGTGCTCCTCCGCACGCGCGGCGACATGAACGTCGTGCGCGCGCACGACGAGGCCCTGCTCGCCCACCAGGACGACTGGTTCGCGAAGGAGGTGCTGTTGCATCAGCGTCGCGTCCTGAAGCGCCTCGACCTGACCGCCAAGTCGCTCTTCGCGATCGCCGAGCCGGGCTCGTGCTTCGCAGGCGTCCTCTTCGAGCTCGCGCTGGCGAGCGATCGTGTCTACGCGAAGAGCGGCGACGAGCAGGCCTTCGTCGCGATGTCGAAGATCAACTTCGGCGCGCTGCCGATGTCGAACGGCCTCTCGCGCCTGGCCTCGCGCTTCCTCGCGACCCCGGCGCGCGTGACGGAGCTCGCCGCGCTCGCCGATCCGGTCGACGCGGAGGAGGCGCTCTCGCTCGGCCTCGTCACCTACGCGCCCGACGACATCGACTGGGACGACGAGGTGCGCCTCGCCGTGGAGGAGCGCGTGAGCCTCTCGCCCGACGCCTTGACGGGCATGGAGGCGAACCTGCGCTTCGCCGGCCCCGAGACGATGGAGACGAAGATCTTCGCGCGCCTCTCGGCCTGGCAGAACTGGATCTTCCAGCGCCCCAACGCCGTCGGCGAGCGCGGCGCCCTCACCATGTACGGCCGCCCCGAGCGTCCCGAGTTCGATTGGAGGAGAACGTGAGCTCTGTCGTCAATTCCGAGCGCATCCCGAACAACGTCGACCTGAGCTCCGACAAGAAGCTCCAGCGCGCGCTCGAGGCGTGGCAACCCCATTTCATCGACTGGTGGAAGGAGATGGGGCCGGAGGGCTTCCAGCAGGACGACGTCTACCTGCGCACCGCGGTGAGCGTCGACTCGGACGGCTGGGCTTCGTACGACTACGTGAAGATGCCCGAGTATCGCTGGGGCATCTTCCTCGCGGACGCGGTGCCCGATCGCAAGATCGGCTTCGGCGATCACATGGGCGAGGACGCGTGGCACGAGGTGCCGGGCGAGTTCCGCAACGTGCTCCGCCGCCTCGTCGTGACCCAGGGCGACACCGAGCCGGCGAGCGTCGAGCAGCAGCGACTGCTCGGTCAGTGCTGTCCGAGCGTCTACGATTTGCGCAACCTGTTCCAGGTCAACGTGGAGGAGGGCCGCCACCTCTGGGCGATGGTCTACCTCCTCCACAGCTACTTCGGTCGCGACGGTCGCGAGGAGGCCGAAGCGCTGCTCGAGCGTCGCAGCGGCAACGCCGACAAGCCGCGCATCCTCGGCGCCTTCAACGAGCCCTGCAAGCACTGGCTCTCGTTCTTCTGCTTCACCTACTTCACCGACCGCGACGGCAAATACCAATTGCTCGCGCTCAGCGAGAGCGGTTTCGACCCGCTGGCGCGCACGACGCGGTTCATGTTGACCGAAGAGGCGCACCACATGTTCGTGGGCGAGACCGGCATTCAACGCATCGTCGAGCGCGCGCTCGAGCTGATGAAGAAGAACGGGAACGAGGACGCGCGCGCCGAGGGCGGCATCGATCTCCCGACGCTCCAGAAGTACATCAACTTCTGGTACTCGGTGTCGCTCGATCTCTTCGGCGGCGAGATCTCGAGCAACGCGGCGAACTTCTTCGCGTCGAGCCTCAAGGGGCGCGCGAAGGAGGAGAAGTACGACGACCACCGCGCGCTCGAAGGCCACCTTCGCATCGACGTGCCCGTGCTCGAGGGCGGCGTGCTCAAGGGCCTCAAGCCCGAGGACGTGCCGCTCCGCAATGCGATGAACGAGGTGCTGCGCGACGAGTACATCCAGGACTCGCAGCGCGGCCTCGACAAGTGGAATCGCCTGATCGAGAAGGCGGGCTTCTCCTTCCGCTTCGAGCTGCCGAGCCGTCGGTTCCACCGCCAGAGCGGCATCTATGCGGGTCTCCATTTCGACACGAAGGGCAACCCCCTCTCGAAGGAGGAGTGGGAGAAGCGCAAGTACGAGTTCATCCAGAGCCCCGCGGACGACGAGTACGTGCTCTCGCTGATGCAGAAGCCCATCTACGATCCGAAGCAGATGGCGAACTGGATCGCGGCGCCCGCGCGCGGCATCAAGGGCCAACCGGTCGACTACGAGTACGTCCGTCACCACGTGTGACGCGAAGCCTTCGCGGGACGCCGCCCAGATCCTCCTCCATTCGCTCGTCCGCGGCGCCCGCCTCTCACGACGCCCCCTCCTCCTCCGAGGACGGGGGCGGCGTGCTAGCGTAGGCGTCCATGAAGAAGCTCCTCTACGCCGTGGCGTTCGTCACCGTCGCCGTGCTCGGCGTGAGCCTCGTCTTCGGAAAGAAGATCGTCCTCGCCCTCTCGTCCCCGGAGACGAAAGCCTGCGTGAAGCTCGGCGATCTCTGTGGGCAAGGGGGGGATACGCACGCGCTCGACCAATGCGTCGACGGCCTGCACCAGGCGCGCAAGATCGCGGGGTCGGCGTCGGTCGACAAGTCGCTCACGTGCATTCAAGGCGCCGACACGTGCATGGCGGCGACCGGCTGCATGATGGGCGGCGTCGGCGTCGGCGCGATGAAGGAGATGGTGAAGGGCTTCACCGACGCCGTCTCGAAGTGAGGCTGGACGGCGTCACGCGCCGGGGCGGACCCGAGCGCGCGAGGGCCGCCCCGCGGCGACGAGCGCGTCGACGACGACCCGCGTGCGCAGCGGCATCGAGGCCCTCGCCGGCGTCACGACGAAGAGGCTCCGCGGCGCGACCGTGTGACCGACGCACTTCAAGCGGACGAGCGCCGGCCCGTAGCGCGCCGCCATCTCGTCCGGCGCGAGCATCACGCCGGTCCCGTCGATCGCGGCCGCGAGGGCGACGCGCGGATCGTTCACGACGAACCGCGGCGGCGGCGCGACGTCGCGGGCGCGACCGTTCGCGGTCTGGAGCCGCCAGCCGAGGCTCCCGCGCGTGAAGATCGCCGGCAGCTCCGCGAGCTCTTCGATCGTGACGCGCGTCGCGCCCGAGAGGTGGCGCTCGACGAGCGAGGGCGACGCGAACAAGGAGTAGGTCACCGCGCGGAGCCGCGTCGCGACGAACCTCGACGGCGCGAGCGGGCCGGCGCGCACGGCGACGTCGATGCGTGCGTCGACGAGATCCTCCACGTCGTTCGTGAGCCGGAGCTCGACGCGGAGCTCGGCGTGCTGGCGCGTCAGGCGCGCGAGCGTCGGCCCCACCCACTCGGATCCGGTGACCATGGGCGCGGTCACCCGCACGGTCCCTCGCGGCACCTCGGCGCCGCCCGCGGTCGCTTCGGTCGCGAGCGCGAGCTCGTCGAGCAGCGGGGCGGCCCGCGCGAGCAGCGCCTCGCCCTCGCGCGTGAGCGCGACGCGGCGCGAGGTGCGCTCGAGCAGGCGCGCGCCGAGCGCGTCCTCGAGCGCGGCGAGCCTCCGGCTGAGCGTGCTCGG
>CAYYKK010000461.1:0-4756 GCA_964467935.1 uncultured Polyangiaceae bacterium
GTCGCGCCATCGACGCGGGTCTCATCCACGCTCATCTCTCCCTCCCGCGCCTCACCGGGCGCGAGGCGCCGCGCCCCGCGCGTCGAAGCTCAAAGCCCCTTCGCGCAGCGGAAGCCGACGCCGTGCGAGCTCGCCGTGGCGAGCATGAAATAGCGGTACGCCGGGTCGAGCCACGACTCGTAGCCGCCGTTGAATGCGCCGCCGCGCATGGCCTTCTTGTCGCCCGTGGGCGCGCCGGTCGGGTTCGTCTGCTCGTCCGACGGGTAGGACGCGAACCAGTCGCTGGTCCACTCCCACACGTTGCCGACCATGTCGTAGAGACCGAACTGCGTGACGCCCTTCTTGAACGAGCCGACGGGCGCGGTCCCTGCGTAGCCGTCGTCTTGATCGAACATGGTGCCGCTCGGCTCGAAGCCCTTCGACTTCTCCCACGCGTTCCACTCGGATCCGGCGGCGTTCATGTGATCCTTGTCGTTGATCTCGTCGCCCCAAGGGAACTTGCGGCCGTCGGATCCGCGCGCCGCGAACTCCCACTCGGCCTCGGTCGGCAGGCGGCCGCCCTTCACCTTGCAGTAGTTGTCGGCGTCGGCCCACGTGACGCAGTTGATCGGGTGGTTCTCGCGCCCCGCCTTGCCGAAGTTGCAGAACTCGGCGTACGCCGCGATCTTCTTCTTGTAGTCGTCGTCGGACTGCTTCTCGCCTTTCGGATAGTCGGGCGTCGTGGCGGCGCGCTTGCACTCGCCCTTGTCGGAGCACGCCTTGTAGTCGCCGGCGGTGACCTCGTAGATGTCCATGCAGTAGGGGCTCAACACCACCTTGTGCGACGGCGACGAGATCTTCATGTCGGCCGAGTCGCTGCCCATGAAGAACTTGCCACCGGGAATGAACGCCATGCCCTTCGGGCACGACGCAGGCCCGAGGGGCGCGGCGCTCGCGGAGGGCGTCGCTGCCGCGGCCGACGCGGCGCCGGCGCTCGACGCCGACGCGGCGCCCTTCGAGGCTCCTGCGGTCGCGCCTCGTTCGCTGCGCGTGACGAAGTAGGCGGCGCCGGCGACGCCGACGAGCAGCGAGCCGACGATCGCGATGATCGTCCCGGCGCTCGACCCGCTCTTCTTCGCCATCGTCTGCGACGCCACCGCGGCGGCCGTCGCGGGATCGGTGCGAACGGTCGGCGCCTGCTCGAAATGCGGCGACGACGTCTCGGCGCGCGGCGCGATCGAGATCGACTGGCGCGGGTTCGTGGTCGACGCCGCGGCCGCGGTGACCGGGACCCACGTCGGCTGGTTCGGGTAGACGGCCTTGCGCAGGTCGCTCCAGAACTCGCCCGCGGTGCGGTAGCGATCGCGCGGCGAGACCGCGAGCGCGCGCATGAACACGGCCTCGACCTGGTCGGGGATCGACACGCCCATCGCGCGCGGCGTCGGCCGGACCATCGGGTCGCGGCTCGCGACGGCGAGCTGGAGGTAGTCGTTGCCCTGCAACGCGGGCGCCCCGCGGACCATCTCGACGAGGATGAGCGCGAGGGCGAAGACGTCGGTCCACGGCCCCGTCGCGCCGTGCGAGCGGCTGAACTGCTCCGGAGCGCCGTAGTTCGGCGTGAAGGCGGTGATCTCCTGCCCGGTCTGCGCGAGCGCGGTCTGGAGCTGCGCGTGCTCGGCCATCACCTTCGCGATGCCGAAGTCGAGGATCTTCACGAAGGCGTTCGCGCCGCGCGCGTCGCCGATGATGAAGAGGTTCGCCGGCTTCACGTCGCGGTGCGCGATGTTCATCTGGTGCACCGTCTCGAGCGCGCCGACGATGGGCTCGAGCAGCGCCATCGCGTTCTCGAGCGTGCGAGGCGGCATCCCGGCGGCGTTCTCGGCGTGGAGCACCTGGTCGAGCGAGCGGCCCTCGAGCCACTCGAGCACCATGTACGGCACGGAGAGCCCCTGCGGCGTGGTGAACGTGCCCACGTCGCGCGCTTGGACGATCGCGGCCGTCCGGCTCGACAAGCTCGTCATGAGCTTGCCCTCCTGGATGAACCCTTGGAGCAGATCCTCGCGCACGTTCGCGGGGATGTTCGCGAGGGCCTTGAAGCACTTCAGCGCGACGGGCTGCTTCCAGATGATGTGCTCGGCCCGGTAGACGACGCTGAAGCCGCCCTCGCCGACGACGTGGTCGGGGCGATACTTCTCGCCGACGACGGTGCCGCAGATGCCGAGAGGATCGCCGTGGGGGGTCGAGCTCATGAGGGGCGAACATCCTACCGCCGACTGGCGGCCGCGACGAATGGATAGGGTCGATTTCGAGCGTTCAGTTCCCGTGCGCCGCCGCCACGCGAGCGCCGCGAAGGACGCCGCGCTCGGCGAGATCGGCCAAGAACCGGGCCGAGTCGTCGAGGGCGAAGGCGACCCCGAGCGCGGCGCACGCCTCGGTGATCGCGCGGCCGAGCGGCTCGCCCGCGAGAAGGTGCTCGACGAGCAAGCCCGCGAGGGGGGTCAGATCGAGGTACCGCACGTCGTGCTCGTGATCGCGGTACACGAGCAAGGTCGTCAGCGAAGGCTCGAGGGTCGCGTCGTCGTCCCCGAGGCGGTGCACGGGGTAGCCGTAGCGACGGACCCGCACCGACGGATCGAGCACGACCGCGCGCTCGAGATCGAGCGAAGGATCCGCCTCGAGGGGCGCCTCCGCGCGCGCCCCCGCCACCTCGAACGCGCTCAGCTCGTGCCGCGCGAGATCCGAGAGGAACGGTGGGAGCGACGGATCGGCCTGCCAGCGCGGCGCGGCCCACGCGACGAGCTCGAAGGCGACGTCGCGGAGGTAGTGCGAGCGGGGCATCTCCTCGGCGAGGAAGCGATCGACCTCGGCGTCGAAGCGGGCGCCGAGGCGCCGGGCCGTGCGCGGCAGCTCGACCTCGACGGCGCTGCGGAGGCTCTTCTTCACGAGCGAGCGGTAGAGGAAGGCGCGCTTCGGCCCGAGCCCGGCGAGCGCCTCGCGATCGGCGCCGGACGCAGGCTGCGCGGCGAGCCAGCGCTCGAGCGCGCCCTCGGAGGTCGGCGGCTCGGCCTCGCGGACGGTGCGCGCGAGCGTCACGAGGATGGAGGAGAGGCGCTCCCTCTTCATCGCGCGCGCCCCTTCGCCACGGCGCGATCGTAGACGGCGCGGACCTGGGCCACCTCGGCGAGGAGCGCATCGAGGGGCGGGATGGCGTGGTCTCGCTCGAGCAGGACCGGCACCGGCCCCGTTCGCTCGAGCGCGTGCGCGAGCAGCGCGTAGACCGGGTCGACGATGTCGGCGCCGTGCGTGTCGATGACGAGCTCGTGCTCGGCGGAGCGCTGATGGCCCGCGACGTGGATCTGCGCGACCCGGTCGAGGGGCAGCGCGTCGAGGAATTCGCGCGCGTCGAAGCCGTGGTTCAGCGAGTTGACGTACACGTTGTTCACGTCGAGCAGGAGCCTCGCGCCAGAGGCGTCGAGGACCCGCGTGATGAACTCGGCTTCCTGCATCTCTCTTGCACCTGGTTCGAGGTAGTAGGAGATGTTCTCGACGACCACGGGGAGCCCGAGGCGATCCTGGGCCTCGCGCACGCGCGCGCTCGTGTTCGCGACCGCCTCCTCGAGGAACGGGAGCGGGAGCAGATCGTGCACCATGCGCTCCTCGGCGCCTTGGAAGCAGAGGTGGTCCGAGTGGAAGGGGGGCGCGAACCGCTCGAGGAAGCGGCGGAGCTCGGTGAGGTAGTCGTCTCCGAGCGGATCGACGCCGCCGAGCGAGAGCGTCAGCCCGTGCGTGAGGAGCGGGTAGCGCGCGGCGACCTCCTCGAGCGAGGCGGGCACGTACCCGCCGCGCCGCATGTAGTTCTCGGGCGATACCTCGAAGAAGTCGACCGGGAGCGCGCGCCCTTCGCGGGCGGAGTCGACCACCTCGTCGAGGAACTCCCAGCGAAGGCCCAGACCGACGCCCGAGAGCCGCTCGTCCACTTCAAGAGGTCCCATGGTGCCTTCCCCAGCTTGGCGACCGAAAGACGGGACGAGGGGAGCGCGAGGGGCTCATCGAAGCGCCCTCACCTCCCCTCGCTCGAGGCCGAACGGGTCGACGTCGCGCCGCTACGGGCCGACCCCGACCGCACACACGCTCAGCCGCAGGTGCCCTCGCCGCACGAGCCCTTCGCGCCGTTCTTCTTGTCCTTCTTGCCCTTCTTGCCGGTGCCCGAAGTGGGAGGGGTCTTCTTCGGCGGCGTGGTCGCGTCGGCGGCCTTGTCTCCGGCCTTCGCGTCGGCGGCCTTCGTGTCGCCCGTCGCGGCCGCCTTCGTGTCGCTGGTCGCCGCGTCGGCCGACTTGGCCGCGTCGGTCGCCTTGGCGTCGGTGGCGGAGGCCGCGGCGTCGCCGGTGGCCGCTTCCTTGGTCGCGTCGGCGGCCGTCTCGGTGCCCTGCGCCGCCTCGGGCTGGGCGGGGACCTCGGTGGCGTTGACGGGGGCCTGGGCTCCGCCGCAGCCGGCGATCAGCGCCGCGCCTCCGAGAGCAGCCAGGGTCTCCGCGATCGACTTCAGATTCAGCATGGGTCTACCTCGTGGTCTCGACGTTGGGTGGGGAGCATACGGCTCAATCCGGGGGATGGTTTCGGACCGATTTTCGAGTGACGGTCCGCGGACGCTTCACTTCTTGGGCTTGACCGGCCCGGCGCTCGGCGCGGCCGAGGCCTTCGGCGCCGCCGAAGCGGCAGGCGCGGCCGACGCCGCGGGGCCAGCGGAGCCCGACGCGGCCGGCGCGGCGGAGTCGCT
>CAYYKK010000462.1:0-4755 GCA_964467935.1 uncultured Polyangiaceae bacterium
ACGTGGCGCGCGAGAGGAGCAACGTCGTCGGCTGCATCTCCCTCGTCGTCTGGACCCTCACGCTCGTCATCGCCTTCAAGTACGTCGTGTTCGTCCTGCGCGCGGACAACGACGGCGAGGGCGGCACGTTCGCGCTCTACGGCCTCATCCACCGATACAAGCGCCTCGGGCTCGGCGCGCTCCTCTCGCTGCTCATCCTCGCCGCTGGTCTGCTCTTCGGCGAGGGCGTGATCACGCCGGCGATCAGCGTGCTCTCCGCCGTCGAAGGGCTCGAGGTCGCGGCGCCGGCGCTCCACCGTTTCGTCCTGCCTCTCACGCTCGTCATCCTCACGGGCCTCTTCGTCCTGCAGCGCAAAGGGACCGCCAAGGTCGGCGCCGTCTTCGGCCCCGTCATCCTCTGTTGGTTCGCGGCGATCGGCGTGCTCGGCGTGCGTCAGATCCTCGCCCACCCCGACGTGCTCGCCGCGCTGCATCCGATGCGTGGCCTCGAGTTCCTGAGGGGCCGGGGCCTCCTCGCCGCGCTGCCGGTCCTCGGCGGCGTCGTCCTCGCCATCACGGGTGGAGAGGCGCTCTACGCCGACATGGGGCATTTCGGGAAGGCTCCCATCCGGCTCAGCTGGTTCAGCGTCGTCTACCCGTCGCTCCTCGCGAGCTACCTCGGGCAGGGCGCCTTCCTCCTCGGCCCGGGCGAGGTCCAGCACGACAACGTCTTCTTCAGCTTGGTCCCGCGCGCGCTGCTCGTACCGATGATCGTCCTCGCGACGTTCGCGACCATCATCGCCTCGCAGGCGCTCATCTCGGGCGCCTTCTCGCTCTCGTCGCAAGCGGCGGCGCTGGGCCTCTTCCCGCGGCTCAAGATCGTCCACACGCACCACGCGCACGCGGGGCAGATCTACGTCCCGTTCATCAACTGGGCCCTCTTCGTCGGCTGCACGACGCTCGTCGTACGCTTCGGCTCGAGCACGGCGCTCGCTGCCGCCTACGGCCTCTCGGTGTCCGGCGTCATGCTCTCCACCTCGATCGCGATGACGGCGATCGCGCGCCTGCGCTGGGGCTGGTCGTGGCCCCTCATCCTCTTGGCGTTCGTCCCGGTGGGCGTCGTCGACGCGACGTTCCTCACCGCGAACTCCACGAAGTTCCTCGACGGGGGCTTCGTCCCCCTCTCGCTCGGGATGCTCGTCTTCCTCGCGATGACGACCTGGCGGTGGGGGCGCAAGGCGACGTTCGCCGCGTACTCGAGCAAGCACACGATGAAGATGCGCACGCTCGTCGAGCTGAAGAAGACGGCGACCCTCCTCGACAAGAACGCGATCCTGATGGTCCCGAAGCCGCTGCGCTCGCTCGACGAGAACACGCCGGCGCTCCTCCAGCTCGTCTGGGAGCGGCAGAACGCGCTGCCCAAGAACCTGATCTTCGTCGAGGTCGTCCACAAGAAGACGCCCTACGTGCACGGCGAGCGCGTGAGCGTGACGGTGTTCGATCGCGAGAGGTCGCGCGGCTGCGTCGTGAGCGTCGCGCTGAGCTTCGGGTTCATGGAGGAGCCGAACGTCGAGCGCGTGCTCGAGCACCTGGCCGGTCACCACGAGATCGACCTGCCGCCCGATCCACGCCAGTGGATCGTCCACGCGTCGCAGGAGAACCTGCTCGTGGGGCGACACGTCTCCGGCCTCGAGCTCTTCCGAATCCGGCTCTTCGCGCTGCTGCGGCAGATATCGCAACCCTCTTACTACTACTACGGCGTCGGGGACGAGGTGCAGCTCTCCACGGAGATCATCCCCGTCCGCCTCGGGAAGCGCTGAGCACCGGAGGCCGAGGCGCTGCGCGCCCTCACTCCTCTTCGACCAGCCGCTCGCGCGCCGCGAAGGCGCCCGCCACGCCGAGATCCTTCTCGTCCGCGGTGCCGAGCAAGCGATCGAACCACACGAACGTCGGCGCGTAGTTGCTCTTGAAGCGGCGGTGGTGGCGGTCGTGGAAACGCGCGCCGCCGACGAACGGCAAGAAGCGGCTCGGTCGCCACGGGAAGTCGTAGCCGACGTGGACGCTGATCGCCTGCCATTGCCGCGCGACGATCCACACGAGGACGGTCGCGAGGTGCGGCCTGATCACGATGACGGCCAAGAGCGTGCCGAAGCCGGTGAAGAGGGTCTCGACGGGGTGCGCGTAGTTCGCGGCGGGACCGAAGGGCGTCGTGTACTTGTGGTGGATCCAGTGGATCTTCTTGTAGGCCCAGCGCTGGTGGAGCGCGCGGTGCGCGAAATAGTGCCAAGCGTCCTCGATGACGAACGAGCCCGCGAGCGTCAGGAGAACGGTCGCGAGCGACGGGAGCGGGTCGGTCGCGGAGACGCCGACCGCGACGAAGATCGGATAGCCGGCGAAGGTGAGCGGGATCTCGCTCGTGATCTTGTTCAAGAAGACGTGCTTGACGCACTCGCGCCACGCGAGCGCGCCGTGGACCTTCGACTGGATCTTGTACTTTCGCAGCGACCCGATGCCGTCGAGGCCGAGGCACGCGAGCGAGCCGACCACGTAGGCCAACGTCACGACGATGGACGAGAGGACGCCGTAGAGAAAGAAGTTCGACCGGTGGTCGATGAATGCGCGCCAGGCTTCGTCCATGGCTGACCCTGCGCCGCTACCGTCCGCCGAGGGACGGCCAGCGTCAAGCGCCGAGCGGCGCGGCCCCCCTCGGAACGGGCTTGACGTTTCGTGCCCATTGGCGAGACTCGCACCCACCATGATCATCAACAAAGGCGTCGACCTCGTCGGCTGGCGCACGTGCGCCAGGCAGAAGGAGTGGGGTCCGAAGCGCTTCATCCTGACGCTCAAGAAGATCGGCCGTCAGGCAGCCGAAGCCGAGTCCCTCGGTCCGGCGCCGGTCAACGCGGGATCGCTCACGCCCGCCCAGCGCGCCCGCTTCCAAGCGACGAACGAGCTCCGTCAGTCCGCGGCCCTCTACAAGGAGGGCACGCCGGAGTGCTCCGATTGCCCGATCTCGCTGAGCCGCGGGTTCGGCTGCCACGTGTACGTGGACTATCCGATCGACGCGATCGCCGAGCGCGCCCTCTTCTCGTTCTTCGATCAGCACGTGCAAGAGGAGCGTCACCCGTGCGCCGGGATCTACCGTGAGCTCATCTCGAAGCTCCCGGCCAAGACGGCGTGGCACACCGATCGCGGGCCCGCCGGATCGCTCGCCGAGCTCGACGCGCCGCTCGTGAAGGAGTGGGGGTTCTTGATGTGGAAGAAGCACGTCGACAGCGCGCAGATCCTCGCGTCCCTCTTCTTCACGCAGAAGAGCGCGGGCATCATCGGCGTCTTCGCGCGCTTCTGGGACGAGTTCATCGAGGACGCGCGCAAGGGAGGCGCCGACTTCGCGTCGTCGAAGACCCTCACGCAGTTCGAGAAGGTCCAGGCCTTCTACGACTCCGTCGGCGCGGCAGCGTCGGCGACGGAGAACGTGTTCGTGGTCGTCGAGGACGACGCGCCGAGCTCCATCCAGAGGCCCCAGGCGCAGCAGTCCGAGGGCTGAGCCCGAGGGCTGAGCCCAGCGTCGACGCTCGGTGCCGACGCTCGGTGCCGACGCTCGGTGTCCGACGCCCGGTGTCGACGGCACCGACCGAACGGAAACGAGAAGGGGAAAAGAGAAGGACCCGCGCGAGCGATCGCCGGGTCCTTTTTCGTGTCCGGTGCCTCGGAGGCCCCGATCCGTCTCCGTACGAGCCGGGTTTCGAGGGATCGCCGGTGTTTCGGCGGTCGAAGTCAGTCGGGGCGAGAGGATTCGAACCTCCGACTCCCTGGTCCCGAACCAGGTGCGCTACCAGGCTGCGCTACGCCCCGTCTTGCCGCGGTTTCGATGCGCTCTCGCGCACCGGACCCACACTGCGCCACCCCCGAAGGGGTCGCGGCAAGGCGCGTGAAGATGGACGGACGCGCCCATCTTGTCAAGCGAGAGTGACGAGTGACGCGCCACGACCTGACGCCGCGCGCGCGCGGGGCCTCGAGTCGCGCGCCGATGAGCCGTTCTCGCCCACGAGGCGCAGCACCGAGCGCGTGGCTACGCGCGCGCGGCGCCCTCGGATCGCGCTCGAGGCTCGGGCGCGATGGATATTTGATGACACTGGATTCCAGTCCATGCGATACGCGAAAGACGCGCGCCGGCGAGGCGGCGAACGATCGCGCACCACCAGGAGTCTCCCTTGGCTATCGAGCTGCCGAAGATCCGGATCCTCATCTGCGACGATGACAAGGACATCTGCGAGTACATGCAGACGCTCCTCGAGAAGGACGGCTACCTCGTCAAGACGATCAGCGATCCGACCAAGGTGGAGGCCGAGATCCGGGCCAACGAGTATCACCTGCTCGTGGTCGACCTGATGATGCCGAAGATCCACGGCATCGAGCTCGTGCAGCGGATCCGCAAGATCGACACCGACGTCGCCATCGTCGTGTTCACCGGCTTCCCGACGCTCGACACGGCCTTGCAGGCCATCAAGTACGACGTGGACGACTACCTGAAGAAGCCGCTCAACGTCGACGAGTTCCGCGAGGTCCTCGAGCGCGTGATGAACAAGAAGGGCCTGTCGCGCACGCCCGAGGAGCAGCTGCACAAGGTGATCGGCGACACGATCCGCATCCTCCGCAAGGACAAGGATCTGACGCTGAAGGACATGGCGCGCCGCACCGGCCTCTCGGTCTCGCTCCTGTCGCAGATCGAGCGCGCCGAGTCGTCGGCGTCCATCTCGTCGCTCTACAAGATCG
>CAYYKK010000463.1:0-4754 GCA_964467935.1 uncultured Polyangiaceae bacterium
AGCGGCGGCGACGGCGAGGCACAACTTTGGACGAAGCCTAGACGCCTTCCCCAGCACCGCGTGGCGCATGGCCGCGCCGAGGCGAGGAGGTCCGTCGGCGGCTGAGGAGATGATTTCGTTGAGGTGCAGCTCGATCCTGTCGCTGAGGGCGTCCATCGAGGCTCAACTTGGCCGCATCGACAAACTCTGTCAATACCTTCGACAAACATTTGACAACAGCGCGAGCGTCCGTATCCTCAGGGCATGGAGTCCGTCGTCATCGTGGGTGCGGGGGTCGGAGGTCTGTCGTGCGCCGCGATCCTCGCGAGCCGAGGGCTCGACGTGACCCTCGTCGAGCGAGCCGAGCACGTCGGAGGCAAGCTGCGAGCGGAGCGCGTCGGCGATCACGCGGTCGATGCAGGACCGACGGTGCTCACGATGCGCCACGCCTTGGAGTCGGTGTTCGACGAGGCGGGGGCGCGGCTCGCCGATCACCTGACCCTCCGCCCGCTGGAGGTCCTCGCGCGGCACCACTGGCCGGACGGATCGTCGCTCGACCTCTTCGCCGACGAGGAGCGCTCCGCCGAGGCGATCGCGTCGTTCTCGTCCGCCGCGGAGGCGCGCGCATACCTCGCGTTCTCGCGCTACGCGCGACGCATCTACGACATCGTGCGCGAGCCCTTCATGGAGGCGCAGCGACCGACGATGACGGCGATGCTCGCGCGCGCCGGCCGGCTCGGGCCGAAGGCGATGATCGAGATCGACGCGCACCGGACGATGCACGCCGCGCTGGCGTCGTTCTTCCGCGATCCGCGCCTGTTGCAGCTCTTCGGGCGCTACGCGACCTACTGCGGGTCGTCCCCGTTCACGGCCCCCGCGACGCTCAACGTGATCTCGCACGTCGAGAGGATGGGGGTCTTCGCCGTCGAAGGCGGCATGCGATCGATCGCGGACGCCCTGCACCGCATCGCGACGCTCGCCGGCGCGAAGACGCTGCTCTCCACGCACGTGGAAGAGATCGTCGTCGAGAAGGGTCGCGTCGCCGGGGTTCGCATCGCGGGAGGCGCGGTTCTGCCCGCCGACTTCGTCGTGCACAACGGCGACGTCATGGCGATTCGCCGGGGCCTCCTCGGCCCGGCCGCGAAGCTGTCGGTCCCCGAGACGAAGAACACGTCGCTCTCCGCGCTGACCGTCGCGGCGACGGCCCGCGCCGCGGGCTCGCCGCTCGAACGGCACAACGTGTTCTTCAGCCGAGACTACGACCGTGAGTTCCGTGATCTGGAGCGGGGCGTGGTGCCCGCCGATCCGAGCATCTACTTGTGCGCGCAGGACCGCGTCACATCGGCAGACGCGCCCTCGGGCGCGGAGCGGATGCTCTTCATCGTGAACGCGCCGACGACGCGGCGGGGCGCAGCACCGGTGCTGGAGGACGCATGGCTGAATGGAATGTGGGAGAAGCTGAGGTCGTACGGCTGCGAGATCACGCCCGAGGCCGCGGTCGTCACGACACCGGAGAGGTTCGCCGCGCGCTTCCCAGGGACGGACGGGGCGATCTACGGACCGGCGTCGGTCGGGATGTGGTCGAGCTTCGCGAGGTCGGAGGCGCGTTCGACGCTCCCGGGGCTCTACGTGGCGGGGGGGAGCGTGCACCCGGGAGCGGGCATCCCGATGGCGGCGACGTCCGGTCGGCTGGCGGCGTCGGCGCTGCTCGAGGACTCGGGTTCGACAGAGCGACACCGAGCAACGGGTACGCTTGGTGGTACCTGGATGCGCTGAGCGACGACGAGGAGACGGGCCTCGTCGTCATCGCGATGGTGGGTCACCCGTTCTCTCCGTTCTACGCGCGCGCGCGTGAGCGCGGAGACGCGAACCCTCTCGACTTCACGGCGCTCAACGTCGCACTCTATCGACGCGGGCAACACCGCTGGGCGCTCACCGAACGACGCGGGGCGCGCTGCGCGGCGGACGGCGTCGCCATCGGAGCGAGCGAGGTGCGGTCGACGGGCGACGGGATCACGATCGTCGTCGACGAGCAGGTCGCGCTCGGGAGGTCGCCGATCCGAGGGCACGTCGACGTGCGGTTCGCGGCGAGCCCCGGGCCATCGCATCGGCTCGACGAGGCCGGCCGCCACGCTTGGTGGCCGATCGCGCCCTCCGCTCGCGTCGAGGTGCGCCTCGCGCAGCCGTCCGTTTCGTTTCGCGGCCAGGGCTACTTCGACTCGAACTGGGGCGACGAGCCGCTCGAGCAGGCATTCTCGACGTGGAGCTGGTCTCGCGCGGCGACGCGCGAGCGAGCCGCGGTCTCGTACGCCGTCGACCGACGCGACGGGACACGCAAGTCGATCGACTTGGAGTTCGCGCGGGGCGAGGTGACTCCGCTCGGCGACGTGCGCGAGCGCTCCCTCGGTCGCACGGCGTGGTGGCTCGAGCGCACGGTGCGAGGCCCGTCGATGACCGGCGTCGAGCTCGTCCGCACGCTCGAGGACACGCCCTTCTACAGCCGCAGCCAGCTCGCGATCGAGCTCGGCGGTGTCCATCACGGCGCCGTGCACGAATCGCTCTCGCTCGATCGGTTCCGCAAGACCTGGGTTCGCAGCCTGATCCCGATGCGCATGAGGAGGGCCTGATGTTCGCCGACCTTGTCGGGCTCGCCCTGCTGGGATGGGCGGGCTTCTACGCTGGCGCGTCTGCCTCGGCGTCCCTTCGCGCATCGCGCGGCGCCCTCGATCCGAAGAGCGCAGCCTTCGGATCGCGCTCGGAGCGCGTCGTCGTCCTGAGGCCCTGCGCGGGGCGCGAGAACGACCTCGGTGACACGCTCCGCTCGACCGGACGCGCCCTCGGCGTGAAGGGCGCGCTCGTGATCTTCGCGGTGGAGGAGGAGGCCGACGAGGCGACGCCGACGGCCCGGACCATCGCCCGCGAGCTCACCGCGGAAGGGCTGGAGACGCGCGTCGTCGTGACGCGCGCGTTCGGACCGAACCGCAAGGCGGCGCAGCTCGCGCGCGCGCTCGCCGACGTGCCTGCGCCGCGAGACCTGGTCGTCGTCGTCGACAGCGACGTGGACTTGACGGGGGTCGATCTCGACGCGCTCGTGGCGCCGATCGGATCCCCTTCGGAGGTGGCCGCATCTTGGATGCCGCCCGTCGAGGACGCGGATCGCGGGACCGTCGCCGACCGGGTGAGCGGCGCGGTGCTGGGAGCGTCGCTCCACAGCTTTCCGCTCCTCGCCGCGATCGATGCGACGACGATGGTCGGAAAGACGTTCGCCGTCCGACGCGCGACGCTCGACGCGGTGGGAGGGTTCGGCGCCATGCGATGGGTCCTCGGCGAGGACCTCGAGCTCGCGCGGAGGATCCGGGCGCTGGGTCGCCGCGTCGTGGCCGTGCCGCGTCCGGTGAGGTCGCGCGCCGGCGGCCGCGACCTCGCTCAGGTCACGGCGCGGTTCGCGCGCTGGCTCTCGGTGTTGCGCGGCCAGCGCCCGCTGCTCCTGCTCTCTTATCCGTTCTTGTTCTCGGCGGCGCCGCTCATCGCGCTGCTGGCCATGCTCCACCCGAGCAGCGCCGCGATCGCCGCCGCGGCGCTCGCGCTCGGGTCGCGCGCCGTCACGGCCCTCGTCGCGTGCCGCGTCGGCCGCGCGAGGATCGGCGTCGGCATCTTGCTGTGGGCGATCGTCGGCGACGGCGTGCTCCTCGCCGCGCTCGCGCGGGCGCTCGGGTCGCGACGCCTCGCGTGGCGCGGGCGGTCGCTGGAGCTCGGTCGGGGCGGCGTGTTGCGCGAGGCATGATCGCTCGCCGCTCGCGCCGCACCGCGCCTCAGCGACCGGCGAGCGCCGGCACCAATCGACTCCCCCACGCGGCGACGCCACCGAGCCCGAGGCGACGCACCACGTCGAGGTAGACGTGCGGCCGCTTCGCCGCCGTGCGCCGAAGGAAGGTCACGAAGTCGGCGAGCTCCATCTCGTCACGCAAGAGCGCGCCGAAGGGCGCGTCCCCCATCTCCGCGAGCGACGCGAACGCGGCGTCGAGCAGCTCGTTCAGCGCGTTCGCGTCCCGAGGCCGAGGAGAAGGCCTCGCCATCATCCGCGCGAGCGCGCCGGTGCCGAGGTGGATGTCCGCGTCGCGCAGCACCGCCGACCAATCGGCGGCGTCTCCATCGAGCCGCGCCATCACCGCCGCGGTGACGGGCGCGAGCGATCGCAACATCGCGCCGAAGCCGCAGAACGTCAGCGGCGAGTGCAGCGCCGCCGCGTCGCCGACGAGCAGGATCCTGCTGGCGCGGGGCCGACGCGTCGGGGTGAGACGCGACCAGCCCGGGATCACGCCGAACGTCGGACGAACGAGCTCGGCGTCGCCGCGCTTGTAGGTGGGGAGCGCTTCGAAGAAACGTCCATAGAGCCCGAGGAGCATTCCGGGAGCGCGCGCCGACGCGAGCGCATAGTGAAAGAGGTAGACCGTCGTCTCACCCGCGCGACCCGGAAACGCCTCCCAGAGATGCTGCCTTCCATCGACCACACCCTCGGTCGTGACGAGGATCTCGCCGACGTTCGGTCGCAGCTGGTCGGGGCCATCCCCCTCTTCGAGGCCGCGCAGGACGCCGCCGACCGTGGGGCAGACGAGGTCGGGCGTCGCGAGCGGGCTCGAGGCGCCTCGCGCGTCGAGCAAGAGCCGCGTCGTCAGAACCGTGGACGTACCGAGGCGATCGATCGCCTCGACCGCGACCGCGGAGGGGCCCTCCGCGTGCGCGACGACGGTGGCCCCGTCGACGATCTCGACCCC
>CAYYKK010000464.1:0-4732 GCA_964467935.1 uncultured Polyangiaceae bacterium
AAGCACGAGGTGGTGGGCATCCGCGACGGCTACGCGGGGTTGCTCGCCAAGCGCACGGTCCACCTCGAGCCCGACGGCATCGAAGGGATCACGCGACAGGGCGGCACGGTGCTCGGATCCTCGCGGTGCCTCGAGATGCACGGCGAGGAGGGTCAGGCGCGCGCGAGGCAGGCCATCAAGGAGCTCGGCCTCGAGGGCCTCGTCGTGATCGGCGGAAACGGCTCGCTCACCGGAGCCCACGTCCTCGCGGCGACGACGCCCTGCCGCGTCGTCGGCCTGCCAGCGTCGATCGACAACGACGTCGGACACGCCGGCCTCGCCATCGGCGTGGACACCGCCGTCAACACGATCGTCGAGGCGTGCGATCGCATCTCCGACACGGCACGCGCGCACCGGCGCGCGTTCATCGTCGAGGTCATGGGCCGCAACTGCGGCTTCCTCGCGATGCGCGCCGGCATCGCCGCCGAGGCCGACGCGATCCTCTACGGTGAGGAGACACACTCGGAGGACGAGGTCGTCGATCGCGTGCGCCAGGTGCTGCGCCGGTGCTTCGCGCAGGGTCGCAGCAAGAAGCGCGCGCTCATCGTGAAGAGCGAGGGGCTCGCGATCCCCGTGGGCCACCTCCGCAAGCGGATCCAAGCGCACCTCGACGAGGACGCCCCCGGCGTCGACATCCGCGAGACCGTGCTCGGCCACGTCGTGCGCGGCGGCGATCCGAGCGCGCTCGACCGCACGATCTCGCTGCGGCTCGGCTTCGCGTCGATCCTGGCGCTCGAGGGTCAGATGACGGACGTGATGCTCGGGTGGGAGCCGCCCTTCGGCGTGGGGCGCGAGACGATGGACCCGAGCATCCGCATGATCCTGCTCGCCGACGTTCTCGAGGAGACCGCGCGGCTGCTCGACGGGACGAGCCCCGTCATTCGTCGTCGCATGGAGATGCTGCACCAGGTCGAGACCGCGCTGCCGGGGTGAGAGAGGACGCCGCCTTGCGACGAGCGCGCGCCGCCAATCGACGCACCACGGCGAGGGTGCACGCGTACCTCTTCGGCGGCGGCGATCGCGACGCGAGCCGCTATCGCGTCGTCGAGGTGGCCTCGGTCGTCGCGTACGTGTGGATCGGCGGGGCGATCGCGGCGGACGTCGTCGAGGGCCTGGCGACGAGATCGAGCGCGCGGTGGCTCGCCGCGCCCGTCGCGCTCGCGGGCTACCTCGCCGCCGACTTCGCGTCGGGCCTGGTTCACTGGCTGGCGGACACGTACGCGAGCGCCACGACGCCGTTCGTCGGGCCGAAGTTCGTGCGCCCGTTCCGCGAACACCACCGCGACCCGCTCGCGATCACACGACACGATTTCGTCGAGGCGAACGGCGACAACTGCCTCGTCTCGCAGCTCGTGCTCTTGCCGACCTACCTCTTCTGCCCGACCAGGAGCGAGACGTGGGGGGTCGCGCTCGGGATCTTCACGCTCGTCTTGAGCGCGGGCGTGCTGCTGACGAGCATCGCGCACGGCTGGGCGCACATGCCCGAGCCTCCCCGCATCGCGCGGACGCTCCAGCGCCTCGGCCTCGTGCTCTCCCCCGAGCACCACGCCGTCCACCACGACAAGCCGCATCACAGACGCTACTGCATCACGACGGGTTGGCTGAACCCCGCGCTCGACCGCGCGAGGTTCTTCCGCGCGCTGGAGCGCCTCTTCGATCGCATCGGCATCCCGCGGGGCGACGTCGAAGATGCGGCGAAGCGCGAGCTCGAGTGAGTCACCTGGACGCGCACGCGTTCGGTGGACGCCCCCGCGTCCGCCACGATCTCGCTTGAGCCGTCACGTCCCGCACGCTTCACTTGTCGAGAGGCCCCGAGGGATCGAGGAACGCGGGACCTCGCGCCAAGTCGAGTGGCGACGCCGCGACCCAGGCCCGTGACGCGAGAATCGACCTCGAACTCCAGCGAAGGAACCGACATGAAAACCTTGTCTTCGTCGTGGCTCTGGGGATCGCTGCTGACCTTCGCGATGAGCGCCGCCGCGGCGTGCTCCGCGGGAGCAGGCGGAACCGGCGGGAGCGGCGGGAGCCTCGCCAGCGGAGGTCCGGGCTCCGGCGGCAGCACCTCGTCGTCGACGATCCCCGACGGCACGCTCACACTCGCGCCCGATCCAATCACCGTCACCGTGAACGGGGCCGACGTGATGGTCCCGGTGAAGGCGCAGTCGAGCACGGACGGCGACGTCACCGACCGCACGGTGTTCGCGCTCGCGGACGGGAAGTTCGGCAGCTTCGCCGGCGCCACGCTGACGGTCCCCGCCTCGATCAAGACCGGCGGCAAGACGCAGGCGCTCGGATCCTACGGTCCACAGAGCGGACACGCGGACGTCATCATCGATCTGCACGCGCCCGACATCGTCGATCCTTCGGCGCCCCCGAACCCCTCGGGGTGGTTCGCGAACGGCGGCGGCGGGCCCGCGCCGACCTGGGCTTATCCGTTCGACAACACGATGATCCCGCGCAACCAGCCGGAGCTGAACTTCCAGTGGAACGCAGCCCCTGGTGCAGGTGCATATCGATTGCATTTCGAAGGGGCCACGTACCAGCGCGACGTGTACCTCGGCCCCTCGGTCTGCAGCGGCTCGCAGTGCATGTACCAACTCGCGGACGCGGATTGGGCCGACGTGACGGCGGGGCTCGCCGGCGGCGACGTCACGGTGAGCATCGACGCGAGCGCCGGAGCGACGTCGCCGTACGGGAGCGCCATGGTGAAGCTCTCGTTCTCTCCGGAAGACGTGAAGGGTGGCGTCTACTATTGGTCGACGACGATCACCGGCATCTACCGAGTCCCCCTCGGCGCGAAGACGGCGAGCGTCTTCGTACAGAACCCTCCGGGCTTCGGCTGCGTGGGCTGTCACGCCGTCTCCCCGGACGGCAAGAAGGTGGCGATGGAGTTCGGGAGCGCCGAGGGGATCGGCGGCGGCGTGGTCGCGGGCGACAACGGCCAGAGCTTCATCGTGACGCCGCCTGCCGCCGGCAAATGGAACCTGCAGACGTTCTCGCCCGATGGCTCGAAGCTGCTCGTCAACTGGCACGGGACCCTTCGGCTCATCGACTCGACGACCGGCGCGACCATCAGCAACGTCGATCCGGCCCTCGTCGGATCCGGCTACCTCTACGCGCAGCCCGAGTGGAGCCCCGACGGCAACAGCATCGTGTTCGTGCGCATGCCGTCCTCCGGTGGCTACGAATGGAACGCGCAGAACACCGGCGACATCATGGTGATGCCGTACAACAACGGCGCCTTCGGAACGCCGGAGATGATCGTTCCGGCCTCGGGCGGCCAGGTTCACTTCTATCCGACGTGGACGCCCGACTCGCAGTGGATCATCTTCGATAGCTGCCAAGGCTGCGGCACGTACAACTCCCACGGCACGCGCCTGCGCATGGTGCGCGCCCAGTCGGGCCAGACGCCGATCGAGCTCACGAACGCGACGCACGCCATGAATCAGGGCACGAACTGGCCGCGCTCGGCGCCGTTCATCCAACAGAACGGCAGCCTCATGTTCTTCACCTTCTCCTCCTACGTGCCCTACGGCTTCCTCTCGAACGGGACGAAGCCGCAGATCTGGATGACGGCCGTCGACCTCGGCGTGGCCGCCACGCAGCCAGGCGTCGACCCGAGCTACTCGCCGTTCTGGCTCACGTTCCAGAAACCGACCGAGTCGAACCATCTGGCGACGTGGACGAAATCGGTCGCCTGTATGGACTCGGCGACCGACTGCCCCAGCGGATTCGTCTGCATGAACGGCGAGTGCGTGAAGCAAGACGTCCCGAAGTGACGCAACGGCGCCTGTCGCCTCCCCCGCGTGCCCGTCGGCGCGGGGGGCCGCTCCCGTGCGGCTCCATTCTTGTTGGCGAAAAGGCAACGACGTGTTTACGATTCGAGGGCTCACGAAACGTATTCTGGAACAGGACTGCGCGCCTTCCCAAGACCAACGCGGGATCAGCGCCCCGTCGCCACCTCGGGTGCCGTGCTCTTGTCGCTCGAGCGACTGCGGAACTGGGTTGCAACTGACTGGACGACGCGACGTGTGAAGCCGGGGGACTGGTCCCTCGGCACCTTCTTCGGTTCGCGGTCGGACCAAGGAGACCAAGGGCAACCACGCTTCTGAAGGGTGTGGCTTTCTGAAGAGTGTGGACGTCCTTCGCCCTTCGTCGAACCGGGTCACCGGGGCGGCGTGGGTCCGAGGGCGAAGCCAGAAGGCCGGTGCGCTCCGTCCCTCTCGAGTGAGGGGGCGAACCGACCTTCGAGTGAACGGCCGCGACGCTGGAGGTGGTGGGTCTCCCCCCGCTGCCGCTGTGAGGCACTGATGAGCACGCGACTCTACGTTGGTAATCTCTCGTTTTCGACGACGGCGGACCTGGTTCGCACGGCCTTCTCGGCCTGCGGCGAGGTGACCGACGTGCACATCGTCACCGATCGCCAGAGCGGGCAGTCCCGCGGGTTCGGTTTCGTGACGATGGGCACGCCGGAGCAGGCGCAAGCGGCCATCGCGCAGATGAATGGCCAGAACCTCGACGGGCGTCCCCTGCGAGTGAACGAGGCCGAGGAGCGGCGTGAGCGATCGGGCGGCGGCGGCGGCGGCTTCGGCGGCGGCGGCGGCGGCGGTGGTCGCGGCGGCGGCGGCGGCGGCGGTGGTGGTGGTGGCGGTGGCGGCGGCTTCGGCGGCGGCGGCGGCGGTGGTGGTGGTCG
>CAYYKK010000465.1:0-4724 GCA_964467935.1 uncultured Polyangiaceae bacterium
CGTCCGCCGCGCCCGACGGCGGCTGCGGCGTCGCGGGGGCCGGATCGGCCTCCTTCGTCACGGTGATGGCGTTGGGCTCGGTGAGCCCGCTGCAGCCCGCGCTCGCGAGCGCGAGCCCGGCGAGAGCTGCGAGCGCGACGAGGGGGAGCGCGCGGGCACGTTGAGCGGCTTGGGCGGAGCGGAGGGGGGACGACGACATGGTGGGGCAGGCTAGCCCCGGCCTCGCCACGAGGCAAACGCCGACGACGCCTCGCCCGACTCGTGCCCGCCTCGCCGGCGTGATATCCAGGAGGCCCAGATGGACTCTCGGTTTCGCTCGGCCTACAACGCGCACTACACCGACGCTTTCTACCAATCGTACCTCGACGCGCTCTCGAGGCGGCTCGGGTGTCCCATCCCGTTTCGCGTCGCGGAGACGCCGTTCTTCATCCCCGACGCGCTCCGTGACGGGCTCGCCGACGCGGCCCGAGGGATCGTCGCGCAGATCACGGCTCCCGCGCTCGTCGCGGAGCTGAAGAAGGCGATCCCGAGCGCGCTCGACGTCCCTCAGATGGACGACCTGCCGAACTGCATCCAGGTCGACTTCGCGATCACGAAGAACGCGCGCGGCGAGCTAGAGGGCAAGGTGGTCGAGCTGCAGGCGTTCCCCTCGCTCTATTCGCTCATGGTGATCCAACACCAGGTGCTGGTGGAGAAGATGCGCGCGGAGGTGCCGGGGCTCGATCGACCCTTCTCGATCTACTTCGGCGGGCACGACGCGACGTCCTTCGTCGAGATGCTGCGGCGCGCGGTCGTGCACGACGAGGATCCAGAGGAGGTCGTCCTGCTCGACCTCCACCCCGAGACGCAGAAGACGTACCCGGATTTCGCGGCGACCAAGATCCTCCTCGACGTGGACGCCGTGTGCCCCACGACGCTCGTCAAGGAGGGCCGACGGCTCTTCCGAAAGAAGAACGACAAGCTGGTGCAGGTGAAACGCATCTACAACCGCATCGTGTTCGACGAGCTGGAGAAGGAGGGCCAAGAGCTCCCGTTCCGCTACACGGACGACCTCGACGTCTCGTGGTGCTCGCACCCGAACTGGTACTGGGTCCTCTCGAAGTACACGCTGCCGTACGTCGACCACCCCGCGGTGCCGAAGGCGCGGACGCTGCGCCAGGTCGGGGCCGACCTCCCCGATGATCTCTCCAGGTACGTGCTGAAGCCGCTCTTCTCGTTCGCGGGCTCCGGGGTGAAGGTGGACGTCACGCGTGACGACGTCCTCGCGATCCCCGACGAGCAGAAGGACGGTTGGCTGCTGCAGGAGAAGATCACGTACCACCCCGGCATCCCGATGCCCGACGGGGAGAACCACGTGAAGGCCGAGGTGCGGATGATGTTCCTCCGCACGCCCGAGGGCGAGCGGCCCGAGCTCGTGCTGAACCTGGTGCGGCTCTCGCGCGGGGCGATGCTGGGCGTCGACCAGAACAGGAACCTGACCTGGGTCGGCGGAAGCGTGGGTCTCTTCGACGGACCCGGGCGCTAGTCAGCGCGCGAGGGCGAGCGCCCAGGCGCCGCCGACGACACCGAGCGCGAGCGCGCCCGACACGAGCTGTGTCTTCATCCCGGTCTTCCTGTGGCGGACCGCGAGGGCGATCACGGCGCCGATCGCGAGGCCCGCGGCGAAGCCGAAACCGTGCGCGCCGAGATCGCTCTCGCGGCTCGAGCCGATGGTCCCGAGGAGCGCGAGGCCGCCGACGATCGGCGCCGCGACGTCGTACCAACGTCGCGGGCCCGCGTCCGTGCGCATGAGCATCTGCGTCGACGCGAGGATGCCGACGGCGCCGAGCACCGCGGTGGACGCGCCGATGGAGAGGTGCTCGGTGTGCTTGATCCAGCCGTAGTAAGCGGCGTTCGCGTAGTTCCCGAGGGCGCCCGCGGCGAGAACGCCGAGGCCTCCGAGCCCGGGACCGAGGCGCCGCTCGACGGCGCGGCCGAAGAGCGCGCCCGAGAGCAGGTTTCCCATCACGTGCGCGCCGTCGCCGTGGAGCGTGAGCGCCGTCACCGCGCGGAAGGGCTCGTGGGAGAGGACGAGGGACGAGACGCTCGTCCCCTCGACGAAGAATCTCCCGTCGTCCTTCGCGGGGCCCGTGAACCACGCGAACACGACGAGCGCCGCGAAGGCGAGGGCGAGCAGAGGGATGCCGCCGTAGCGGAGGCGCTCGCGCGTGCGGCGCGGCGGCCAGTCTCTGTTCTCCTCCTCGTAGCGATCGAGGCTCCTCTTCGCCCGGACGAAGTCCCGCTCGCGCACGAGGAGGTAGAAGCCGTAGGCGGCCGCGAGCCCGCTCTCGCCGAGCTCGACGCTCTGGAGCGACGAGGCGTGGTGGAGCGCGTGCTCGATCGACATGCTCGTGAGGACGAGGGCGGCCTCGCGGGCTCGGTGCTCGCTTCCGAACGGGCCGATGGCGCGAAAGCCGTCCCCCCTCGGTCCGTCGCCCGAGCCGCGCAAGCTCCGGTCGTTCGACGACGCGTCGATCGCGGCGGGCGGAGGGCCGTCGAAGGGAGACAGGAAGCGGGACGGCCGTCCGCCGGTGCCGGGGCTCATGGAGGCGCAAGCTGGGGACGACCCGACCGCGTGTCAACCGAACGTGCCCCTGGGGCAGGCTCGGCGCTTGTCGGCCCGTGCGCCTCGTGGCATCTAGGGGCCGTGTCGACCGCGATCACCGAGGGCTTTCGCATCACCGTCTCGACGGAGTACGTGCCGCAGCAGTCGGTGCCGCAAGCGAAGCGGTACGTGTTCGCCTACACGATCCGGATCCACAACGAGGGCTCGGTCACGGCGCAGCTGAAGAGCCGACACTGGGTCATCACGGACGGCAACGGCAAGGTCGAGGAGGTGCGCGGCCCGGGCGTCGTCGGGCAGCAGCCGGTCCTCCGTCCTGGCGAGCACTTCGAGTACACGAGCGGGTGCGTGCTCGAGACCCCGCGCGGCACGATGCGCGGCAGCTACCAGATGCGCGCGACGGACGGGCGCGCCTTCGACGCCGCGATCGCGCCCTTCGATCTCAACCTGCCCTACTCGCTCAACTGAGGCGCTCGGCTAGTTGAGCTCTTCCGGAGCGGGGCGCGCCTCGTCCTTCGGGAGCGGCGTGTACGTGAAGACGAGCTCCGGCTCGCCGGTCGCGTCCGCTCCCGCGACATCGACGCGCGACACATCGACGTGCGCGACACCGCCGTGCTCGAGATCGCCGAACAGGATGGCGTCGGTCAGCTTGCGCTTGACGTCGTCTTCGATGACGCGCGCGAGCGGCCGAGCCCCGAACAACGGGTCGTAGCCCTTCTTCGCGAGGTGCTCGCGCGCGGCCTTCGTCACGTCGATCGTCACCTTGCGGTCGGCGAGCAGAGCGTCGAGCTCCTTGATGAACTTGTCGACGATGTTGCCCATGATCGAGGGATCGAGCGCCTCGAACTTCACCCGCGCGTCGAGGCGATTGCGGAACTCGGGGCTGAAGAGGTTCTTGAAGGCACGGTCGTCCTCGCCGACCGATCCGCGCTCGCCGAACCCGACGCGCACCTGCTGCAGATCGCGCGCGCCGACGTTGCTCGTCATGATCAGCACGGCGTGCCTGAAGTCCGCCTTCTTGCCGTTGTTGTCGGTGAGCGTGCCGTGATCCATCACCTGGAGCAGCACCTGGAAGACGTCGGGGTGCGCCTTCTCGATCTCGTCGAGGAGGAGCACGCAGTGGGGCGTCTTCGCCATCGCCTCGGTGAGGAGGCCGCCGCGATCGTAGCCGACGTAGCCGGGCGGGGCGCCGATGAGGCGCGAGACGGTGTGGCGCTCCTGGTACTCGCTCATGTCGAAGCGCTGGAACGCGATGCCGAGCGACTTCGCGAGCTGCTTCGCCAGCTCGGTCTTGCCGACGCCCGTGGGGCCGGTGAACAGGAACGAGCCGATCGGCTTCTCCGGGCTGCGTAGGCCGGCGCGCGAGAGCTTGATCGCCGCCGCCACCGCCTTCACCGCCTCGGCCTGGCCGAACACGACGCCGCGGAGGTCCTCCTCGAGGTTCTTGAGCGCGCTCTTGTCGTTCGAGGAGACCTGCTTCGGAGGGATCTGCGCCATCTTCGAGACGATGAGCTCGACGTCCGCGGCCTCGACGCGGTGGCCTTCTCCATGCGCGAGCTTCGCCGCCGCGCCGGCCTCGTCGAGCAGATCGATGGCCTTGTCGGGGAGCTTCTTGTCGCGCAGGTAGCGCGCCGCGAGGCTCGCGGCCGCCTCGAGCGCCTCGGGCGCGTAGGTGATCTTGTGGAACTCCTCGTAGCGCGGACGGAGACCGTCGAGGATGCGCTGCGTCTCCTCGACGCTCGGCTCGCCGATCTCGATCTTCTGGAAGCGACGAGAGAGGGCGCTGTCCTTCTCGAGGTGTCCGCGCATCTCCTCGAACGTGGTCGCGCCGATGCAGCGGAGCTTGCCCGACGCGAGCGCCGGTTTGAGCATGTTCGACGCGTCCATCGTGCCGCTCCCGGCGCCCGCGCCGATGATCGTGTGGATCTCGTCGATGAAGAGCACCGCGCCCGGACGCTTCTCGAGGGCCTTCAGAACGGCCTTGAGGCGGTTCTCGAAGTCGCCTCGGTAGCGCGTGCCGGCGATGAGCGCCCCGAGATCCAGCGAGAAGATCTCGAACCCCTTCATGGCCGCGGGGACTTCGCCTTCGACGAGGCGCTTCGGGAGCCCCTCGCAGATCGCC
>CAYYKK010000466.1:0-4694 GCA_964467935.1 uncultured Polyangiaceae bacterium
CGGGGAGCGGCGGCGCGGGCGGCGCGGGCGCGGCGAGCTCGAGCGGCTGCGCGGTCGGCGGCGCGACGAGGACCGACGACGAAGCGCTCGGCCTCGCGCTCTCGGTCGGCGCGCTCGTCGCGCTCGCCCGGCGCCGCCCCCGTCGCGGCGACGCGCAGCGCCGCTGAGCCGTCACTTCTTGGTGCAGTACTTCGACTCGTTCTTCGTCGTGACGAGCGGCCCCTTCTGCGTCACCTCGGCGCTGCCGCACGTGAAGCCGTCCTTCTTGCAGTCCGCGTCGCTCTCGCAGAGCAGCGTGCAATAGCCGCCCTTGAACATCGACTGCATGCACACGCCGCGCAGCATGCCGGTGTTGCAGTCGTCATTCGACTTGCATTCGTTGCCGAGCGTCGCCGCGCGATCGCCGCACGCGACGCTCCACCCGACGAGCCCGATGAACAGGAGGCCTCCGACGATCTTCTTCTTCATGACGATGTTTCTCCTCTCTGGGGCGTGAGATCGGTTCTTCAGTTCGCGCGCAGCTGGATCTTGCCCATGGCCTCGCGGCACGCGTCCGACACGTAGCGCTCCTTCATGAAGACCCCCGAGCCCTCGGGCCGCTCGACGACGCGGCTCGTCGTGTCGCTGTCGGCGACGATGCCGAGCTTCGGGAGCGCCGACGCGTCCGCGAGCTTGCCGGAGGCGACGCACCCGAGGCGCCGCTCCTCCGCGACGTCGCTCGCGAGCAGACCCACGGCGAGCGGCGCCGCCTTCGTGCACCCGAACGCGACGAAGTACGACATCAACGCGGCCTGCACCTTCGGCGCGGCGTCCTTCGCGGCCGTCGCGAGCGGCTCGCAGAGGTTGTCCCGCTTCTCCGCCACGAGGAACTGCGCGAGGTGATCGGCCGCGTACTCGCCGTGCTCCGCGGCGAGGAACGCCTTGCCCTGGTGCGACGCGAGGTAATCGGTGAGGGCCTTGTCGAGCGCTTCGCCGGCGACCTCGTGCGCCGCGAGCAAGACGCGCGTCCCGTAGCCCGAGGCGCCGCCGTTGCCGATGTGCGCGATCTTCTCGAAGATGGTCGCGCCCTCGTCGCAGCGCGCGAGCGCCCCGACCACGCGACCGAACACCTCCGAGCGCGTCTCGTTCGGCTTCATGAACGAGTCGACCGCCGCGACCACGTCCTTCGCGAGCGAGGCGCAGTGCGGGTGCGTGAGATCGCCGAAATGGCTTCGGATCGCGCTCACCGTGCAGGCCTCGTGGTAGCCGTCCTTGCACACCTCGTCGATCGCGGCGCCGTCGTCGCGCTCGATGGCGAGATCGAGCGAGGCCGCGCACGCCGCGCCGAAGCGGGCGCCGAAGCTCTCCTTCGTGCGCACGCAGAGCGGCGCGAGATAGGCCACGTCCTTCTTCTCGCGCGCGATCGCGATGGCCGCCGTGCACGTGTCGTCGACGTTGTTCGCGACGTGCGTGCGGATGTCGATCTCCCCCGTGCAGAGCGGCTTCAGCTTCTCGTAGTCCTTCGCCTGGATCGCCGCCTTCGCCTCCGACTCGGAGACGCTGGGCCCGAGCGCGCCGCCGGTGAGGGCCGAGAGCGCGGCGCAGCCCGTGAGGGCCGAGGTCGAGACGACGAGCGAGAGGGCAAGGCGAAGCTTCATGACGTTCCTTTCTCCACGACGCGGCGGCGTCGACGGTGGGCTCTTACGCACACCCCTGCCGCGTCTCCTCCGATAGTTCACGCCATCCGAGGTCTTTACAGACCGAGGCGCACGGTGAAGACTCCCGCCGTGCTCTCGGTCACCGGCCAGCTCGAGCTCGAGAGCGCCGCGTCGATGCGCACCGTGTTCTTCATCGGCGCAGGCGTTCGCGGCAGCGTCGTCGACCGCTCGGGCCTCGTCTTCGACTCGCGCTTCGCGCCCGAGAGCGAGGGCCTCGAGGACGTCGCGGTGCAGCTCGTCCTCTCGGGCCGCGTGGAGGTCCTCGGCCCCGCGGCGCGGACGCTCGACGGCCCCTTCGCGTGGATCGCGCGCGAGGGGGCGATGGAAGGTCGCCACGCCGAGCGCGCCTTCGCGATTCGCTCTACCGGCGCGCCGTTCCGCGCGCTCGATCTGCGCGTCGGCCCGAGCGCGTGGACGAAGCGCGCACCCAGCGACTTCGAGACGATCCCCCTCGCGGCGACGACGCGCGGCGCGCTCGAGGCGATCTTCGCCGCGCTCGACGCGCCCTCGGGCGACGTGATGGTCGTCTTGCGCGCCCTGCTCGACGATCTCGCCCAGCAGGGGTTCGTCGCGCGCGGCCTCGGCAGCTCGGCGTTCCCGTTCGAGCGCCTCTGGCCCGCGCTCGCCCCGTTCGCCGAGGGCTTCCGCGCGCTGCCCACGCTGCAAGAGGTCGCCGCGCTCGCGGGCCGATCGCTGCGCCAGGTCTCGCGCGACGTCGCCGAGCTCTCGCGCGCGAACGGCATGGGCCAGGGCTTTCGCGAGACCACGAAGCGCCTGCGCCTCAAGCTCGCGGCGGTCGCGCTCAGCGCCGAGGACGTGGCGATCGTCGACGTGGCGAAGAGCGTCGGCTACGGCAGCGTCGACGCGATGGCGCGCGCCTTCCGCGACGCCGGGCTCCCCGCGCCGAGCGAGATCCGCGCGCGCGTGCGCGGCCCCGTCGATCCCGCGTCGTTCCTGCCCTGATCAGCCTCGGTCGGCGCCGCGGCTCGGGCGTCGACGCGACGCCATCGCGAGCCCGACCGCCACGAACGCGGCGATGCCGAGCTCTTCACCGCCGCCCGACACCGCGCACCCGGCGCACCCACCGCGCGGCGGCGCCGCGTTCTCCTGCGTGCTCGTCGGCGCGGCCGAGGGCTGCGCGCTCGGCGTCGGCGCGGGCGACGCGCTCGGCGAGGACGTCGGCGACGTCGGCGCGGCGGAGAGCGCGTGGGGCTGCGCGGAGAGCGAGATGCCCATGTCGCCCACGTCGGGCAGACCTTGGCTGAACGGCGCAGGCACGAGGCGATGCCCCGACGGATCCACCGTGCCCTCCCCTTTGAGCCCGCCCTCGCCGCCGTAGATCGTCTTGTCGAACGTCGCCTTGCACGCGTCCGCGGTCGCGTCGATGCGGAACACGTCGGAGATCGACCTCACCATCGTCGTCGTCGGCACCGCGAACACGCGCGGCACCGCCTTCACGCAGAGGTGCGCCTTCTTCGCGAGCAGATCCTCGCCGACCTTCTGGTCCTCGGTCGCGGCGAGCGCCTTCGCGTCGGCAGCGGACAAGCTGTAGATGCCGGGGGTGTAGCCCTGCATCGGTCTCGCCGGCTCGTCGAGCGAGAGCTCCACCGTGCGCCCGTTGCTGCCGGCGCCGATCATCGGGTACGCGACGAGCACCACGCCCTTCACCGAGCCCGTCGCGACGAACGTGTAGTCCACGCGCGTCGTGCCGGGCGGCGGCGCGACGTCGGCGCGCGCGACCTCCGTCGTCGAGAGCCCGAGAGCGAACGTGACCGCGAGAAGAGCGTGGGAGCGAGCGCGCATCGAGAGCGAGTAGGTCACCGACCGAGGGCCGTCAATGCGCGCGCCGTCGCGGCAGCGTCAGCCCGGCCTCGGCGCGCCGTCTCGCACGATCCGACCGTCGACGATCTCGAGGACGCGATCGCAGCGCGCCGCGATGCGCGGGTCGTGGGTCACGAGCAAGAAGCTCGTCCCACGCTCGCGGTTGAACCGGCGCATCAGCTCGAACACCTCGTCGGCGGATCCGGTGTCGAGGTTGCCGGTCGGCTCGTCTGCGAGCACCAGCGCTGGCCCGTGGGCGAGCGCGCGCGCGATGGCGACGCGCTGCTGCTGCCCGCCGGACATCTCGGTCACGCGGGCCTCGATTTTGTCGCCGAGCCCGACGTCGCGGAGGAGCGCCGCCGCGTTCTCGCGCATGCTCCGCGACGGGAAGCCCTGCTCGGCGTACGACGGGAGCATGACGTTCTCGATGGCGTCGAAGGCCGGCAGCAGGTGGTGAAATTGGAAGATGAACCCGAGCGTCCGACCTCGGAAGCCGGTGAGCCCCGCCTCGTCGAGATCGCCCGTCTCCTGGCCTTCGATGACGATGGTGCCCGACGTGGGTCGGTCGAGCAGGCCGATCAGGTTGAGGAGCGTGCTCTTGCCCGAGCCGGAGGGGCCGATGAGCGCGACGAACTCACCGCGGGCGAGGGTGACGTCGACGCCGTGGAGCACGCGGTTGACGACCGAATCGCCGAACTCCTTGACGATCGCGCGGACCTCGAGGACGGCGCCGTCAGCCATAGCGGATGACCTCCGCCGGATCGAGCTTCGCCGCGCGTCGCGCGGGGATCACCGCCGCCACGAGCCCGATGCCGGTGGCGAGCGCGCTCGCGCCGATGAAGAGCGTCGCGTCGAGCTGCACCGGGAACGTGGGCGAGCCGTCGGGGCCCCGCGCCAAGCGCTCGAAGAAGAGCGAGAACGCGGCGCCGAGCGCGGAGCCCGCGAAGGAGCCGACGAGCCCCACGATGCCGCCCTGGATGAGGAAGACGCGGAGCACGCGCGCGCGCGACGTCCCGACGGCGCGGAGGATCCCGATCTCGCGCGACTTCTGCACCACGGTGACGATGAGCACGCTCGCGATGCCGAGCGTGACCGCCACGACGACGAAGAACTGGATCATGTATTTGGAGCTGTTCTGCGAGTCGAGGCCGACGAGCAGCTGCGCGTTGAGCTTCA
>CAYYKK010000467.1:0-4666 GCA_964467935.1 uncultured Polyangiaceae bacterium
AGCAGCGCCTCGGTGCCGTCAGGTGAGGTCACGATCGTCGGCGCCTCGGGCGAGTCCACGCCCGGGCTCGGGAGCGGCACGTCGAGCGTCGTCATCACGGCGCCACTCGCCGGATCCACGAGGCGCGCGCGAAGCCCGGAGGTGTCCATGTTCCCGGGTGTATGGGGAGCATCGCCCACGACGAGCAGCGCGCCGCCCAGCTCGGCCGCCGAGATGCCGAACCCCGCTTCGACCGGACCGACGTCGTAGGTGGCCTCGATCTCGGCCTTCTCCGAGAGTCGAAATGCGCGGAGCCGATCGCTCGCTCCCGTGTTCTCCACCACGACGACGAACGCCTCGTTCGCCCCGAACGGCGTGATGGCGAGCGTCGAGGTGAAGCCCGTGAGCGGCGCGACCACGAGCGTCGATCCCGGAGCGGTCGATCGCAGCTGAATGCCCCGGCTGTTCGGCACGGGCGTGCAATCGGGCAGCGAGCCTCCGTCGAACGCCGTCGCGACGATGTCGCTCTTGCCGACGCGGGCGACGGCGCGCGCGAGGCCGTTGTTGGTCGCGCAGACGAGATCCGATCCGAGCGCGAGCGTCCCATCGGCCTGGAGGTGCGCCGCTGCGAGCGTCTCGCTCCCGGATTTCGCGACGAGCGCGAACGTGCCTTCGGCGTCGGTCGCCCCGAGGGCTGCGATGGATCCCGGCACGCTGACGGGCGCCGTGGGCATCGTGGTCGAGCCGGGCGCGACCGCGGCCGAGAACACCGCGTTCGCGTGGAGGCGGTAGTACATCGCGAAGCCGCTCGTGGCGCTCTTGGCCACGAACAGATCCGCCGGCGGAATCACCGACGAATCGTCCATCGGCGCGCCCATCACGACGTGCGCGCCGAAGTCGATCGCGCTCCCACCGAACGCGTGCATGCAGCGCTGATCGACCGAGAACGTCGCGGCGCCCACCGACCTCGAGAGGCCCAGGAAGCATTGCGTGGTGGGGTCGCTCGTCGCGGTCAGGTGCGAGCCGACGATCACCTCCGAGGTCGCCTCCGTATCCGGAAAGACGCGCGTCATCGGCACGCCCACCTGGAGCTTGCACGGAGCGGCCACGGTCACGCCGCCTCCCGCGCCGCCGCCCTCCCCCGCAGAGCCGGAGGGCAGCCCCGTGCGCGCGCCGCACGCGACGAGCCCGGCGGAGACGACGAGGAGCGAGTGGGCGCGCATGCTCGGCTCGTAGCGTCACGCCTCCGCGACCGCAATCGGCCGAGACGTCGACACGCCGGCGCTTCGGTCGATCGAAATGGCCGAGGCCCCCCACCCCTTTCGGGACGGAGGGCCTCTCTCGCTACGAGCGAAGCCTCGCGACTACTTCTTCGTGTCGGCCTTCGCCTTCTTCTCGAGGACGACGAACTGCACGCGTCGGTTCTTCTGGCGCCCCGCGTCGGTGTCGTTCGTGTCGATCGGCACGTCCTGACCGTAGCCCTTCGCCGTCATGCGGCTCGCCTCGATGCCCCGCTTGATCATCGCCTTCATGACCGAGTCGGCGCGATCTTGCGAGAGCTTCGCGTTGAGCTGCTTCGAGCCCTTGTTGTCGGTGTGGCCCTGGACCTCGAGCTTCAGGATCTCCGGGTGCTCCTTGAGGACCGCGGCGACCGAGTCGAGCAGCGGATCGGAGACCTTCTTGATGGTCGCCTTGCCGGTGTCGAACTGCACCTGCTCGAGGATGATGATCTCCTTCTCGGTCACGCGGACGAGCTTGGGGCAGCCGCGCTTCGAGGGATCCGGATCGTCGACGCCCTTCTCGTTCGGGCACGCGTCCTGGTCGTCGCGGAAGCCGTCGCCGTCGGTGTCGGGCGGGCATCCGTTGGTCTTCGGATCGTTCGTCTTGACGCCCGGGATGTCGGGGCAAGCGTCGTCCGTGTCCGCGATGCCGTCACCGTCCTTGTCGTTCGGCGGCGGGCAGCCGTTCTTCTTCGGATCCTCGTTCGGCACGCCCGGCTCCTGCGGGCAGGCGTCGACCTCGTCGAGGATGCCGTCCTTGTCGCTGTCCTTCTCGGGGCAGCCGTTCTTCTTCGGATCGTCGCTCGGCTTGCCGGGCACGTCGGGGCAAGCGTCGACGTCGTCGAGGATGCCGTCCTTGTCGCGATCGCTCGGGAGCGGGCAGCCGTTCTTCTTCGGATCGTCGCTCGCGACGCCCTTCACGTCGGGGCACGCGTCGACCTTGTCCTTGATGCCGTCGCCGTCGCGATCCCCATCCGGCGGCTCGATCTCGGGCGTGTACATGATGCTGAAGACGCCGCGGAAGTCCGGCGTACCGACGCCCGACGTGAGGCCGGGGCCGACGCCGAGGCCGATCTCGAGGGGCGAGATGACGCGGTACTTCGCGCCCGCCAGCACCTCGGCGTTCGTCGATCGCTTGTTCGCCTCGGTCAGGGTCACGCCCCCCGTCGACTCGAGGCCGAGCTGGAAGTTGCGCTTCGTGCCGAGCAGCACGCCGAGACCGGCGCCCCAGTTGAACTGGTGGCCGAGCTTCACGTTGCCGACGTTCGTCGAGCTCTTCAGCGTGGGGCCGGCCATCACGCTCCAGATGAACCGGTCGACGCGGCCGCCGAGCAAGAGGTGCGGCATGCCGCGCACCTTGCCGTCGGAGATGAAGGCCTGGTCGGTGCCGGTCGGCAGCCACACGTAGCCGCCGAGGCCGATCTGGAAGGCGTCGTGGTACTCGCCGAAGAGGCGCACGCGCGCGCCGAGGCGGAGATCGCCGATGCCGGCCTTGTTCGGCGGCGTGAACTTGAACGAGCCGCCCGTGACCGGCTGGCTGTCGCCCTTGTCGAGCAGCGAGAAGGGCATGTCGGCGTAGATCGCCAAGCGATTGAAGAGCGAGAAGTTGATCGCCAGATGCATGAACATCTGGTGTTCGACGATCCCGCCGAGCTTCTTGCCGGTCCCGTCCACGAGCACGAGCGGGTTGTGCGCGTAGTCGAGCATCAGGCCGCCGTGGAACGTCGCCTTGCCCGCGGCGTAGGGGGAGGGCACGCCGAAGAAGCGATCGCCCGGCACCGACGGGTTGAACTTGGGGAGGTCCACGTTCTGCTGCTGCGCCGTCTGCGCCTGTGCCGTCGAGGGGCACGCGACGCTGCCGACGGCGGCGAGCGGGGCTGCCATCGCGGAGATGGCCAGAGCACGACGAATCCAACGACCGGACTGCATTCGATCCTCCTTCGATGACACGGGTCGGCGAGACGTCCGCACATCCATCCGACCAAGCCAAGGCTGCCGAGGCGTTCCTCGACCGCCGAGCCAAGGGTTGCCCCTTACCCCACAAGCGCGCCCGTGTGCACCCCCCGCGGACCGGCGGATTCACTCCAAGGACGGGAGCATCCTAGAGGATCACGCGCGTGACAGCCCATTTCTCGGGTTTTCGTGCACGATCGCGTGCTTTTTGCGCCTTCGGGCCCGCGGCCGCTGTGCTAACTGGCTCTCGATGAGTCAGGACGGTCTTCGCCTCGAGCATCCCTACGGGGCGTTCCTCCATCTCATGGAGAAGCCCGCGCGCTACACCGGCGGCGAGGTCGGGGCGCGCGAGCGCGCGTGGGAGCCCCACGTCGCGAAGGTCTGCCTCGCGTTCCCCGACGTCTACGACATCGGCATGAGTCACCTCGGCTTCAAGATCCTCTACGGGATCTTGAACGACCATCCGGGCACGCTCGCCGAGCGTTGCTACGCGCCTTGGGTCGACCTCGAGGCCGAGCTGCGCGCGCGATCGCTCCCGCTCGTCTCGCTCGAGTCGAAGCGTCCGCTGAAGGACTTCGACGTCGTCGGCTTCAGCCTCCAATTCGAGCTCACGTACACGAACATCCTCACGATGCTCGATCTCGGCGGCATCCCGCTGAGGTCGGCGGATCGAGGCGAGCACGATCCGCTCGTCATCGCCGGAGGTCCGGTCGCGACGCACCCGGAGCCCATCGCGCCCTTCCTCGACGCGATCGTCATCGGCGACGGCGAGGAGAAGTCCACGGCGATCGCGACGACGTGGAAGCGCCTCACCGCCGACGGCGTGCCGCGGCGAGAGCGCCTGCGCGCGATCGCCGCGCTCGGCGCGATCTACGTCCCGTCGCTCTACGAGACGCGGACCGACCCCGACACCGGGCTCGAGGTCGTCGCCGCGCCCGCCGATCCGGCGCTCCCCTTCCCCATCGATCGCGCGCTCGTCGATCTGGCGAAATACCCGTTCCCCGACGAGAGCCCGACGGGTGGGCCCGAGGCGATCTTCGATCGCATGTCGATCGAGATCGCGCGGGGCTGCACCGAGGGGTGCCGGTTCTGCCAGGCAGGCATGATCTATCGCCCCGTGCGCGAGCGCGATCCGGAGGAGATCGTCGAGACGGTCCTCTCCGCCGTGAAGAAGAGCGGTCAGGACGAGGTCTCGCTCACGGCGCTCTCGACGGCCGACGTCTCGTGCATCGCGCCGCTCATCAAGAAGGTCACCGATCGCCTCACCGAGGAGCGCGTGTCGCTCGGCGTCTCGTCGCTCCGAGCGTACGGCCTCGAGACCGATCTGCTCGACGACCTCCGCCAGGTCCGGGCGACGGGCCTCACGTTCGCGCCCGAGGCGGGGACGCAGCGCATGCGCGACGTGATCAACAAGAACGTCACCGAAGAGCAGCTGCTCGAGACGGCGGAGCGCG
>CAYYKK010000468.1:0-4656 GCA_964467935.1 uncultured Polyangiaceae bacterium
CTGATCCTGGGTCGAGTAGATGTTGCAGCTCGTCCAGGTGACCTCGGCGCCGAGCTCCCGGAGCGTCTCGATGAGGACGGCCGTCTGGATCGTCATGTGGAGGCAACCGGCGACGCGCGCGCCCTTGAGCGGCTTCTTCTGGCCGTACTCCTTCCGCAGCGCCATGAGCCCCGGCATCTCCTTCTCGGCGATGCGGATCTCTTTGCGGCCGAAGTCCGCGAGGTTGATGTCAGCGACCTTGTACCGGGGCTTTTCGCTCATGGGTTCCTCTTCAATCTCCGATGATGTTGCATCTACACTGCATTCGTATCGAAAATCACAAAGCGTTCGTCCTCAGGGGACCTCGGGGCGCGCTCGGCCGCGGGTGCCCGAGGCGAGGATCCACGAGAGGTGCCGATCGGGGCCGTCGCCGCGGAAGCCGGGCGGGAGGGATCGGGTCGTGACGTCGACGAGCCCCGCTTCCGAGGCGAGCCGCGCCAGATCGTCCTCGGCGAACCCGAGCCACAGATCCGCCTGCGCGTCGCGGAGCTCGACGTCGTCGTGCAAGGCGTAGTCGAGGAGCAGCACCGCTCCGCCCGGCTCCGCGTGCGTCGCGGGGCGAGCGAGCTCGACCAACGCCCGCAGGGCCTTCGCAGGCGCAGCCGCGTGGTGCAGCACCCGCGACGCGAAGACCACGTCCGCGCCCACCTCCGCGCGTCGCGCCGCCCCCGAGAGCTCCGCGCGGACCGCTTCGCGCGTCTCCTTGCCGTCGATCTCCGAGACGACGAACGTGATGTTCTCGAACCCGCGCCGCTTCGCGCGCTCGCGCGCCAGGTCGAGCTGCGCTCGCGAGCGATCGACGGCGATGACCCGCTCGAAGAGCGGCGCGAGCACCTCGAGCAGCGCGCCGTCGCCGGTCCCGGCGTCGACGGCGAGGCGCCGGTGCGGCAGGAGCGGCGCGATCGCGGCGAGGTAGGACGCGAGCTCGCTCGGCGGCCCCACGACGAGCGGCCTGCCGCCCCTCGCGAAGAACTCGCGCGCCTTGTGGTCGCGCGCCTCGACGATCTTCTCGGCCATCGCCCACGTCCCGTCCCGCTCGCACGACGCGCGCCCGGCGCGGACCGCGTCGGCGACGACGGCGTCTCGTTCGACCCCCGGGCTCAGGCGGAGCAGCACCCACGTTCCCTGCTTGCGCGCCGAGACGAGCCCCGCCTCCCGGAGCACCGCCGCGTGCCGGGACACCTTGGGCTGGCCCTCGCGCAGGACCTCCGCCAGCTCCCCCACGCTGAGCTCCTCGACCGACGTGAGCGCCAGGAGGCGGACCCGAACGGGATCCGAGAGCAGCCGGTAGAGATCCCACCGCGAAATCTCGCTGAGCGACGAGGTCACCGGCAGGTCCATGAGGGGCTCATTATGCATATTTGGGAAAGCATGCAAGAAGCAAGTGGAGGCCCCTTGACATAGTGTCGACTCAACACCATTCATGTTCGTGTGATAGCGACACGAACATTCGAGCTAGCGAGCGGAAGCGTCCTTGGTCGCGACCACGCCGTACAGCGTCGGAACCGCCAGGACGTCTGCCGGATGGGGCGAGCGGGCGAGACCGTGATCGGGATCGTCTCGGACGGGTGTGGAGAAGGCCGCGGGAGCGAGCTCGGCGCGGCGCTCTCGTCGGCCATCGCGCTCGAGACGCTGCGCGCCGGGCTCGCGGAGGGGACGCCCCTCGAGGCGCTCCCGGGGCGTCTCGCCGAGGCGCTCGAGCGTGGGCTCGAGAGCGTCGCGCGATGGGCCGCGGGCGAAGGCGTCGCGCGGACGGACTTCGTCCACGATCACCTGCTCGCGACCCTCCTCGCCTTCGTGGCGTGCGATGGCGCGGCGATGATCGTCGCGTTCGGCGACGGCGTGATCCTCGTCGACGAGCACGTGGCGGCGATCTCCGAGGACAATCGCCCGACGTACCCGGCCTACCGCCTCTTCGGCCGGCGCGCGGCGCCGCGCGTCCTCCGCTTCGACAGGGTCGACCGCATCGCCGTATCGACCGATGGTCTCCGCGCGGACGAGCTCGCGCGCATCGCGGGCGCGGCCTCGGGGCGATCCGATCTGGAGAGGCCGCTTCGCGTCTTGCAGCTCGAAGGCGGCCTCGAGGACGACGCCGCCGTGGTCTGCGCGACGCGGAGCGCGTCGATGACCGGGGCCCCTCTGCGGGACGAGCGCGGGCGAGGGGAGCGGTCGTGAGGGCCCGGGCGCTGGTCGATGGCGAGCGCGTGCTCCTCGACTCGCAGAAGGCGCTCGGGGACGGCGGAGAGGCGAGCGTCTTCCTCGTCTCGCGCGGCAAGGAGCGGCTCGCGGTGAAGCGCTACCACACCCCCACGCCCGCACGAGCCGCGAAGCTCGAGGCCCTGCTCGCGCTCCGTGGTCGGCTGCCGACGAGCGTCGTCGCCCCCTCGAGCCTCGTCTTCGACGAGGACGGGCGAGCGGTCATCGGCTTCGCGATGCCCCTCCTACCAGACGGCTGCGAGCCACTGTCGCAGCTGAGTCGCAAGAGCTTTCGTGATGCCAGATCGATCCGACGCGGGGACGTTTGCCGCATCCTCGTCGGGCTCGGCGCGGAGCTCGCGCAGCTGCACGACGCGGGCGTCGTCGTCGGCGATCTGAACGACCAGAACGAGGTCTTCGGCCTCGATCTGCGCGTTCGCTTCATCGACGCGGACTCCTTCCAGCTCCCAGGCTTCGCGTGCGAGGTCGCCACCGAGGCCTTCCTCGATCCGCTGCTCTACGGCCCGGATCCCTGCGCGCCGTGTCTCACCGAGGGCGGCCGACCGCGCAGGTTCACGGTGGAGAGCGATTGGTACGCGTTCGGCGTGCTCGCCTTCCGCGCGTTGACGGGCGTCCACCCCTTCGGCGGCGCGCTCGACGAGCTGCCCGCGCTCCCGCTCCGGGCCGCGCGCGGCGTGAGTGTCCTCGACGCTCGGGTGCAGCTGCCTCCGTCGGCGCGCGAGGGCGTGGGGCTCTTGACCCGACCGCTCGAGGACGCGTTCGCCGCTCTCTTCGAGCGCCGCGCGAGAGCGGTCTTCCCGCTCGATCGGCTCGTCGCGTGCGCCGAGGAGATCGTGCGCTGCACCTGCGGGCTCGAGCTCCCGGCGACGCGCTTGCCCTGTCCGCGTTGCCACCCGCGGTCGGCGAGCGTGGCGCGGACACCGCGGGACGAGCGGGTCTTCGCCGAAGAGCTCCTCGTGGCGCAGGGTCCCCTCGTGGCCCTCGCTGCTCGCGGCGCGACGATCCTCGCCGTCGCGCTGGAGGAGGAGATCCCCGTCCTCTACACGATCGCGAGGAGCGGCACCTCCCGCGCGCCCCTCGCCGAGCGGCGCGCTCGCGACGGCTTCCACGTCGCGCTGAGCGCCGATCGGGTCGGGCTCGTGCCACGCGGCGCGAGCGAGGGCAGCTGGATCTGCCTCGCGAGCGGCGCGCGCGTGCCCTTCGTGACGGAGCGGACGAGCGGCTGCGCGAGCTTCGCCGTGGCGCCGGAGGGCTTCTACCGCATCGCGCGAGGCACGCTCCTCGTCAGCCGGCTCGACGGTGACGCGATCGTCGAGAGCCCCGTGACGGCGGTCGTGAGCGAGCAGACGCGCCTCGTCACGACCGGATCGCGCGTCATGGCGTCCGAGCGTTCGTTCGCGGGGCGCCGCGCGATGGCGATCGCGGCCGGGAGGCGCGTCGACCTCGCGCTCGATCCGCTCGCGCCGGGCGAGTCGCTCGTCGAGGAGACGCTCCTGTCCTGCTCGACGTCGCTCGCGGTCCTCCGCGTGACGAGCGCGGGCGGCAGGAGGGTCGTGCGCACCGCGATCTTCGACGCGCGAGGGGTCGCGAAGGCGGCCACCATGCGACTCGCGGACGAGCGGCTCGCCGACGAAGCCATCGCCGGCGGGCTCCTTTCGGGCGACGCGCACCTCGTCGCGACCGATCGTGGGCTCGTGCGCGAGGAGCTCTCCCCGGGTGGCGCCGAGGTGCTCTTCGCCGGCACCGCGCGACACGTCGGACGCGACGCGCTGCTCGCGTCCAGCGATGCGGGGCTCGTCGCCGCGCACGAAAGGCACGTCACGCTCCTCCGCCTCGATCGCCGGGGCTCGACATGAAAGGACAGACCATGAAGAACGACCTCCCTCCCACCTACGATCCGCGCCGCGTGGGGACCCTCTACAAGCCCGATCTCTGGGCCGTCGCGCAGGCCGCCGAGGCGGCGAAGCTGCCGCCGGCAGCGCACGACAAGAGCCCCTTCGCGCTCCTCCTGGTCGACTTCCAGATCGACTTCTGCCATCCGGACGGGAGCCTCTCGGTGCCCGGCGCGGTCGACGATCTGCGCCGGACCGTCGAGCTCATCTACCGCGAGGCGGCGAAGCTGAAGACGCTCGTCGTGAGCCTCGACAGCCACCTCGCCTTCCAGATCTTCTTCCCGACCTGGTGGGTCGACGAGCACGGTCGACACCCGGCCCCGCACACGATCATCGACACCGCGGCGATCCGCGCGGGGAAATTTCGCCCGCTCCGCGAGGTGGCGTGGTCGCTCGCCTACGTCGAAGAGCTCGAGCAGAAGGCGAAGAAGGCGCTCTACGTCTGGCCCTTCCACACGATGATCGGCGGCGTCGGGCAAGCCCTCGATCCAGCGCTCTACGAGGCGAT
>CAYYKK010000469.1:0-4644 GCA_964467935.1 uncultured Polyangiaceae bacterium
ACAATGACGCCGAGGCGCCCTCGGCGAAAGGACGGGGCTCACACAGCGGATACGCATCTGCCGGCGTACCTCGTGGCGAGCAACATTGAGGCTGCGCGCAACCGCTTGCGGGCGGCGCTCGGTGTCCATTGAGCTCAGCTGGACGCGTCACGCAAGCGAGCACTGCTCGGCATCATCGACACCTACCTCCAGCGAAGCCGGCTCGCGCAGGCTTAGCCTTCCTCATGGCACATCTACTTGGACCCAGGTCAGTCGCTCGTTGGGTACGCGCTCACTACCAGGCTCACCCCAGCTTCTTCCAATGCACTTAGCAGGGCTGGGGCCAGTTGAATTGACTGGCTCTCTTGCGCGGTCACGAAGAGCCCGATGTCGACCTCCGCCGTTGCCCCTTGCGCGATCAGCTGCGAGATCCGAGACGCCACTCGTAGGAAGGCATCGCCCGCCGCGCTGACCACGGCCGCGTTGCCCGATCCCTCTGCTAGCAGGATGGTCACGCTCGAGGACTTCCTCACCTCTCCATTCCGTCGGCGTTCGCCAGCTCTACGCACCGACTGCACTGCGCTCCGCGGAAGCGCTGCAACGCACGCGTCCACGTCAAGATGCTCCCCTTCGACTCTTAGAACCACGCTCATCATTCGATTATGGCTCGCAGCTAGGAGCCGCAGACGCAACCGCCAGGCCTTGCAGCACACGGGTCGTAGAAGAGGAACTCCAATGGGAGAAACAGGTCGGTAATATCATCTTCGAAGTCCTCCCAACCGTAGCCGTCCTTGTGGTCGGGGCCCGGCTCACCCTTCTCGACCCACTCCTGATACAGCTCCTCGGCTTCTCGTCGCGTTAGGTCCGCTGCACCTTTCTCCTTCTCGACACGGTGGTACCAGTTCCAGAATCGCGACGGCAACCCATAGAGCTTGTCGAACTTGGACAGGCCTCGTGGATCGTTCCAATTCACAGGATCAGAGTCCACGTACGCGTAGAGATTTCGGCCAGCTGAGAAGCGCGCGGGGTCCTTCTCGGTCCAGCGGCCACTGCGCGCGTCGTAGTCCCGTCGCCCAAAGCGCAGTAACCCATGGCTCAGTTCGCTCAGCCCCCCTGCAAATCCAAACGGCTGCAACCCAGGGCTCGAATCCACGCCGACGCGTCCCCACGCGTCGTAGTCGATCTTCTCCACGACGCCGCCGTTCCCCTGGTCGACCACCTGCCGCACGCTCCCGAGGTGATCCGTCACGAGCCGGAAGGTCCCCGCCGCTGTGACCATCACCTCCGGCACATTGACGCCGCCGGCATACACGAAGCGCTTTGCGACGGCCCCCGTCGCATCGAGCTCGGCCACCGGCTGGAGCTGCCCGCGCCAGAGCCACCCCCGCTCAAACACCCCGTTGACGACCTTCCCAACCCGTCGCCCCTGCCCATCGACGAAGTACGTGATGTCCGTCCCATCCGGCAGCACGACCTGCCTCAGGTTGCCGACGGCGTCGTACGAGTACGTCGTGACCGCCCCCGTCGCCGTGTCCGTCTTCGACGCCATCTCCCCATTCGGCGTCCACGTGAAGGTCAGCGTCCCGTACGTGAGGATCCGATCCTGCTCATCGTACGTCGCGTCGAAGCTCCCTGCCGAGTTGAAGCTGTGCGTTCTGTTGCCATTCAGATCGTATTCATAGCTCTCGACGACGTTCCCATTCTCGGTCACCTCCACCAAGCGCCCAACGTCGTCGTACGAGTACCCGAAGACCTTGGTGACGCCGTCCTCGACCTCGGTCTTCTGGACGATGCGCCCGAGGTCGTCGCGGACGTACGCGAACGACAGCAAGGGCGTCACCCCGAAGCTCGCCGAATACGTCGCGACCTGCCCATAGGCATCGTAAGTGTAACTGTCGACGACCTGCCCGATCTGCGTGCCCGTGAGCCTGCCATTCTGAGGATCTCGGAAGAGCTGCAGTCCCCCAGCGCTCGTGAGGAGGCTGTCCGCGTCGTACCCGAACGCCACCGGCCACGCGCCATTCACGGTCTCCGCGGTGACGCGGAAGTCGTTGTCGAACGTGCGCGCCACGCTTCCGGAGACGGCCCCCGAGAAGCCGATCGCGGTGAGCAGGTCGCCGTCGTACGAATACGTGAGGTCGACGCCGGTCGGGCCGCTCAGGGTCGCGAGGCGGCCCGCCCCGTCGTAGGTGCGCGCGATGGCCCCGGTCGGGAAGGTGGTCTGGGTGAGGCGGCCGGCTGTGTCGTATTGGTAGTCGACGAGCCGCGGGCCGGGTTGGGTGACCTCGGTGGGCTGGCGATCGAGGTTGTAGGAATACCCTGTTGGGGTCGCGCCGCTCGCGAGGATGGGCGGGTCGTAGCTGGCAAGCTGCTCTCGCTCGTCGAAGGTGAAGTCGTGGGCGGGTTTTCCGGGTGGCACGACCTGGGTGGTGTTGCCGTCGGGGTCGTAGGCGAAGGTGGTCTCGGCGAGGTCGGGGCGTTTCTCGGTGAGGACGCGACCAAGAAGGTCGCGGGTGAGGCTGGTGGTTCTGCCGAGGGGATCGGTGGTGGTGGCGAGCCAGCCGTCGGTTGCGTAGGTCTGGCTGGTGACGCGGGTTCCTTGGGTGGTGGAGACGAGGCGTCCTTGGGGGTCGTAGGCGAAGGTGACGGGCAAGACGCCAGGGACGTCGAGCTCGAGGAGGTGTCCCAAAGCGTCGAAGTGCTGGGTGGTGATCCTTCCGGCGGGGCTGGTGGAGGTCTGCACGTCGGTGGAGACATCGTACACGCGAGTCCACGTCTTGCCATTGAGGGTGGTGAGGTCGACGCGGGAGAGGAGGGTGTAGGGGTCGTTGGGTGCCGCGAGGGCGACGACGCGAGAGGTCTGGGTGGTGCGGACGAGGCCGGCCGGGGTGGTGTCGACGCGCGCGATCAGCGGCGCAGACATGCCGAAGCGCGGATCGGGGGTCTCCACGAAGCGGGTGGTCATGCCCGCGGGCGAGGTGCTGGTGATGACGGCTCCCGGATCATCGATCTTGGTGTCGACCAAGCCGGCCGGATCCGTTGCCCGGAAGGTCTGCACGCCCGCGAGGTCGTAGGTGGTGTCGAGGAGGGAGGTGCGCCCGAGCGCGCTGGCCTTGGTGACGCGCCAGCCGTTCGCGAGCTCGCTGCGGCTCAGGTCCGTGAAGCCCCCCGCCGGATCGGTGTCGCGCGTCAGGTGGCCGACGGCGTCGTACGTCAAGTGGCTCGTGTGGCCATCGCGGTTGGTGAAGCTCTCGAGGAGGCCGTCGGAATAGGACATTTGCCACGCTGCGCCCGCAGGGTCGGTGACGCGTGCGAGGTAGCCGTCGCCTCCGAGACTCAGCTCGGTTCGCTGCCCGAACGGCGCGACGACGGCGACGGGGCTGCCGTCGCCGGCTCGCTCGATGAGCGTGGAGAGCCCGTCGCGATCGGTGAGGCCGATCAGCCGGCCCGCCGCGTCGTACGTCATGCTCCAAAGCACGGTCGCCGTGGTCGCGTCGAGGGTGCGGAGGTGCTTGCCTTCTCCATCGAAGAGGTACACCTCGGCGCCATCGGAGGAGGCAATGGCGCTGTCGACGTCGCTCGGCAGGGGAAGGGTCTGCCGAATGAACGCGATCTGGGGCTGGGCCGCACCCCCGTCCGACGTGACGACGAAGTCGCCCCTCGGCCCCATGGCGAGCCCGCGTGGGAAGCCGAATCCAGCCTTCCGCGCTGCCCCACCCGCGCCGCAGTATCCATCCGCACAATCCGCCTCGCCGCCGGCGACGCGAACGATCTGTCCGTCCTTGATGCGCACCAACGTGGCCGGCGGGGCAAGGATGCTCGCCTTTCCGAGCCAGCCGTAGACCGCCATGTCGGCTCCCACGACGAGGTGCGTGAACAGCTGCAGACCGTCCACCGCGCCCTCGCGAACGACGGGCCGGAAGGGCGCGCCGGCGTAGCGATGGAGGATCCCGCCCGTGTCAATCCGCTCGAGGAGCTGCCCCGGGGCGCCCAGGGACTCCAAGAAGTAGAGGTCGCCCTCGGGAGAGAAGGCGAGCTCGCCCGGGAAGAAGAGCGACGCGAGGACCGCGGGGCCTTCTTCGCCGCTCACGGCCCCTACCCCGTTGCCGGCGATCGTCTCCACGATCCCGCTCGGATCGATACGGCGAATGCTCTTGCCTCGATCCAAGGACACCGTTCGGGGCGATGACGGAGTCGCGCGCCCGTCGGTGGGATGGACAGAAAAGGAACGGCGAGGGTGTCTTCGCCGCTGGCGATCGCCTCCGCCCTACCCCCCGGCGACTTCCTCGCTCGCGCGGCAACGCACTCCCCAAGGCCGTCTGAGCTCGGTTACCTTCCGGGCATGAAGAAGGGCGGGAAGACGTCGGTGCTCACGAAGGCGAAGGACAAGGCGGCAATCCAACGCGCGAAAGACGGTCGCCGCGCCAGAAGACGGCTGCGGAGAGGCAGCGAGCCGCGGAAGACGAGGCCCTCCTGACGAAGGTGAAGCAGCGCCTCGTCGCGGCGGACGCGCGCGGCGCCAAGGTCGAGGTCGGCGCGACCGAAGTTCGAATCGTCGTCTCTCGCAAGACAGCAGAGCGCTGGTGAGCCCCACCCGCAGACGCCTGCGGGTGGACCGACAGACGTCTGCGGCTCTCCCCCCCCGAAGACGCTCCCGCGCTGCCC
>CAYYKK010000470.1:0-4633 GCA_964467935.1 uncultured Polyangiaceae bacterium
GGATCTCTGCCAGCGCTGCTACTCCGCACCGGTCAGAGCGTGCGGACAATGCGGGCGGGAGCGCCGTGTCGCAACCCGCCATCAGGACGGCGTCGCAGATCTGTGCCACAGCTGCTACCGCACCACCGTCGCCGAGTGCGCCATCTGCCAGCAAACGCGCGCTGTCCACACCACCTGGCCGCTCGGCCCTGTGTGCGGCGTCTGCTACCGTCGCGAGCTCCGCCACCCGAACGGCTGCGAGTCCTGCAGGCAGAGGAAAGCGCTCATCGGTCGCAACGACCGGGGAGAGCGCGTCTGCGGGCCCTGTGCGGGATCGACCCGCGACTACATCTGCGCCAAGTGTGGCGCCGCGGGTGAGCAGCACTTCGAGAACACCTGCATCCGTTGCTCCGTCATCCGAGCCGCCGGCGACCTGCTCGCGGCTGCGACGGGAGTGATCCCCGAGCGTTTGGCCGGGCTCCCTGACGAGCTCGTTCGTCGAGGTCGCGTGGACTCAATGATGAGATGGTTGCTCAAGCCCACCCCGCGGGGCCTGCTCCGAGCGATCGGAACGGAGGAGTCGATCACTCATGCGAGCGTCGATGCGTGTCCACCCGGGCAGGCGCGACATCACCTCCGTGCTCTCCTGGTCGACGTCGGCGTCCTCCCGGTACGAGATGAGCAGACAGATCGGCTCGAAACATGGGTCGACGAGTACCTGACCCAGCTCCCTCCCCACCATGCCGCCGTGATCACCCCTTACGCGCAATGGAAGGTGCTGCGCGCCGTGCGTCGTCGGGCGCGCCGTCGGCCCACCACGATCGGTGTCGCGGATTCCGCGCGGGAGCGGATCCGTGCCGCCGCGCGGCTCCTGCACCACCTCGAGCAAGAAGGCGAGATTCTCTCGGCGCTGACACAGGAGGCTCTGGACCGGTGGACTGGCGGCAACGCCGCCCGCAGTGGTGACATCGCGCCGTTCGTCTCGTGGCTCAGCAGTACGGGCCAGTATCCGGGACTCCGGGTCGAGCGCGGAAAGATGGCCAAGCCAAGCGAGATCAGCGAGGAGGGCGAACATCACGCTCTGATCCGCAAGTTCATCGCCGGATCGGACGATACGGTGAACCTCGCGACGAGAGTCGCCGCGCTGCTCGTTCTCGTCTACGGGGCCCGAACTGACCGCATCCACCGACTCACCACAGCCGACACCATCGCGGCGGGAGGGCGAACGTATCTCGCGCTATCGACCGAGCCCATCGAGATCCTGAGCCCGGTTGCTCACCTCCTCGCACGGCTCATCGCGGATGCCGAGCGCAATCCGCGTGCGGTTCGCCGGGACGGCGAAGGGTCGTATCTCTTCGTATCTCCTCGGCGGCATCACGAACCAATCCATCCCACAACCCTCGGGCGGTGGATGGCTCGGGCCGGTGTCAGTCCACGGATTGCCCGGAACTATGCAATGCTCGCTCTCACCAGCGACCTCCCTGCCGCCGTGGTGGCCACGCAGGTGGGAATCACGGCGCAGGCGGCCAGTCGTTGGGCTCAGTTCTCGCAACGCGACAGCGTCGAGTACATTGCCGCACGAGCAACCCTCTTCCCTCGCTGAGAGTCAGCGTGCGGTGGGCCGGTGTATTTGATGTACTCCGACCAGGTGCACTCGACCGCGAGGCGCAGCGCATCCGGCGGGAAGTATCCGATGAGCTGCCGCTTTAGGGGGTCGGGATCGAACGTGACCGAGCGCAACAGACGGCGGCCACGAATCTCGACCACGCGAAGGATCGCGATCCGCCTGCTTCGATCGAACATGTACCAGACGCCAGGCTCGGGGGAGCACTGCAACTGAGACATAGGCGACCAGTGCTGCACCACGTCTCGACCCTATAAGTATTCGAACACACGTTCGAAGGACTTTCCTTCGGCCGGGGGAACGCTCCCGCTGCGCGCTCGATCAGCGAGGGTGGCGCCGTTCGACGAGGATTGTGTCGCGCCACTGTCCAGACCAGGGGCCATAGGTGATGAGGGCGATGCGTTCCCGACGACCCGCGCGACGGAAGCCGGTCCGGTCGTGGAGGGCGAGGCTGGCGGGTTCTCGGGGAAGATGCTCGACTGCACCGTCCATACCCCGGCCTCGTCGGCGGCTTGGAGGAAGGCGTCGAGGAGTGCGGCGCCGACGCCGTGCCCGCGAGCTGGTTCGCGACATAAACCGAGTGCTCGACCACGCCCCGGTATACCTCACGAGATGACACGGGCGAGGCGGCGACCCATCCGAGAACCGAACCGGCGGTGTCCTCGGCAACGAACCGCCCCACGGTGAGTTTCCCCGAGTGGAAGGCAGGCCACGTTGGCGGATCTGTCTCGAACGTTGCGTTGCCGGTCGCGATGCCTTCTCTGTAGATGGACTCCACTGATGCCCAGTCGGCAGTCGTAATGGACCGGATGAGGACGCCGCTCATGGGCGCAGCGCGCGGGAGGCCTGTTCGAGGGCGTCGGTGACGACGCGGTAGTAGGCCCAGCGGCCGCGCTGTTCGCGGGTGGCGAGGCCCGCGTCGACGAGCAGTTTCATGTGGTGGGAGACGGTCGGCTGGGATAGTCCGACGGGCTCGGTGAGGTCGCAGATGCATGCCTCGCCGTCGCCGGATGCGGCGAAGCGTGTACAGCGCGTATGCCCTGGGATCGAACAGCGGAGCCGGCCATTATCCCGGCTCGATCGCGACACATCAACTTAAGGCAAGCCCCTTGTCACGTGGTTCCTGGGGGCGTTTGCTGTCTAGCGATGGGGCCGGCGTCGGAGAGGCCTTGTCAGAAAGACGTCGAGCAACACAATCGGATCGGAGTGGACATGAAAGCAGTGGTGTACGAGGGACCCCGTCAGGTCAGCACGAAGGACGTCCCGGACGCGAAGATCGAACGACCCACCGATGTCCTGGTCAGGGTAACGACGACGAACATCTGCGGCTCGGATCTGCACATGTACGAGGGACGGACGTCCTTCGAGGTGGGCCGGACGTTCGGTCACGAGAACATGGGGGAGGTCATCGAGGTCGGTAGTGGTGTGGAGAAGGTCAGGGTCGGAGACCGAGTTGTGCTCCCGTTCAACATCTCGTGCGGATTCTGTAAGAACTGCGAACGCGGCCTGACCAACTACTGCCTCACCACTCAGCCCGACCCATCATTGGCCGGTGCGGCCTACGGGTTCGCCGACATGGGTCCCTACGGCGGTGGCCAAGCGGAACTGCTCCGTGTGCCTTTCGGCGACCACAACGCGCTGCGCTTGGGCGAGGATGCGGAGGAGAAGGAGAACGACTACGTCATGCTCTCCGACATCTTCCCCACCGGCTACCACGCCACCGAGATGGCCGGCGTGGTCCCGGGCGACAGCGTTGTCATCGCCGGGGCGGGTCCGGTCGGGCTGATGGCCGCCCTGTCAGCGATGATCAAGGGCGCCGCGAAGGTGATGGTGGTCGATCGTCACCCTGACCGGCTGGCGTTGGCCGAGCAGATCGGCGCGATCGCCATCGATGACTCCAAGGTCGATCCCGTGCAAGCCGTGCTCGACCAGACAATGGGACTGGGAGCTGACCGGGGCTGCGAATGCGTGGGTTACCAGGCCCACGATCCCCAGGGCAACGAGGACACCGCCACCACGCTGAACATGCTCATCAACGCGGTGCGTTTCACCGGAGGAATCGGCACCGTCGGCGTGTTCGTCCCCCAGGACCCCGGAGCCAAGGACGACCTCGCCAAGCAGGGAAAGGCGGCCATCGACTTCGGAACGCATTGGTTCAAGGGTCAGACCTTGGGGAGCGGTCAGGCCCCGGTCAAGCGGTACAACCGCCAGCTGCGGGACTTGATCGCCGCCGGCAAGGCGACCCCTTCGTGGATCGTCTCCCACGAGATCTCGCTGGACCAGGCTGCCGATGCCTACAAGAACTTCGACGCCCGGTCCAAGGGTTGGACCAAGGTTCTCATCAAGCCCGGGATGTCGACCGAGAAGAAGGCGAACTGATATGGCCGAGACGCTGCAGGGCAAGAGAGTCGCCATCCTCGCCGCCGACGGGGTCGAGCGCGTCGAGCTCGAGAAGCCCCGCGAGGCGCTGGAGCAGGCTGGTGCACAGACCGAGGTTCTGTCGATCCATGACGGTGAGATCCAGGCCCGTGAGAACGATCTGGATGCCGCGGGCACGTTTACTGTCGACGGGTTGGTCGCGGACGCCTCTGTCGCCCACTATGACGCCCTGCTTCTCCCGGGCGGCACGGTGAACCCCGACCAGCTCCGGGTCGACCCCGACGCGGTCTCCTTCGTCCGCGAGTTCGTCGAAAGCGGCAAGCCCGTTGCGGCGATCTGTCACGGGCCGTGGACGCTGATCGAGGCGGGTGTGGTCGAAGGTCGCACCTTGACGTCCTTCCCGAGCATCCGCACGGATCTGCGCAACGCCGGTGCTGACGTCGTCGACCAGGATGTCGTGGTGGACGGGAATCTGATCACCAGCCGCTCGCCCGATGACCTGCCTGCGTTCTGCGACACGATCGTGGCGAAATTTGCGAGCAGCAATTCAACCCAGGGAGAGGTGACGTCATGAGCGTGACGAAGGGACTGCTCGTCAGGCTGGAGGCCCTGCCCGGAAATCCGTCTCGGCCCGTCCTCCTTCGGGATCTT
>CAYYKK010000471.1:0-4619 GCA_964467935.1 uncultured Polyangiaceae bacterium
GCGCTTGCCGGGGACGATCTACAGCGTCGCGAAGGAGATCGAGGCCCTCGGCCGCCAGGCCCTACCGCTCCGGCTCGACGTGCGCGACGACGCGGCGCGCGAGGCCACGGTGAAGCGCGCGATCGCGCCGCGTCAGGGCGGGATCGACGTGCAGGTGACGGCCACCCTCCCCTCGCCGTTCCTGGAGCACGCGATCGCCGAGACGTGGTTCAACGCGATCGACGGCGCGTGCGGCTCCGGGATGCGGCCCGAGAACCGGAGCCGACGCTCGGAGATCATCTCGTACTCCAAGGGCAGGTGGGGGAGGTTCGCCACCGATCCCCAGCGGGCCGCGATCTCGTAGATGTGAGACACCGAGACGACGCTGCGCGCGAGGCGCTGCAAGAGCGCGTACGAGGGCGCGCTCGCGATGAACCGACCGACGGCGCGCATGCGCTCCGGGTCGCGGCCGAGCCGCTCGAACCCTGCCTCGAGCGCGGCGGCGAGCGTGTTCCACGAGACGTAGCCGCGGGCGTCGGACAGGGCCGTCTCGTCGAGACCGATGTCGGCGAGCACCTCGCGGCGCGGGAGGCCCGAGGCCTCCAGTGCGTCGAGGAGCTGCACGACGAGCTTGCTGCGAACCCGCATCCGACCGGCCATTCTACCTTCGAAGGGGGGCGACTGGCTCGCTCACCTAGCGTGACGGGGCTGGGGTGCTCGTCCTGCCGCGCCGCTCGAGCGCGCCCCCCGAGGAGCGCGCCTTGTCGAAGGCGTCGAGGAGCTTCGCCGCGAGCTCCGAGCGCCCGAAGGGCTTCTGCAGGAAGCCCGCGCGCGTGAGATCCATCCGCTCGGCCATCTCGGCGTACCCCGACACGAAGATCACCTCGAGCCTCGGCGCGAGCGCCCAGAGCTCCTTCGCGATCGACGGGCCGTCGCGACCGGGCATCGCCACGTCGCAGAGGAGCACGTCGATGGGCTGCTCTTCGTCGAGCGCCGCGCGCCGCGCGCCCTCGGCGTCCGCCGTCGAGACGACGTCGTACCCGAGGCTCTCGACGAGGCGCGCCGTGGTCGTCCGGACCATCTCCTCGTCGTCGACGACGAGGACGCGACCTCGGCGCGCCCCGAGGCCGACCGTCGGGTCCCGCGCTTCGTCGACGGGCGTCGCTCCCGCGGCGAGGGGGAGCAGCACGCGGAAGAGGGTGCCTCGCTCCGGCGCGCTCTCGACGACGATGTCGCCGCCATGCTGCTTCACCGTGCCGTAGCTGCTGGCGAGCCCGAGGCCCGTGCCGTGGCTCTTCGTGGTGAAGAAGGGATCGAAGACGTGCACGCGGGTCGCTGCGTCCATGCCCACGCCGGAGTCGGCGACCTCGACGGCTGCGAGGCGCGACGACGACTCCTCCCCGCTCGTCTCGGCGACGGTGTGGACGCGCACCTCGAGGCGCCCGCCGCTCGGCATCGCGTCGCGCGCATTGACGACGAGGTTCACCAGCACCTGCTCGAGCGACGACGCGTCGCCGAGCACGAGCACGGGGCCTTCGGAGACGATCACGAGCTCGATCGACGGCCCGACGAGCCGTCGCAACATCAGCTCGACTTTGTCGACGAGCGACGCGAGGTCCACGACCCCGAGCTCCACCGGCTGTTTGCGCGCGAACGCGAGCAGCTGCTTCGTCAAGTCGCGCGCGCGAGAGGCCGCGTGCTGGATGGTCACGAAGTCCTCTCGCGCTTCCGCGGGGATCACCGGCTCGATGAGCTCCGTCGAGCCCATGATCGCGGCGAGCAGGTTGTTGAAGTCGTGCGCGATGCCCCCCGCCAGGCGGCCGATGCTCTCGAGGCGGTGCGCGCGTTGGAGCTCCTCTTCGAGGCGGTGGCGATCGGTCACGTCCATCACGGTGCCGACCGCGCCGAGGCGCTCTCCCTCGCGCGCGATCCGCCCTTGCACGCGGGCCCAGCGCGTCACGCCGTCGCCGCCCAGGATCCGAAACTCGTGCTCGAACGTCCGGACCTCCTCCGCGAGGACGCGCATGGCGAGCGCCTGGAACGCCGGGATGTCGTCCGGGTGGACGACGGTGACGAACCCGGCGAGGGAGAGCTCGCGCGGCGAGAAGCGGAAGATCTCGTCGAGCTTCTCGCTCCACCAACCGACGTCGGCCTTCGCGTCGTACTCCCAGACGCCCATGCGCGCCGCGTCGAGCGCCAGCGCCAAGCGGTCGGCGCTCTCCCGGATCGCGCGCTGCGCGAGGACGCGCTCGGTGATGTCCGTGAACGTCGTGACCGAGCCGCCGATCGCGCCGCCGGCGGTGCGGATGGGTTGGGCCGCGATGCGGAGCCACCGCGTCTCCGGCCCGTGCACCAACGCGTAGACGCGACCGGCTGCGGCCTTGCCCGTGCTGAGGACCTGGCGGCTCGGTCCTTCGCGCTCGAGGCGCTCGGCGCCGCTCTCGTCGACGACCTTGTAGCCCGGGCTCAAGACGTCGTGCTTGCCGAGCAGCTCCGCCTGCGCCTTCGCGCCGACGAGGTGCACCAGGACGTCGTTGCACGCGATGACGCGGCCGTCGGGGCCACGCACGAGGAGCCCGTCCGGCAAGGACGCGACGAGGCTCTCGTAGCGCGACTCGCTCTCGCGCAAGGCCGCCTGGGTCATCGCGTCCGAAGGCAGCGGCTCCACGTGGATGACGAGGTGCCCCGGCGGCGCGGGCACGAACGTGAGGCGCAAGTAGAGCGTCGCCTCGGTGCGGTCGTAGCGGCGCAGCGGGTATTCGCCGCGGACGGGGACTCCGTCGCGAACGGCCCGGCGCGCGTCCTCCAAGACCTGCGGCTGGTCTTGGTAGAGCGCGCCCATCGGCTTTCCGTAGAGGCTCGTCAGCGCCGGGTTCGCCGCGCGCGCCGCCGCGTTGACCGTGACGAGGACGTAGTCGTCGTCGACGACCTCGAACACGTACGCCGGGCTGGGCACGTGCTCCAAGAGCTCGAAAGGATCCCCCACGCTCGCGAGCGTAGCCTCGAACTGGATCGGGCGCGCGGACAACCCGCGACGCGTCAGCGCGTGAACGCGGCCGCGAGCTTGTCCAACAACCCCACCGTGCCCTCACGTCGCGAGGCGGCTTGCCCCTGCGGTGCGTATTTCGCCATCTCCGGATCGTCGAAATACGCCCCCTGCTCGGTGAGCCGCAGGAGCGTTTTGTTCCCTTGCGCAACGATCTCGAACGTCGCGAGCGACGTGGAGATCTTCCGCCCGTTCACGGTCATCTCGTAGACGTAGACGACGCGCTCGTTCGGGACGATGTCGAAGTACGTCGCGTCGAACACGCTCGTCATCCCGCCCGCGTGGGTGCCCGAGAGTCGCTCTCGGCCGCCGACGCGGAAGTCGTGCGAGCGCTCGTGCTCGGTCCACGACGGAGGTCCGGCGAACCACTTCGCCTTGACGTCGGCCTCGGCGAGCGCGGAGAAGACGCGCTCCGGCGACGCGTCGAGCAGTCGCTCGAGGGTGAAGGTGTCGTGGACGACGGTCTCTCGGCTCATGGTTTCCTCTTCGGGTCGGGGGTTTCACGCAGCACTTCTTCCAGGCGATCGAAGCGGCGCTCCCAGAGCGCTCGTCGATCGAAGAACCACTTTTCGGCGGCGGAGAGGGCCTTCGGCTCGACGCGGCACATCCGCACCCGGCCTTGCTTCTCGGTTTTGACGACGCCGCTCGCCTCGAGCACTTGGACGTGCTGGACGACGGCGGCGAGCGTCATGTTGAGCGGCGCGGCGAGGTCGCTGACGGAGGCGGGCGCGCGCACGAGACGCTCGACCATCTTGCGGCGGCTCGGATCCGAGAGCGCGTGGAAGACGCGGTCGAGTCGATGCTCAAGCATGTGCTTGAGTATGAGCCGCGCTCGCCAATAGTCAAGTGGTGACTTGAGTGTTGTCGCGTGAGCGGCGCGCGAGGCGCGCTCGCTTGAGGAGCTCGTACCAGGCGAGCGCGACGAAGCCGCTCGAGAGCGCGAGGGCGAGCTCCGCGAGACCCACCTCACCGAACGCGAAGAAGCGGCGCAGCGGCGCGAGGCCGACGACGGCCAACAAGAGGGCGAAGGCCGAGACGACGACGACGGTTGCGGTCCGGTTTCGCGCGCGCCCCGGCGAGAGCACCGGGTGGCGACGCGATCGATTCACCACGATGAGCGCGAGGTTGCCGGACATGAGGCTCGTGAAGCCGACCGTGCGCGCGTGGTCGTCGCCGTGGCCTCCGGCGAGCATGTAGAGGCTCAGCGAGGCGGCGAGCACGCTCGCGCCTTGGAGGAGCGAGAGGCCGAGGAGCTTCTTGCCGAAGAGCCGTTCGCCGCGGGGCCGGGGCGGGCGCTGCATGATCCCCGGCTCCTCGGGCTCGGCTTCGAAGGCGACCGAGCAGGCCGGATCGATGACGAGCTCGAGGAACGCGACGTGGATCGGGTGGAGCAACATGGGCCAGCCGAGGAGCACCGGCACGAGCGAGAGCCCCGCGATCGGCACGTGCACGGCGATGACGTAGCCCATCGCCTTGTCGAGGTTGTCGTAGATGCGGCGGCCGAGGCGCATCGCCCTGACGATCGAGGTGAAGTCGTCGTCGGTGAGGACCAGCGCTGCCGCCTCTCGCGCCACGTCGGTCCCGCGGGCGCCCA
>CAYYKK010000472.1:0-4580 GCA_964467935.1 uncultured Polyangiaceae bacterium
GACGAGGTCGTCGGCCTCGGCGCCGCCGTGCAGGGCGCGGCGCTCGTCGACGAGTCGCAGCAGATGATCCTCCTCGACGTGACGCCGCACGCGCTCGGCATCATGACGTTCGGCTCGAACTTCGAGGAGCTCATCCCGCAGAACACGACGGTCCCGACCAGCCGCTCGAAGATCTTCACGACGAGCCGCGACAACCAGACCGCGGTGAAGATCCTCGTCATGCAGGGCGAGAACAAGAAGGCGACCGAGAACGAGCTGCTCGGCGAGTTCATCCTCACCGGCCTGCGGCGCGCGCCGAAGGGGCAGGTCGAGATCGAGGTCAACTTCGAGATCAACAGCGACGGCATCGTCTCGGTCAGCGCGAAGGATCTCGAGACGGGCCAAGCGCAATCCATCCAGGTCACCGCGTCGAGCGGCCTCACGCAGGAAGAGGTCGGCCAGATGATGGAGAACGCCAAGGAGTACCTGGTCGATCGCCGCTCCAACGACGAGTTCGAGGGCGCGAAGCAGGAGGCGGAGAAGTTCGTCGCCGAGATCGAGAAGATGTTCCCCCAGGTCGAGCAGGTCGTCGCGTCGAGCGACTTCGGTCGCGAGGCGATCTCGAAGGCGCGGGGCATCATGCAGAAGACGCGCGAGGCGATCGACAAGAAGGACGTCCCCGCGATCAAGGAGCAGCTCGAGGCTCTCTCTCGAACGCACCGCATGTTCAAGGGCGTCGTTTCGCGGCCCCACTGAGTCTGGGCCTCCGCCCAACGCACGGGACCCAAGCTTTCGAGAACGAGCGTGGTGACTGACGCAGACGAAGAGGACGTCGACTCCGGCTGGGGGAGCGAGGACGAGGCCGAAGGGTCCGCCCTCGCCACGCCCCCGAAGGCGGAGCCGTCCGCGGCCGCGCCGAAGACCGCAGCCACGTCCGCTGCTGCGCCGAAGACCGCAGCCACGTCCGCTGGTGCGCCGAAGGGCGCAGGCGTGTCGCCAGCCGACGTGTCATCCGCAGGCGCGTCGCCTGCTGGAGGGACGTCGTCACCGCTCGCCGCGTCGAAGACGGCGGCCGCAGAGAAGCCAACCACCGCGTCGACGCTGGCGAGCGCCGCGGACAAGCCCACGGCGGACAAGCCCTCCGCAGACAAGCCCTCCGCAGACAAGCCGTTCTCGGCCCTGAAGCCGCCCACCGGGCTGAAGCCGCCCGGGGCGCTCGCGTCCAAGCCCGCCGCCGCGGCCGCTGCGGCGAAGGTCGATGCTCCGAAGGCGGATGCGCCGAAGTTGGGGCTTTCGAGCGGGGGAGCGTCGAAGCCCGCACCTCGGATGGTTCCGCCGTCGAAGGCGGAGCCATCGAGCCCAGAGCCATCGAAGGCGGAGCCACCGAAGGCGGAGTCGATTGCGGGCCCGCCCGACAGCAAGCCGCAGTCCGTCCCGCCCGGCAAGCCTCCGTCGAAGGCGCCGCCGCCGAAGCTCGCCGTCGGTCCTCGACCGGACGCGAAGCTCGTCCCGCCCGCGCCGCGCGCGCCGTCGATCGCGGAGCCCGCCTCGAGCGGGACCGAGCACGGCGATCACGGGGGTGCGCGCCGATCCGCCTCCGCTCGCGTCCCACCCGCGACGGACAGCTCGCGCGCGACCATGCCCCTCATCGACATCGATCTCGACGTCGCGCTCGGTGGAGACGACGATCCGGCGAGGGTCGAAGGCGTGCTCGCGCCACGCACCGGGCTCGGCGCGAGCGGCACCCCCGAAGAGCTCCGATCGGCGGTGAAGAACGCCGACGCGCCACCCGCGTCCGCCCCACCGAAGTCACGGAGCTTCACCCCGCGCGTGACGAACGCGGTGCAGCAGGCGAAGGAGCTCGACGTTCGCGTCGCCAACGATCCCAACGTCCCGACGCCGCCAGGCACGAGCGTCGTGCAGGCGGCGCTCGAAGCGGCGGCCCGTCGCGAATCGAGCCGTCCGCCCGAGCGTCCCACGCCGCTGCGCATGCCGTCGGTCTCGATGTCGCGAGAGCCCGTCGAGGCGCCGCGGCCCGCGACCGACAGCCGCCCGCCCGCGACGACGAGCCTGCGATTCTCGGAGCAGCCGAAGGTCCGCCCGATCCCCCGCGATCGGAAGCAGACGTTGAAGCTCAACGTCGCGACGCAGAACTTCGCCGTCGAGCTCCTCTCTCGCGACGTCGATCCCGCGTCGACGCCGGTCCCGGGCGCGACGCGCCCGTTCCCCATGGGTCCGAAGAGCGACACGAAGGCGAAGGCCTCGTCGCCGATGCTCGACCTGCACCTCCCGGATGATCTCGGGCCGGCGCCGTCCTCCGCCGGGGTGGACGACGGGCCGGAGGTCGTCGTCTCGGACGAAGGCGAGACGACCGACAGCTTCGACGATCTCCCGATCGACGAGGTGCTCGAGGCCGTTCGACAGAGCTCGATGCCGCCCGCGCCTCTCGGGACGGTCCAGCCAGTCCGCGTCACCGCGACCGCGAAGCCGCGCATCAGCGATCGACCGCTCGAGGAGCTCGGTCCGATCTCCGATCTCCCTCCGACGGTCCGCGGCGAGCCGACCGACGCGATGAGGTTCGGCCCGACGAGCGAGCCGCCCGCCACGGTGGCCGTCGCCGACGACGGCAAGCTCGATCCCATCCGCGAGCGCTTCGATCGGGGAGACTTCACCGGCGCGCTCCTCCGAGCCGAGGCGCTCCTCGAGGAGTCGCCGGGGCACGCGGGCGCGAAGGCCTTCGTCCAGGCGTGCCAGGAGAAGGTCAAGGAGATGTACATCGCCAAGCTCGGCAGCTGCTCGAGCGTGCTGCACGTGGTGATGGCGCGCGATCGCATCCAGGACCTGGCGTTCGATCACCGCGGCGGCTTCCTCATCTCGCTCATCGACGGCGTCGCGACGGTCGACGACGTGCTCGACATCTCGGGGATGCCCCAGCTCGAGGCGCTGCGCCTCCTCTACGAGCTCAAGCAAGAAGGCGTCATCGACACGGGGCCGGGCTGACGTGGCCGCCCGCGCCGACGACGCCGGCGCGACGGGGTCCTCGGGCCCAGGCCACACGTCGTCGGAGCCGCGCGCAACCCGCGGGTCGCGCGCGCTCCGCGCCGCCGCGGCGGGCCTCTTCGCCGCAGCGATGCTCGTCGGTGCGGGCGCGGTGGAGCGCGCGGTCGCGTCGAGCCCTCCTCTCGCTACGCCGACCGTTGGGGTGCTCCGTGACGGGAGCGACGTGCCGCCCGTGGCGAGCTACACGCTCGTCGCGAAGCTGAATCCGGTCGCGCACACGATCGACGGCGAGGGCACGCTGCGCTTCTCGAACGTCTCCAGTGTTCCTTTGTCTGAGATGTACGTGCACTTGTATCTCAATGGCTTCGATGGCCCGGACACAGTCTTCATGCGCAGGGACGGCGCCGGGTTCCGGGGCACGTCGTCGCTCGCGTCGACGGGGCACATCGACGTCCAGCGCTTCTTCGTCCGCGAGATGGGCGAGGACGTCTGGCCCGCGCGGCCCGAGACCGACGGTGATCCGCGGGACCGCACCGACATTCGAGTGCCGCTGCCCCGGCCGATCGCGCCGGGGGAGACGATCCACGTCGACCTTCGCTTCGTCTCGAAGCTCCCCTCGGTGTACTTGCGCACGGGCTTCGCCGGCAGCTTCCACATGGCCGGGCAGTGGTTCCCGAAGGTGGCGAAGCTCGACCACGACGGCCGGTGGGTCCATTTCCCGTTCGAGCGCTTCAGCGAGTTCTACGCGGACTTCGGCGACTACGACGTGACCGTGGACGTCCCGGAGGGCTTCGTCGTCGGGGCGACGGGCGCGATGGTCGAGGAGTCGGCCAAGGACGGCCGCCGCGCTCGTCGGTTCGTGGAGCACGCGATCCACGACTTCTCGTTCGTCGCTTGGGACCGCTTCCGCGAGATCGTCGAGGACGCCGACGGCGTCGCGCTCCGCTGCCTCTTCCCGCCGGGCTACGAGGCCGACGCGGCGCGGGAGCTCGCGTCGGCGCGCGCCGGCCTCGCCCACTTCGGCCGAGCGTACGGTCCCTATCCCTATCACCAGCTCACGTTGGTTCATCCGCCCGAGGAGGCGTCGGAGGCGGGTGGCATGGAGTACCCGACGCTCATCACGACGGGCGGGCCCTTTTGGCTCGCGCACTCCGGCACGCGCGCGATCGAGCTCCTGACGCTGCACGAGCTCGCGCACCAGTGGTTCTACGGTCTCGTGGCGACGAACGAGAACGCGTGGCCCTTCCTCGACGAGGGGCTCACCACGTTCGCGGCCGGTGAGGCGGCGGGGGCGCTCTACGGCGAGCATCCGCTGACCGCGCTCTTGCCGATCTCGGTGCCCGCGGGGGAGCGCATCTACGCGCGCAACGTCGCGAGCCACGCGCCGATCGCGGGCCCGGCGAGCTCGTTCCCGACCGGCAGCGACTACGCGCGGCTCGTCTACTACCGCACCGCCACGCTGCTGCGCACGCTCGATCGCGTCTATCCCGGCGTGACGACGCGCGCCCTCGCGGCGTACGCGCGCCGTCAGCGCTTCGAGCACCCCGGGCCGAACGAGCTCATCGCAGCCTTCGCGGAAGCCGGCGGGGCGCGGCCGGCCG
>CAYYKK010000473.1:0-4106 GCA_964467935.1 uncultured Polyangiaceae bacterium
CCGCTTCCCGGCTGGGGGGCGGGAGCTCGGAGCACGGCAGCCTCATGGCGGAATCATCGCCGAAAGCCGCGTCGTTTTCTCGCGCCCTCGGAATGCGTCGGAGAGGGGGGGCGTAGGGGCGGGACCCGCGCGCCGGCCAAGGTGCGCCCGCGAGGAGGAGGGATCCAATGGGCTATCTCGAAGTGGGCCGCGACATCGCCGGCCTCAGCGGCACGTACACCGTCGAGCGCGCGCTGCCGGAGAGCGGCTTCGGATCCGCGTTCGTCGCGCGCGACGCGAACGGGCGACGCGTGCTCTTGAAGGAGGCGCACGTCGGCGATCCCGACGCGTGGAAGCGCGTCGAGGCGCTCGAGCGAGAGGCGCGCACGACCCTGCACCTGGCTGCTGCGCGCATCCCAGGCCACCTCGGGCTCTTCGCGTACGACGGTGAGCGCGCGAAGCCGGCGGCGGAGCTCACGCGCGGCCCGCGGTCGCAGATCGACGGGGCCCCGTCGCTCATCCTCGTGCGCGCGTTCGTGCCCGGCCGGACGCTCGCCGAGGCGGTCGTCGAGCGACGTCGCTTCACCGCCGCCGAGCTCGAGGTGATCTTCCGAGACCTCCTCGAGACGAGGCGCTACCTCGACGCCCTCCTGCCGCCGGTGGTGCACGGAGACGTGTCGCCGAGCAACGTCGTCGTCGACGACGACGGGCACGCGTGGCTCATCGACTTCGGCGCGGTCTCCGAGGATCCGAAGAGCCCGCCGAGCGCGGCCGTCGGGACGAGCGGGTACATGCCGCTGGAGCAGCTCGCGGGGCGACCGACGCCCGCCTCCGATCTGTTCGCGTCGGCGATGACGGTGCTCACCGCGGCGTCGCATCGCGCCGCGCACGACATCCCGACCGACCCGAAGACGATGAGGATCCCGATCGAAGCGATCGTGACGGGCTTGCCAGTGCGCTTCACGCGCGCGCTCGCCGCCTGCCTCGAGCCGAGCTCGTCGGAGCGCGCGCGGTGCGCGGCGGAGGTGCTCTTCCTCCTCGAGGGCGGCACGCGCGTCGGCTACCGCGCACGTCGCCTCGTCGAGCGCCCCTCTCCGCGTCTGCTTCGGGGCGCGCTCGTGGGCGGCGCCGTGCTCGCCTCGCTCGGGTCGAGCGCGCTGCCTTGGGTGGTGGCGCTCCACGCGCGTCGGCACGCGCCGGTCGCGAGCGTCCCCATCGTCGTTCCGGGCGCGCCGCTGTTCGTCGGGGTGCCTCCGATCGAGCCCGCGCCGCCGTCAGCGCCTGCCGATCCTCCCCCAGCACCGCCCGCTCCGCCGCCTCCCCCGTCGTTCTTGTGGGTGGGCAAGGTGACGGAGGCGCGAGGGGATCTCCACGGAGGCGACGCGTGCTCGCTCGAGATCGTCGGCGACCCGAGCGACACCAGCGCGGGCTGCACGGTGTCGCTCCACTGCGGCGACCGCGCCGTCCTAAAAGACGAGGTCGTCCCGAGCTGCGCCTACGCCGAGACGACCCTCGGCCCCGAAACGAGCGAGTACCGCGCTGTCGTCACGCGCGAGCGCGCGGACGGCACGCCGAGCACCGAGATCTCGCTCGACGGCCGGACGGGCGCGATGCGGGTCACGAGCACGTCCGCGACGGGCGAGGTGCTCGACGAGGTCCGCGTCCAGCTCTCCGGCGCGAGCCTCCCGACGACGAGCGGACGCGTCGCGAACCGAAGGTTCGTCAAGCGATCGCACTTCGATGGAACCCTCGTGCGCGTCGCCGGCGCGCCGCACGCGAAGAAGGGCGACGCTTGCTCGTACGATCTGTCGCCCATCCAGGACTCCGACCCGTTCGAGTCGCCGGAGCAGAACTGCCGCGCGATCGTGAAGTGCGGCGGCGCCGTGCTCTACGACGGGTACGGCAGCTGCTCGCTCGACGCCGCCGGCAAGCCGATCGACGTCTCCGACGCGGACGGGACACCCGCGGACGGCGATCCGACGTTGGCCGTCGTCGGCCACGAGCTCACGGTCGGCGACACCACGCCCGATCGGAAGCTCGACGCGCTCGTCTACCTCGACCAAGAGCCGGTCGCCCCGGAGGAGTGACGTCCTCCGGCGCGCTTCAGCGCGTTCGCCAGCCGAGCTCGTCCACGAGCTCGGCGTGGCGCTCCACCCAATCGGAGACGCGCTGGCGCGTCGTGCGGTAGGCGTACTCCAGGATCGCGCGACGGTTCTCGAAGCTGTTCGCGTTGTGGAGGAAGAGCGTCGAGTCGCTCGCGAGCGGCTCGAGCACGAGCACCTTCATCCCGGCGGGGGGGTGGCGCACCTCGTGCTCGAGCATCGCCTGCGAGCCGATGCGCTTCGCTTGGTTCATGACCCACGCCAATCCCTTGTCACGCACGCTCTTCTGTTGTCCATGCCCCGTGGGGACGCCGCCGCTCTGCGTCGTCACGGGCACCCGGGGATTGATGACGATCGTGAGCTTCGCCCCCGCGCCGCGCGCGACGTCGAGGTGCGCGAGCTCGCAGAGCCCGCCGTCGATGTAGTGCCGACCGCCGATGCGCACCGGCGAGAAGAAGAGCGGCAGCGCGCACGACGCCGCGCACGCGAGCGAGACGGGGATGTTCTCGAACCCCTCGCTGCCGAAGAGCACGCGCGCGCCCGTGTCGAGGTCGTGCGCGACGATGTAGAGCCGGCGGGGCATCGACGAGAACGCGTTCGGGACGTCGCGTCGCAGGAAGAAGTCCGAGAGGAAGCGCTCGAAGCGGTCGAGCGAGAAGAGCCCCGCGGGGAGCGAGTCGCTGAGGCGATCGAACTGCTCGACGACGAGATCGGGGAACGCCGGATCGCTCACGCCTCCGCGGCGCGGATCGAGCCGTCGCAGCGCGTGGCGCGTCGCCTGGAACGCGGTGCGCAAGGTGCGCTGCCACTCGTCGCCGTCGACCTTGAGGATGTGTCGCCGCTCGAGCGGGAAGAAGTTGTCCGCCGGATCGAGCAGCGCGCGGTAGATGCGCTCGGTCGAGATGCCGCCCGCGAGGCACGACGCGACGACGGAGCCGCCGGCCTGGCCCAGGTAGAGGCCGAAGCCCGGATCGCGGACGCCCTCGATGCCGTCCTCGAGCGCCGCGAGCGCGCCGACTTGGTAGAGCGCTCCAGCCAGGCCGCCGCCCGGGAGCGAGAGCGCGATGCTCACGCGTCGGCCTCGCGCGCGACGACGCTCGCTTCGCTCTTTCGAGAGACCGCGTACGCCACGAGCATGATCGCGATCGAGAGCGCCGCGCCGCCCACCGAGACCGCGATCGGCACCTTCAGCGGCGACGCGCCCGACGACTCGCGCACGAGGTTCGCGAGCGCGACGGCGTTGAACGCGGCGTGAACGAGCGTGGAGACGACGAGCGAGCCGCTCCACGCGCGCAGGAGACCGAGGCAGAGCCCGAGCACGAGGATCGGCGGGAACATCTGCCACTCGAGGTGGACCACCGCGAACAGGATGGCCGTGAGCGTGGCCGCGAGCGCGGGAGAGAGGCGCCGCTTCAGCGGGCGGAAGAGGGCGCCGCGGAAGAACATCTCCTCGGTCGCGGGTCCGGCGGCGGCGAGCACGAACCCCATGACGACGCGCCGCGCGGGCGACGAGGCGCGGAAGACCTCGGAGAGCGTGTCGGGCTCGGGCGGCGGGAAGCGCGCGCAGATCAGATCGTAGACCGCGTCGGCCGGAAACGTGACGGCGATGCCGAGCAGGATCGCGAGCGGATAGACGACCCAGGTGGTCGGCCGCAGCCCGAGGAAGTCGCGGATGCCGCGATCGGGCGCGTAGACGCGGAGGATCAAGAACAGGCCGAGCGCGTAGGCGATGAACTGGCACGAGAAGCCCGTCACCAGATCGCCCTTCGCGTCGCCGCGCAGCGCCCACATCACGCCGAGCAGCGCGAGGAAGACGAACGTCACGGCGAACGTCCAGCCGAAGGCCGCCGCCGGGCTCATCGGCTGGATGGGGGCTCCGCGCTCGAGCGAGGGAGAAGAAGGGCGGAGCGGCGGAGGGGGAGAGCTGTCGTCGCTCATCAGGCTGGTTCGGCGATGGCCGCCTCGGGCGGGGGGATCGATCCCGACGCGCCTTGACGGAGATAGGCGGGGACGCCGCGCTTGACG
>CAYYKK010000473.1:4116-4551 GCA_964467935.1 uncultured Polyangiaceae bacterium
GAAGGAACCTTCGTCGTCGCTCACTCAGGCCCCCCGCAGGCGCGGCGCGAAGCCACGGAGCTCAACCGAGTCGCGTGCCCACGCATCGTCGAGGTTCAGGTGGTCGAGCGTGTAGTGGAGCCCGCGGCTCTCGCGACGGAAACGCGCCATGGAGACGATGAGCTGGGCGACGGTCGCGATGTTGCGCAGCTCGAGCAGATCGCGCGTCACGAGGTGCTTCCAGTAGTACTCGCGGATCTCCTCTTGGAGGAGCGCGATGCGGCGCGCGGCGCGGCGCAAGCGCGCGTCCGAGCGGACGATGCCGACGTAGTTCCACATCGTTCGGCGCAGCTCGTCCCAGTTGTGCGTGACGACGACGGCCTCGTCGCTCGGCGCGGCGTCGCCGATCTGCCAGTCGGGCACCGAGGGGAACGGCGCGGTGCGGAGGGAGGCGAC
>CAYYKK010000474.1:0-4536 GCA_964467935.1 uncultured Polyangiaceae bacterium
AGAGGAAGATGGCGGCGAGCGAGGTGCGCGAGGGGGTGCCCGGCGGCCGCCCGAAGCTCGGTGCGACGACGGCGCCGAGCGCGATCGCGAAGAGCTCGAGGGGCGCGCGGAGGTCGAGCTCCGGTCGCTTGAAGATGCCGTAGATTCCGAGGACGTTGCCCTCGCCCGACACGGTGCCGGTCCTCACGCCGAGCGCGAAGAGGCACGCGACGGCGAGGAGCGCGTAGCCCCCGGTCTTCACCGGGTCGAGGCTCGCGGGCCGAGACTCGCTGAGCCGCGCGAGCGCGCGGCGGAGCGGAGGCACGGCGGCGAACGCGACGACGGCGAGCGCGAGCCCGATCCCGAGGGCGCCGCTCGCGATCGCGAGCCCGGCGAGGCCCGCGGCGATCGGGAGCGCCAGGACGGCGCGGGCGAGGTGCGCGGCCGCGGTCATCCACGCGAACGAGGCGAGCACCGCGAGGGGCGCGAACGCGGCGACGTCGGCCGGGCGACCCGCGCCGAAGCTCCGGAGCTTTCCTTTCCAACGCGTGAGGCTCGCCGGGTGATCGGGCGACAGCCACGCGACGGACAGCGCCGTGGTGGAGGCCACCGCGAGCCCCGCGGGCGCGACCAAGCCGAAGCAGACGAGCACCGTGGAGACGAACGGCGGGAGGCTCCCCTGCGTCGAGACGTTGTGGACCCAGATCGCCTCGAAGACGGAGACGAAGAGCGCGCTCAACATCCCCCCCGCGAGCGCCTGGACGACGCGGCGCACGAGCTCTCCGCCGCGACCGCTCATCGCTCCTCCCGCTTCGTCGTCGTCGCGAGCGGATGCGCCCGATCGTAGACCTTCAGGATGTGGTCCATCGACACGTGGGTGTAGCGCTGCGTGGTCGAGAGGCTCTCGTGGCCGAGCAGCTCCTGGATGGCGCGGAGATCGGCGCCGCCGTCGAGCATGTGGGTCGCGCACGTGTGCCGGAGCGCGTGCGGATGCAGATCGCCGCGCCCGGCGCCGAGCGCGCCGTAGCGCTTCACGAGGCTCTGGACGACGCGCACGGAGAGGCGCCCGCCGCGCGAGGACAAGAGCAGCGCGCGCGTCGCCGGACCGTCGGCCGAGAGCTCCGCGCGGCGAGCGAGGTAGGCGCGCAGCGCCGAGACGGCGTGCGAGCCGATCGGGACGACCCGCTCCTTGCGGCCCTTGCCGAGCACGCGCGCCTCGCCGCGCTCGAGATCGAGGTGGTCGGTGTCGAGGCCGACGAGCTCCGACACGCGCAGCCCCGAGCCGTAGAGCAGCTCGAGGAGCGCGCGATCGCGCAGGCCCGCCGCGTCCGTGACGTCAGGCGCGCTCATCACCTCCGCGGCGGCGTCGACGTTGAGGAACACCGGCAGCTTGCGCCGCACCTTCGGGAGCGCGAGGCCTCGCGCGGGGTCCCGGGTCGCGCGTCCGTTCCTCTCGAGGTAGCGATAGAACGCGCGCACGGCGGCGATCTTGCGCGCGACCGACGGGGGAGCGTGCGTGCGCGCGAGCGACCCGAGCCAACCGCGCAGGAGCGCCACGTCGAGATCGTCGGGCTCGTGAGCCTCCGGTCGCCGCTCCGCGGCGAACGAGAGGAGCTGCGCGAGGTCGCGCTTGTAGGCGCTCACCGTGTGCGCCGACGCGTGGCGCTCGCGCTCGAGGGCGCGCAGAAAGTCCGCCACGTGGGCGCCGAGCTTCGGGCTCGGCTCACGCCCGCCCGTCCGCTCGTCGGGCGGGGAGGCTTTCGGTCGGGGCGAGCGCGGCACGCTCATGGCCTACCACCCGGCGGGCGGCGAGGACAACTGCGGCTCCGGACGACGTCACGCGAGGTAGAGGGCGACGACCCAGGCCACGAGCCCGACGACCGCGAGCGCGACCCCGAAGCGCGCCGAGCGCCACGCGACCTTGCCGGACTCGTCGACGGCGCGGAACAGCACCCAAGCGAGGCCAAAGGCCCACGCGACGAGCGACGAAGCGAGCACGACGACCATGTCGAGGCGCGGCGCGTGGCGGCGCGCGAGATCCTCGAGCTGGCGCCGCTCGATGACGGGCGCGGGCTCGAGGCTCGTCGCCGGGGGTCGCGGGGCGGTGGACTCGATGCGCGCGACCGCCTCGTCGGCCCGCCGCGCGTCGGCGGCGTGAGGGGTGACGAGCCAGCGGGTCGACTCCGAAGCGCTCCGGACCGATCGATAGGCGAGGAGCGCGATCTCCCGGTTCTGGCGCTGCTCGGCGGCCGCGCCGAGCGCCATCAACCGATCGTAGGCCACGCGCACGTGCGGCGCGCCGGGGGCGTACCACGTCGCCGCCGCCTTCGCGTGCGTCACGGCCCCGCGTGGGTCGCCCGCGACGAGCGCGTCGGTGCTCGCCGCGATCTCGAGCTCGCCCGCGACCACGACCCGAAGGGTGACCGCGCTGAGCGCCAGCACGAGGAAGATCAGGCCGACGAGGACGCGCTTCGCGCCGGAGCTCGCCCCCTCGCTCACAAGAAGTCGCGCTTCTTGAAGATGAAGGAGGCCAACGCCATGAGCCCGAGCGACCACGCCACGGCCGTCCCCGTCGCGAGCAGCAGGTACTGTCCCGTGTTCGCCTCGAGCGCCTCGCCCGTGAGCAGGGGCCGCGGCGGCACGAAGACGTCGAGGTTCGGCACGACCTTCGAGAGCCCGGCGAAGAAGGCGACGATCTGCGGGCCGAAGAACTTCTTCGGCATGTGCGCCATCAGGTCCGCGTTGCGGCCGATGATGACGAGGCCGAGCGTGAGCAGCGCGGACAGGAACGGCGTCGAGAACGAGGAGAACAACGTCGCGGCGGCGGTCACGATCGCGATCTCGAGGAACGAGAGGAGCGAGGACGCGAGCACGTAGCGTCGTTCGTCCGGCGCGACCCCCGCGAGCAGCGCACCGGCGACCAGCATGACCGCCGCCCACGGGATGACGCCGTACGTCCGCGCCTTCACCCATCGGATCGCCGCCCCGACGAAGAGCGCCGTCGCGCCCACGCCGACCGCGAGCAGGAGCCAGATCTTCTGCCCGCCGAGACCGGCCGCCATCAGGAGCACCAGGCCCGCGTCGGCCATGATGAAGACGAGGATCGTCAGGAGCGTCCCGAAGAACTTGCCGGCGAGGTACTCGCCGCGCGCGACGGGCCGCGCGAGGATCGGGAAGATCGTCTTCTGCTCGAGCTCGCGCTGGAGGCTCGTCGCGCCGATGACGATGGCGACGGCGATGCCGAAGATCGAGATCGACGCCGCGCCGAGATCGCTCGCCACGCGTGGCGCGTTCTGCAGGGTGAAGCTGCCGACGACGAGCGAGAAGAGCGCGACCGAGAACGCCACGCCCGCGAGGCCGAGGAGGATGCGGGCGCGCACCGACTCGCGATAGGTGTTGAGCGCAATCGTCCTCACGCGTTGCAGCATGGCGCGGCGAAGTTAGCACGGCGGGCCTTCGGTGCGCCGTCCAAGGCGCAGCGGCCCGGTCGCCCGGCCAGAGCTCAGGGATCGACGACGAAGACGTTCAGGAACCAGGGGCCGGTGTCGCCCGCGAGCCCGTCGACCTGAACGAAGTAGGTGCCGGGCGCGAGCGTGAGATCGAGGAAGCTCTTCGATCCGGAGATCGCGGCGCTGCAGCCACCGGTGACCTCGGTGCCCGGGCAACTCGGCCCGCTCCGGACGTCGAGCAGCGTGTTGTAGCCGGAGCCGCTCATGTCGAAGACGACGCGCTTCGTCGCAACGAGATCGAGCTCGAACATCTGATCGGGCGCGCCGTTGGGCGCACCGCCGGCGCTGTCGCACCCGGCCGGGAAGTCGGCCATGGCGTTCGCCGTGTTGCCTTGGAAGAAGGCCCCCTGCGGCGGGATGATCATGCGGTCCGCGCAGGCGTCGGAGAACGTCGCGATCGTGGCCGGCGCCGTCTTGCGGACGAGCGCGGTGAGCTGCTGGTCTTGCGCGAGCGTGCTCTCGGCGATCACGCGGTAAGCGCCGGCCGCGACGTTGCGCTTCTGCGCGCGCACGGGGCTCTTCGTGCCGGCGCCGCAGACGAGCAGATCGGATGGCGCGGCGCAGCTCGGGAGCGCGAGCTCCACCGCGGCGTCGTCACCCTGGCTCGTGCGCTCGACGAGCAGGACGTCGGAGGCCTCGGCGAGATCGAGCTCGTAGGCGGCGTCGACGGCGCCCGCGAGACATCCGAGCGACAGATCGTCCTGATGATGAGCGTACGTGAGATCGATCGTCTTTCCCGGGACGAGCGCGGGCGAGCCCACGCAGGTGTCGTCCGGGGGAGGCGCCGTCGGTGGCGAGAGCACGACGTCGAGGCTCACGCTGGTCGGCGCCGTGGCCGCCACCGACACGTAATACGTCCCCGCTGGGAGGGAGTGTCGATAGACGTGGGGCGCGAGATCGACGTCACACGTGATCTCGTCCGTCGGCAGCGCGCAGCCCGCGTCGCGCAGCGAGATCGAGGGCTGCCCATCGCCGTCGATCGAGGCGGCATAGAGGTCGACGTCGCTCGGCGCGGCGAGCGTGAAAGAGTAGACGAGGTCGCCGGTCG
>CAYYKK010000475.1:0-4474 GCA_964467935.1 uncultured Polyangiaceae bacterium
GTGTTGACATTATCAGGTGGTATGTTGACAGTATGAGGTAATGTCCACGTGCATGTACATCTTAGTTAACGCACAGCATCGTGGCACCGTCGACATACATGTCAGACTTAGTTATGTACTCGTGTACGTGCATGTTGGTTGTCGACAGCGATCGACCCATGCCGTTGTTACAGTTCGCGGTTTGTAGTAGGCTGCATATGAGAGGCACATCTACACTGCTGTTGTCTACACGATTAAGACGTACTCGTGGTGTAAGTGTACGATGTTTACACTACCACAAGTTGTCACCAAATTAATAGTCACTTTGCAATTTACACTTTCGCACACACTCGCCTTTGGCAAAGTCCCATCGCAGCAGTAGCGTTAACTCGCGTTCCCCTGAAACATGACCTCAATCCAACAACAGGTTATGGGCCCAGCAGGGGCTGAACTGCTGAAGCACGTTGGTAACATCCCAAAATTCACCGGCGCTAATTACAGCTCATGGGCCTTCATGGTACAATCATACCTTGTACTATACGACCTCTGGGGCCTAGTGGTTGACGACAAAGACGACCCTGACTACACAATATTGCCTGTCGATTCAGCAGACAGGAAGTACAGCGAATACCGGAAGCGGGATCAGGCGGCGAGATTGCTCATTATCAATACAGTTATTGAAGAGCTTCGGTGCTATTTTCGCAAACCAGACGCCCGCACTGCTCGTGGAGCGTGGGCCTCGATCAAGACAGTGCATCAACGTACTGCAGCAACGGATGCTGAACGTTTGAAGTTAGAGTTTTTGCAGATTCAAGCACGTGCAGATGAAACACTGCAAACGTACCTTAACAAGGTGCAAGAAGCCAGCACTCAGGTGCTGGATGCAGGGGGAGTCATTACTGACTCTGAAGAAATCACCGTCCTCTTGAAGGGTGTGCCGCAAGAATTCCGGTCTTACGCGGCAGCGCTCGAAGCGCTGAACAGGAAAGTACCGTTCACCGCAGACGAAGTTCGTGCAGCACTCCTGCAACACGAAAGCATTCAAAGGCTGCAGGACGCAACGAACAAGTCGGCAGCGCCAAGTCTCGACGAAAGCACGGCTCTGACAACGAATGACAACCCTTCACGCTTAAGGAAAGTCACGTGCTACTACTGCAAAAAGCCAGGCCATGTCATCAAGGATTGCCGCAAACGATTGCGGAAAATGCAGAGCCAAACTCAAGCTCACGCAAATGTAACAAGAACACAGGTGGCATTACACGTCGGATCTTCCAAAACAAAAACCAACGCAACACAAAAATTGCAGTTGCTGATGGACAGTGGCGCATCAAGCCACATGGTGAACAAGCAAGAAGCATTCGCTGAACTCAAAATGTTTGACGTACCGACAACCGTGTCAACAGCAGAAGACGCCGGAGAACTGAAGGCAATGGGTATTGGGACCATCCATTTTCAACCGGATGGTTTACAAGCCGGATTAATATTGCAAAACGTGTTGTGGATCCCAGCTCTTCGGTACAACCTGTTATCACTGCCGTGCGTAGACCGAGCAGGCTGTATCACTCAGATCCGAAGCGGTTCATGCACACTCAAGCACCTAAAGACTGCCCAAACATTAGCCGTTGGTAAACTGGACCGACGAACTAATATGTACGTGTTGACTGGCACCTACGACCGCCAAACGTCAACAGCAAATGTAGCAAACACGAACCCTGCAATGCGCAATGCGCAGCTATGGCATCGTCGTCTTGGGCATCCTGGTGAAACAGTGATAAAAACGCTTGCAGCGGCCGACTGTATCACAAATGTTGGCGATGGTAGCATCCAGTTTTGTGAAAGCTGCCAGTATGGCAAATTGCACGCCAGATCAGTGCCCTCGCATGGCATCAGGGCTATGTCGAAACTGGAAATCATACACGCCGATGTTTGTGGTCCAATTACGCCACCCAGTGTCTCGGGCAACAAGTATTTCGTGACCTTCACAGATGACTACAGCGGCTTTAGTTACCTTTACTTGATCAAATCAAAGGATGAAGTTGCGACAACGATCAAAGACTTTTTTGCGCTTGCAGAAAATCAAACCGGGTTGGCAGTGCAAAAGTTCCGATGCGACAACGGAATGGAGTTCACGGGTGCAAAGGTCAAACGATTCCTGCAACAAAAAGGAGTAGTTCTGCAAACGAGCACTCCATACACCCCTGCTCAGAACGGCGTTGCTGAAAGGTTAAACCGCACGCTCATGGAAAAAGTTCGCTGCATGTTAGCAGAATCCGGACTACCAAAGCGTATGTGGGGTGAAGCAGTAAGTACTGCTTGCTACCTGAAGAACCTTACAACACACCGTAACGGTCTTACTGCCTTCGAGTGCTTCACCGGCCGCCGTCCGACTTTGTCGCATCTTCGACCATTTGGTTGTGTGGCATACGCATTGGTGCCACCGCAACAACGAACCAAACTACAACCACGCGCAGAACAGCGCGTTTTGGTGGGCTACAGCCTTACGTCAAAGGCCTACCGAGTATTGGACGTAAAGACCGACAAGGTTTACACACGTCGCGACGTTACTTTCAACGAAAATCAAATGTACAAAGACTTGATTAGCAGCGCACCCCCACCGGCTACTGACCCAGCCAGCCAGTTCCAGGAACCGACCAATTGGGAAGAAACACCCAACACAGGCAGCACGTTCGACACGGATACTTCTAGTAACGTCAGCGACGATACTGGCATTGCTGGAAAACCCAATGAAAATCCTGATACCAACGACAGTCCAGAGACTCAGCCCAGGACTCCCGAAACGAATACACTTCGACGATCGTCACGCCTTGCACATCCTGACTATAGGCTAATCGATCACGGTGATATGGTATCGCACGGAACAACAAGCAGCAATTCCCAGTACAACGCACTCGTATGCGCAGAAGAACCAGAGACCGCCGAACAAGCGTTGCGAGATAGGCAGTGGAAAGCGGCGATGCAAAAGGAATACGATGCGTTAATGCGAAATCAAACATGGGTTTTGGTGGAATGTCCTACAAACAAGAAGCCAATAACATCCAAGTGGGTGTTTCGACAGAAAACCGATGGAAATGGGAACATTACGTACAAAGCACGATTGGTAGCGCGCGGCTTTCAGCAGCAAGCCGGCGTTGATTACAACGACATCTTCGCACCAGTAATCCGCACACCGACCATACTGGTGTTGCTCGGGTACATTGCAAACAATGGGCTTTACGCGGTGCAAATGGACGTTCAGACAGCATTTCTTCATGCTGAACTCAACGAAGAGTTGTACATGGAGCAGCCTGATGGTTTTGCAAAGCCTTCCAATGGATCACGGTTGGTTTGCAAACTTCGTAAATGTCTGTATGGCATTCGGCAGGCGCCCAGATATTGGAATAAAACCATTGACACGGTTTTACGCCAATATGGCCTACAACCTTCTGCAGCTGATCCATGCATGTACGTCAGAGTACGAGAAGGCAGCATCCTGATTTTGGGGATTTACGTCGACGATTTGCTGATTGCTGGTTCAGATCAAACCGAAATTGTGCAGTTAAAAGCTTCATTGTCAAACACGTTCAACATGCAAGATCTTGGTGATTTGCATTATCTACTTGGAATGCATATTGTTCGAAAGCAGATGACGACTGTTGTATCCCAGCAGCTATATGTGAATAAGCTTATTGCGCGTTATGGTATGCAAGACTGCAATCCAATTAGCACGCCGATGGAAGTCAAGCTTCAACCTTGTGACAAACCAGCGTTTGCTGATATTCGCCAGTTGTATCGAAGCCTGGTTGGAGCACTTATGTACCTGGCCACACACACGCGTCCAGATATTGCTTTTGCGGTTAATTTTCTAGCCAGATTCATGGACAAATGCACCGAATCACATTGGATGGCAGCAAAACGAATCCTGAGATACCTTAAAGGTACCAGGTCACATGGATTATGCTTTGATGGAACAAATGCTTTAGCACCATGCGGATATGTTGACGCAGACTATGGGAATGATGTTTCGCGCAGATCTACCACCGGGTATGTTTTCACGTTGTGTGGTACACCAGTTGTTTGGAATTCCCGCCTGCAACCTACAGTTGCTCTATCTACGTGTGAAGCTGAGTACATGGCATTGGCAGATGCCGTCAAGGAGCTGTTATGGTTACGACAAATATTATCGGACCTTGGAATCCCAACGGAAGGCATTCCTTTGCACGTTGATAATCGCGGAGCGGCACAGCTAGCGGAAAATGAAGTGATCAATGCCAGAACGAAGCATATTGACATACGCCATCATTTTCTACGACAACATGTGAAGATCGGAACGTGTAGACTGGTTCATATTGCAACAGCAGACAACCCAGCCGATTTACTTACTAAGGCCTTACCGACGGTAACATTGTTGAAGTTTCGTCATGCACTTGCCATTAAGGGGGAGTGTTGACATTATCAGGTGGTATGTTGACAGTATGAGGTAATGTCCACGTGCATG
>CAYYKK010000476.1:0-4413 GCA_964467935.1 uncultured Polyangiaceae bacterium
GGGCCGCAAGCGGGGGGCGCGGGCGGGACGGGCGGGGCGGGAGGCGCCGGCGGCGCGGGCAACCCCGACGATCCGTCCCTCCACGGCACCGTCTGCGGGTGTCGCGTCACGAGCGACGAGCCCCCCTACGAACCGGTCGCGCTCGCGCTCGCGACGCTCGCGGCCCTCGCCAGCCGAAGACGACGCCGCGCCCGGCGCTGACGAGCCTGCGCTCGCCGGAGCGTTCCGCGCGGAGGGGAGCTATCATCCGCCCGTGACCGACGCTGCTTCCCGACCGTGGGTGCCGAACGGCTCCGACCAGATCGCGCACTGGGCGCGCCTCCGCGGCGCGTACTACGCGGCCCGCCCCGACGAAGAATGGTTCCGCCGGTGGGAGCCGCACGACACGATGGTGGCGCCCGAGCATTTCTACAACGCCGTCACGGTGAGCTTCCCCGCGGGCAGCGTGTGCATGGTGGAGCCCTGGACCGCCGGCGAAGGGATCGAGCCGCTCGAGCGTACCCTCCTCGCCTATGCCAGCCACCGCGCCTTCACGCGACGCGCCGCCATGCGCGTCGGCGAGCCGTTCCTCACCCGCGTCACCTTCCTCGAGAGCCCACCGCCGCCGAAGGTCGCGCTCGGCGACAAGATCTGGGACGAGCACGTCTCCACGTTCGCCGCGTCGCAGGGCGAGGCGCTGGCCGCGTTCCCTCCCAGGCTCCGCGAGCTGCTCCGCTCGCGCGGGTTCAAGGGCCACCTCGAGATCCGCCCTGGCGGCTTCATCGTCCACTACGAAGGCCTCGTGCCGAGGCCGGACCACTACGACATGCTGATGCGCGTCGTGCTCGACATCGCTCAGGTCGGCGCGAGCGCGAGGTAGAGACGTGCCCACGATCTTGGTCGTCGAGGACGAGCCCGCCATCGCCGAGTCCCTCGCGTACGCGCTGCGACGCGACGGCTTCACCGTCTCGGTCGCCTCGACGGTCGGCGCAGCGGTGAGCGAGCTCTCCTCCGCGGATCTCGTGCTGCTCGATCTCATGCTGCCCGACGGCAGCGGCTTCGAGATCATCGGCCGCGCGCGCCGCTCCGTGCCCGTGCCGGCGCTCATCGTCCTGTCGAGCCGCGACAGCGAGGCCGATCGCGTCGCCGCCCTCGAGACCGGCGCCGACGACTACGTGACCAAGCCCTTCTCGCCGCGCGAGATCGTCGCCCGGGTCCGCGCGGTCCTTCGTCGCGCGCAGTCCGCCGCTCCTCCGATGGATCCCGGCGGGGGCGGGACCGATCGTGCGCTGCCCCTCCAGGTCGAGGAGGCCACGCGTCGCGCGACCGTGAACGGCCGCGTCATCGAGCTCACGCGCGTGGAGTTCGATCTGCTCGCGTGCCTGCTCTCCGCGCCCGGCCGGGTCTTCACGCGGGCGCAGCTCATCGATCGCGTCTGGGGCGACGGCTTCGCGATCACCGATCGCACCATCGACTCGCACATCAAGGCGCTCCGTCGCAAGGTCGAGGGAGGGGGCGGCGACGCGAACCTCATCGAGACCGTGCGAGGGGTCGGCTACCGCGTGAGCGACCGCCCCGGCGAAGTGAGCGGATGATCCAGCTCCTCGTCCTCATCGGCGGCAGCGTCGCGCTCATCCTGTTCGTCGCGTTCATCGCCGCGCGCCTCCTCAGGTCGCGCACGGCGGGCATGAGCATCCGCATGCAGATCTTCATCGCGCTCGCGTCGATCGTCGGCGCGTTCGCGCTCGGCCTCGGCCTGCTCGTCATCGATCGCGTCAAGGCGCGCGCGACGACGCTCGCCGAGGAGTCCGCGCGCTCGGAGGCTTCGGCCGTCGCGGCGCTCGTCGGCAACGAGATCGAGGTGAAGGGCCGGACGCTGGAGGACGTCGCGCGGGATCTCTCGCGCGCGCAGGGCGGCATGCAGCTCGCCCTCCTCTCGCCCGGCGGCGACGCGGTCTACGAGCGCAACGCGAGCGTGGACACGCCGGGCACGGTGAGCGCGACGTCTCCGATCCGCGCAGCAGGTCGCGACGTCGGCTTCGTCCGCGTGGTGAAACCGACGATCGTCATCCAGCGTCTGCTCGCCGACATGGCGCCGACGATCCTCACCCTGAGCGTCGTCCTGGGCCTCTCCGCCGCGGTGTCGGCGGCGCTCATCGGCCGGCAGATCGCCTCGCCGATCGAGACGCTCACGGAGTTCGCCGTGCGGGTCAGCGAGGGCGAGCGCCGCGCCGCGCCCCCGCCGACGACCGGTCGCGAGGTGCAGCGGCTCTCGCGCGCGCTCGACTCGATGCGACGCGAGCTCGAGGGGCGCCCGTTCGTCGAGGCGTTCGCCGCCGATCTCTCCCACGAGCTGAAGAACCCCGTCGCCGCGATCCGCGCGAGCGCCGAGGTCCTGGCCGACGGCGCGCTCGACGAGCCCGAGGAGGCGGCGCGCTTCGTCGGTCGAATCCAGCAGGCGACGAGCCGCATCGAGGCGCTGCTCGGCGAGCTCTTGAGCCTCGCTCGGATCGAGGCGCGCGGCGTCGAGGAGTCGAGCGAGGTCGATCTCTTCGCGATCGCCAAGGACGTCGCGGCGCAGGCCGAGGAGGAGGGCGCGCAGGTCGAGGTGAAGGGCGGCCCCGGCGCGGTGAAGGGGGATCCGACGTGGCTCTCGCGGCTCGTGTCGAACCTGCTCGACAACGCGAGGACGCACGGCACACCGGACGCGAAGATCCGCGTCGAGGTCGCGCGCAAGGGAGACGACGTCGTCGTCACGGTCGAGAACCGCGGGGCGGTCGGCGAGCACGTCCAGAAGCGCATCTTTCGGCGCTTCGTGACGACGCGACCGGATCGAGGGGGCACGGGCCTCGGCCTCGCGATCGTGCGCGCGGTGGCCGAGGCCCACGGCGGAAGCGCCGAGTGCGCCTCGTTCGGTCCCCCCGATGTGCGCTTCCGAGTGCGCCTGCCCGCCGCGTGAGCGAGCGGGCGCGCTCGACGTCGCTCAGAACGCTTCGTAGCCGATGTTGAACGTGGGCGAGGGCGCGACGAGCGTCGTGCCGCCCGCAGGAGCGATGAAGATGCGCAGATCGAGGCCGAGCATCAGGCCCTTGCGACGAACGCCGTCCGCGCCGTGACCCATGGCGGGGTAGCCGCCCACGCGGAGCATCGCCTCGCCTGCACCGATGCTCTGGAGCAGCACGCCACCGCCGCCCACGCCGACGAAGATGCGGTCGAGGAACGTGAAGTCGATCGCCGCGACGCCGCCGGCGAAGCCACCGACGCCCGGGCTGCCGCCGTAGATGCCGAAGTGCGGCTGCGCGTAGACGCCGATGAGGTTGTTGATCTGGGCGCCGAGGCGGAAATCCATGCCGCCGGTCCCGAGCGCGACGCTGCCGGTGCTCCCGAGCGCGGCGGTGGTGAAGATCATCGCGCCGCCGCCCGCCGAGACGCCGCCGCGGAAGCGGACGTGGTCCTCGCCCTTGTGCTTCGATCCCTTGTCGTCGTCGTCGTCTCCGTCGCCGTCCTTGTCCTTGTGGTGATGATGCTTCTCCGCCTTGGGGGCGTCTTCGGACTTACCCTCTTCGGGCTTCGCGTCGGCCGCGATGGGCGGCGGCGCGTCGTCGGCGCGAGCCGAGCCGACCGCGAAGAAGCTCGCACCGAGTGTGCCGATCGCGAGCAAGGTCAACCTGTCGAAACGCATGAGAACCTCCAAGATGAAGTTTCAGGCGTCTACGGGGTCAGGGCAAAGAAACCACCCGATGCACGCCGCGCAGCAGGAAATGGGCACGCGCGTGGGGAGCTTTGTCCCGAACGTGATGCGGCGCGCCAAGCGCGGTCCTGCGCCGCGGGTCCACGTCGCAGCGGTGACCGAGACACGACTGCACCTTCGCTACGCGTGCAGCGCGAACGCGTCTTCGGGCGTCACGTCGCTGGCGCGCCGCAGCCTTGACAGAAGCGAGCGCCGGGCGCGCGCGGCTGGCCGCACTGCGAACAGAAGGCCTTCTGCGGCGCGGAGAGCGGGTTGCCGCAGCCGGCGCAGAACTTCGCCCCCGCGTCGTTGCGGGTGCTGCACCGAGCGCAAGGCGCGCCCACCTGCTGCTGTTGTTGGAGGTTCATGCCCTGCGTCTGATCGCCCTGGCGCGCCTTCTCCCAGACCTGCTCGACGGCGACCTGCGCCTGCGCGGCGGTGGCCGCCTCGCGGAGGTCGGGCGCGCACTCCTCGCAGAGGCCGCGCGCCGCGTTCCAACACACCTCCGGGCACACCCACTTTCCGCAGCGCGTGCACTGATGGAAGCGCTGGCGGATCTCGTTCACGGCGTCGTTGAACGCGGAGTCCCACGCGGGGCCGCGGAGCGCGTCCTTCACGTGATCGGCGCCCCAGCCCGCTTGGTTCAGGGCGCCCCCGAAGATCGACCCCGCCGCGTGCAGGAAGGACGCGGCCATCCCGACCTT
>CAYYKK010000477.1:0-4371 GCA_964467935.1 uncultured Polyangiaceae bacterium
GCCCTTGTCGCGAAGCTTCGCCGCGCCGCCGAGATCGGGCAGATCGATGACGAAGCAGACCTCCACGATCTCCGCGCCCGCGTGCGACAAGAGACCCGCCGCGGCCTCGGCGGTGCCGCCCGTCGCGATGAGATCGTCCACGAGGACGACGCGCTCGCCGGGCTCTACGGCGTCGACGTGCATCTCGACCCGGTCGGTCCCGTACTCGAGCTCGTAGTCGCGCCCCACGGTCTCGTGGGGCAGCTTGCCCTTCTTGCGGATGGGGACGAACCCGACGCCGAGCGCGTACGCCATCGCGCCGCCGAGGATGAAGCCGCGCGCGTCGATGCCGGCGACCTTGGCGATCTTGCGATCTCGATGGCGCTCGACCAGCGCGTCGATGGTCTCTTTGAACCCCTCCGGGTGACCGAAGAGCGTCGTCACGTCCCGAAAGAGGATGCCGGGCTTCGGGTAGTCGGGGATCGAGCGGACGAGGGAGCGCAGATCGAGCATGTCGGTGGTCCCTTCCTTCTCCGCGCGAGGTCGCAACGTCAACGACGATCGGCGCTCAGGGGCAAGGGGGGTTGCAGAGATCGTTGACGTGACCGATGCAGACGCTGTCCCAGGCCGTCGTGCAGCAGTAAGAGTCCTGCGCGCAGATCGTCTGCACGCAGCCGTTGCACGTGGGGTCGAGGGCGCCGCCCTGCGAGCACTCGTCGTGGCACGCGGGGTTCCCGCCGCCCGAGCCCGACGAGCTGGAGGAGCCCGACGAGCCCGACGAGCCTGACGAGCCCGAGCCGCCGCACGTCTGGCCGCAGTAAGTCCCCGCCTCGCCGATGCACTGGCTGTCCCACGCGTTCGAGCAGCAGTAGTCGTCGTATCCGCAGACCGTCGCCGCGCACGCGTCGCAGCTGCCGCTGAGCGCCGAGCCGGACGAGCAGACGTCGTGATCGCACGTCCCGCCGCCGCCCGAGCCGGTGCCGCTGCCCGAGCCGCTGCCGCCGCCTCCGACCTTGCAGTCGTTGAGGAGGCCGGGGCACGGCGAGCACACCCCGTAATCACCTGCAACGTTGTTGCAGTACATGTACACCTTGTGATCGCTCGGTCCGAAGATCTGATCCAAGAGGTACGCCGACGCGAGCGATCCGAGCGGACCGAACGCCTGGCCCGCGACGCCGTCGATGTCGAGATCCTGGCAGTCGTTGTCGACCTTGCACGGCACGCACACGCCGCAGCTGACCTTCTCGCTGATCGAGACGGCCGCGCAGGTGTTCATCCCGTACGTGATGCTCGCGTCGTGGATCTGGTCGAAGCCGGTGAGATCGCGCAGGAGCTTGCCGACGTTGAAGTCCACACCGACGCCCGCGCAGTCCGCGTCGCTGGAGCAAGTGTTGGTGACCTGGTTGAAAGGAGCCGGGAGCGCGAGGGCCCCCTGGCCGAGCGCCGAGCAGCCCGCCGCGGTGACACCGCACTTGCCGGCGCCGCCGTTGATCGGCTTGTGGCACGTCGTGCTGCCGCCCGCGCAGCCGGCGCAGTCGGCGTCCGTGTCGCAGGCGCCGCCGCCGTCGCTGCCGCACTGCGCCTCGCAGACGCCCTCCGGCGAGCAGACCTTGCCGGAGGGGCAGGCGTACGTCGGCGAGCACTCGGCGCACTTGTGAGCGTTGCACGCATGCGCCGGGCTGGCCGCCGTGCCGCAGTCGGCGCACTGGTTGTCGCTGGTGCACGAGGCCGGGCACTTCGCGCTGCAGTTGTCGTTGACGCAGAGGTCGGTCGACTGACACGCGCTCGAGTCCTGCCCGGTGCAGGCGACGCACTTGCCGATCGCGCCGTCACACACGAGGTGCATGGGATCGCAGGCGGCACAGTCGGCGTTCGTCGAGCAGCCGTTGGTCGGCACGCCGTGCGCGTCGGTCGGGCACTCGAGCCCCTCGGGCACGCAGTTGCCCCAGCTCGAGCAGGTCTGCCCGCTCGGGCACCCCGTCTTCGTCTGCGCGTCGCACGCGACGCACCGACCCTCGTCGAGCTTGCACGTGTTCCGGCCGCTGTCGCAGGTCCCGCACTCGGCGTCGCTGTGGCAGTTGTGGAGGAGGCAGATGCCCTCGCTCTGCTGCGCCGGATCGGCGCCGCCCGGTCCGCTGCCGCCGCTGCTGCTCGCGAACGGGCTCTGGGGCGCACAGCCGGCGAGCGCGACGACGAGCGAGAGGGCGCCGAGAACGGCGCTGCCAGCGAGTTTCGAGGTGACCATGTCGTACCTTGTTGCACCTCGTAGGCCAACTCGAAGCCCACGAAATCGAGCCGGAATCCGAGGATCCCTCCTGCCTGCTCCGGGCGAGGTGGGCCGTCGAAATGGATCGCGCTTGATCCATCTTGGCGCTCCGCGAACTGGGCCGTCCCGACGTCCGGGTGGTAACCCCTCGGAGCATGATCCTCCCCGGCAAGCTCGACCGTTCCACGCTGGGCGACGTGCTCGGCACCCTCCTGCGCGGCCGCGCCACCGGCTTCCTCGAGCTCGGCGAGGGGCGCGGTCCGACGGCGGGAAAGCGGCATTTCATCTTCCTCTCCTCGGGGCGGCCCTCGGCGGTCGTGAGCGACGGCCCGGCGATCGGCGAGATCCTCCGGCGCGAGGGCGCGGTCGACGATCGCGCGCTCGCCGCGGCGCACGAGGCGAAGCGGCGCGGCGATGCGCGCCTCACGGGGGAGCTTCTGTGTGATCTGGCTTCGATCGACGGCGCCGCGATCGAGCGCGGCATGGCGACGCAGACGCGCACGCGCCTCGACAAGCTCTTCGGCCTCGTGAACGCCGAGCTGCGCTTCCGCGCCACGCGCCTCGGCGACACGCTCGTGCCCCTGCCGCTCCGCGCGGCGTTCGGCGCGCCGCTGCTCGGCCCGGAGGAGTTCCTCTTCGGGAGGCCGCGCAAGCGCCCGCGCGCGCCGAGGGCGGTCGACGCGCGGCGCGACGCGCTCGCCCTCCTCGGCGTGACGGCGGAGACGCCGCTCGACGAGGTGCGTCGCGCCTTCAAGAAGCTCGCGCTCGAGCTGCACCCCGACCGCGCCCTCGACGCCGACGATCGTCGCCTGCGCGAGTCGCGACTCGCGCGCGTGACGGCGGCGTACGCGCTCCTCTCGCGCTGACCTCGGCGGTCAGCTCTTCGGGACGAGCCGCTCCACGACGTAGGCCGCGACGAGGCTCGGCACGGTGCCGGGTCCGAAGCCGGCGTCGAACCCGAGCTCGCGCGCGAGCTTGTTGTCGATCCGAGGCCCGCCGAGCAGGAGCAGGACCTTGTCTCGCCAGCCTTGCGCCACGAGCAGATCCACGAGCGCGCGGGCGTTCTCCTTGTGGCAGTCGCGCTGCGTGATGATCTGGCTCACGAGGATCGCGTCGGCGCCGAGCGCGCGGGCGCGCTGCGCGAGCTCCTCGTTCTCGACCTGGGCGCCGAGGTTGTGGGCGTCGAAGGTCTTGTAGCTCTCGAGGCCCTTGTCGCCGTGGAAGCCCTTGTAGTTGATGATCGCGTCGATCCCGACGGTGTGCGCGTCGCTGCCGGTGCACGCGCCGACGACGACGATCTTGCGGCCGAGCTTCTTCGCGCGCGCCTCAATCTCGTCGTGGCCGAGCCGCTCCGCCCCGAGCTCTTCGACGTGGATGGCCGAGACGTCCACGCCGTGGACCGAGTGACCGTAGGCCACGAAGTACGTGTGCTCGGGCGACGCCTGCTCCATGGTCGTGACGAGCGGGTTCTTCAGGCCGTGCGCCTCGGCGAACCGCTTGGCCGCCTCGCGGGCGCGGTCGCCGGGCAGGATGCGCAAGGTGAAGCTCATCTGCACCATGCCGTCGCCCTCGCGATCGCCGTACGCGCGGAGGATCTTCGGATCGCTCATGCCGGCCTCCCTTCGAGCACGTCGAGGATCGGGTTCACGTAGCCGGGCTCGCGGAGGACGACGCCCGCGTGCCCTTTTCCGCCGGTGAGGGTGCGCTTGACGTCGGCGAAGGCGCCGCGCGAGATCGCCTTCCAAATCGTCTCGCGCTCGACCTCGGAGAGCAGCGCGAGCGCCTTGTCGAGCGTCTCTTTGGCGCGCGTCTCGACGATGCCGCCGGCCTTCCATTGGATCTCGTCCGAGAGGTGGCGCGCCGTGTTGAAGACGTACTTGGCGCTCTTCAGCGAGAGGTAACGGTCCATCAGGAGCGGCGTGTGGATCTGCTCGCTGAACATCCCGAGCAGCTCGATCGACTGGTTCGTGAGCACGCCGACGAGGTTGAACATCGCGTCGTGGACGTGGCTGTGGAAGATGTCGCCCGTCTTGAACTTGGTGGGGGGCATCCACTTGATCGGGTGCCGATCGAAGATCTGTCGCACGAGCTGCGCCTGGGCGATCTCGAACAGCATGCTGTCCTCG
>CAYYKK010000478.1:0-4336 GCA_964467935.1 uncultured Polyangiaceae bacterium
GCGGTCGTCGCCCTCGCCCTCGCTCGCGACGTAGTCGAGGCCCTCCTTCGCCGCCTTGCGGCCCTCGTCGGTGAGGGCGAGATCGCCGATCGGGACGAGGATCACGTCGCCGGGCTCGACCGGATCGCCGCCGAGGTCGTTGTAGCGATCGAGCATGTAGGCGTCGTCGCGCTTCGGGAGGAAGCGATACGCGATGCTCGGGGTCGAGTCGCCGCGCTTCACGACGTAGCGCAGGTTGAACGGGATCAGGATCTCGCGTCCGGTGTCGATCGGCAGCCACGGCATCGAGCCGTTCAACAGCGCGAGCGCCTCGCTCCGCCGCTTGAGGCCGAGGTAGCGCTCGGCGAGCGTCTCCCACGTCTCGCCCGGCGCGACCGTGTGATGGGCGGCCGACGGGATCTCGACGCGCATCCCCGCGATGAGCTGCGAGCGGCTCGGATCCGAGTCGAGCGCGTTGGCGGGCACGAGCACCCGTTCGAGCTCCACCTTGCCGTAGAAGCGTCCCGCGAGATCCGCGAGCGTCTCGCCCTTCTTGACCACGTAAGGGAAGGCCTCGGCCGGCGGCGCGTCCGCCAGCGTGAGCAGCGCCACGGTGGAGAGGGCGAGCGAGTGCGCGAGCGGATGGAGCCTCACGCCGGGAGGCTACCAAGGAAGGCGCGCCGTTTCATCCGGCAGCCTTCGGCGCGTCCGCCGATGGATCGCCCGGAGGCTCGTCGCCGCGACGGGAGAGCGCCGCGCCGGCGAGGAGCGTGAGCGCCGGGGTCACGACGATCTGGTACCTGTCCTCGCCGAAGAACACGGCGTGGACCACGCAGAGGCTCGCGACCGTCGCGGCGAGGTAGGGGACGAGCCCCGTGCCCTTCCGATCGAAGACGGCGAGGCTCCCCACGATCGAGAGCCCCACCGCGACGAGCCACGCCGTCGGCGGCTCGGCGGCGACGCCGCTCGCGAAGAGCCCCGCCATGACGAGGAGCGGTGCCCACGCGAGCGCGTCGAACCCTCGTGCGCGGGGCCGCCTGAGCGCGCCGAGCGCCGCGAGCGCGAGCAGCGCGTACTGCGTCGCGGAGAGGATCTCGCGGTACCTCTCGCGACGCGCCTCCGGCCAGCGCTCCGGATCGGCCTGGGAGAGGTAGCCCACCGCGAAGGACTGATGATCGAAGGTGTACGCGAGCTTCTTCGGCGCGAGGGAGATCCAGCGCGCGGGGTCTCGCCGGATCCAGGTCACGCCGAGATCGAACCAGCAGCGATCCTGCTGGACCTGCCCGGTCACCTCGCGGCAACCGTCCGAGCCGTTGACCGCGTCGAACCTGCCGGTCGCGTGGGGGGACGATCCGATCGCGAGGTTCCAGCCTCCGTTCGTGGAGACGAAGGCGCAGCCATCCATCACCCGGCAGTTGCGCGCGGTCCACGGCAGGACGACCGCGACGCACGCGACCGTGGCGACGATCGCCACGGCGAGCATCCGCTTCGCGCCGCCGAGCGCTCGAGCGTCGTCGCGCGCGAAGAGCGCGATGAGCGGCGCGGAGAGGATCGACTGAGGGCGGACGAGCGTGGTGAGCCCGAGGAGCGCGCCCGACACCGCCGCCCCGAGCAGCGGCCGCCTCGTCGCGCCGAGGGTCGACACGCGCTCGTACGCCAGCGGCGCCGCGACCAAGCCGAGCGCCGCGAGCGGCTCGGTCATCAAGAGACCCGCGTAGAGGATGAGCCCCGGATGCAGCGCGCAGAGCAGGCCCGCGGCGAGCGATCGCACGTGGCTCATGTGACGCAGCGCGAGCCGATGCACGACGACCACCGTCACGGCGCCGACGAGCGCACCCGCCAGCGTGCCCACCGTGATCGACGCGCCGAAGAGGCGGTAGAAGAGGGCCAGGAAGGCGCTGTAGCCGACCGGATAGTGACACCACGGGTGCCACTCCACGCCGTGCGGCGTGACGCGTCCGTCCGAGTAGCCGTAGCCCTCCGCGATGCGCTGCGCCCCGTAGTGGTAGTAGTGCCCGTCCCACACCGCCTCGCGCGCCCACGCGGTCGCGACGAACGCCCGCGGGACGAGCGCGAGGAGGAACAGCGCCGCGCTCACCGAGGTCGCGTTCTCTTGGAGCCAAGCTTCCAGCCGCGCGAGCTTCGGCCGCTCAGACAACGGTGCCCCGGAGCTGCGCCGATATCTCGCGCAGCCGTCGCATGTACGTGCGCGACACTTGCGTCGGATCGAGCTTGAGGTACTTGGCCATCTCGGTCACGAACCCTTGCACGTAGACCATCGCGGGCAGGTCCGCCGGGCTCTCCGCCTCGATCGCGCTCAGGTGGGTCGTCGAGATCTTGGTGCGCTGCGCGATGTCCGCGAGCTCGACGCCCTGCGACTCGCGGACGCGGCGGAGCAGATCCCCGGAGAACTCCGTCTCAGGCGTGATCTCGCGCGCGAGCTCGCCTTGCATCATGAGGAGCTCGGCCGCGAGCGCCGCGTCGTGCGCTCGGAGCGGCGTCTCTTCTCCCTTCGACTCGGCCGGGAACGTCGAGAGATCGTAGGCGCGGCGCTTGTTCGGATCGAGCAGCGTGTCGTACGCCTCCTCGATGCGGGCTTGCTCGTCGCGCAGCGACGCCTCCGACACCACGCTCACCACCGGGAAGCTGTTGTCGCGGAAGATCTCGCGCTGCCTCTTGTAGGCGCGGCGGATCTCGTCGTCGGCCGCGGTGCGCGAGACGCCGAGCACCTCGTAGAGCGTCATCGGCGCCGGCGCGCGCCACTCCGCGTCGATGGTGTGCCGAGGCGGCTTCGTCTCCTGCGCCGCGAGCAGCGCGAGGATCCGGCGCGCGACGCGCTCGATGTTGCGCGATGCCTTCGACGTGGGGCTCTCGATGAGGAGCGGCGCCCTCTTTCGGATGCTGAGCCACACCGCGTCGTCGTGCTCGATGTGGCCGAGGTAGTCGATCGCGACGCCGAGGAAGCGCCTCGCGATCGCCGCCATCGCGGGCCCCAGCTCGAGATCGGCGCGGAGCCGCGTCTGACCGACGACGAGACAGGGCTCGAGGCGCGCGAGCTCCTGCGCGGCGACGCGCGCCACGCCGTGATCGAAGCGGTGGATCGTGGCGATGATCTCGTGCGGGCTCGCCCCCGGCGGCAGCGCGAAGAGCGCGCGCTCGAAGAGCTTGAGCTTGTGTCGCTCCTTCATCAGTCGCTTGCGGAGCCCGCGCGCGAAGAGGGCGCGCACGAAGCCGTAGGTCGCCTCGATCGCGACGGGCTCGGGCGCCGTGACCGCGATGCCGATGTCCGCACCCACGAACAGATCGAGGCTCGCGGGCGACGTCGACGGTCCGAGGTGCAAGAGGACGTAGTCGGCCGAGAGCTGCGAGATGCGGTGGAGCCAGTGCGACCGACGCGAAGGCTTCACCGGCGTCGCCGTCAGGAGATCGAACGCGGAGGGCAGCAACGTGAGCCCGGGGACGCGCGTCGCGACCGGCGGCGGCAGCGCCGACGAGTCCGGATCGTGGGCGACGAGCGGCGCGGCCGCGAGGCCGAGCATCGAGTGGAGGTTCGAGCCGACGGGATCGGCGTCGCAGATGACCACGTTGCGCCCGAGCTGCGCGAAGTACACGCCCAGGTTCACCGTGAGGACGCTCTTGCCGACGCCGCCCCTGCCGCCGCCGACGGCGACGACGCGCCTACCGCGCAGCGCCGTCGGGGGTGGTGGCGGCAGCGTCTCGGCCACCGGTTCGTCGTCCCACTGGGTCACGCGGCCACTATAGACCGGGGTCGTGGGCGGGCGCCAAGCGCGCGAGCGGGACGCAGCGGGCGTCCTATGTGCGGCTCACGGGTCGTCGGACTGATCGCCGCCGGCGGGCACGCTCGCTTCGCTGAAGCCAGCGGTCGAATCCATGAGCGCCTTGACCTTCGGCGCGTCGGCGAGCGTGTAAAAACGATCCCCCGCGGCGAGGTGTTCTTCCACGAGGCGCATCGCCATGAGGGCCGACTTGGCGTGGATGTCGTGCATGAGGACGATGCCCTTGTCGTGGTGCGCCTCGATCGACTTGCGGTAGAGCTCGGTGCACTTCTCCACGGTGTAGTCGTACTTCTTCGACCAGCACGCCCAGTCGGCCGAGGGCGCGTCGCCGCCGATGTCCCAGTTGATGGGTCCGACGTAGCGCGAGCCGAACGCGTCGTTCAGCGCCGGCGCGTCGTTCTTGTCCCAGGCGCCGCCCGGCGTCCGCAGGAAGACGACCTCGTTGCCCTCCGCGTTCGTGAGGAGGTTGCGCGAGAAGCCCTCCTCGCGGAAGAGGATCTCGTCCGTGCGCTCGATCTCCGACTTCTGCTTCGCGATCGGCCGCGCGCCGACGGCCGGGC
>CAYYKK010000479.1:0-4286 GCA_964467935.1 uncultured Polyangiaceae bacterium
AGTCCTTCGGCATGAAGTCGCGGCCGTGCATGAGGTAGAACGGCGTGTCGCCCGTTGTAGCGTGCGGGGTGGCGTTGTATGCTGACACGATGTACGGCAGGTGGGAGTCCCAGTCGGTCTGATCGGCGCCGCAAGCTGCCCTCAGCTGCTCCTTCAACGTTCTGTTGAACCGTTCGACTTCTCCATCGGTCTGCGGGTGGTATGTGCTGGTGTTGATCTTCTTCACGCCTAGCAGCTTGTTCACCTCCTCCATGACCTCGTTCATGAACTCCTTGCCCTGATCGGTGAGCAGCTTCTCTGGCGCCCCGTATGGCAGCACAACGTTCTCCAGGTATGCTCGGGCCACACCGATCGCCCTCTTGCTGGGCAGCGCGATCGCCCACTTGAACTTGCTGAACGCTTCTGAGAACACTGCAACGACAGTGTTCCCCTTGGCTGACCGTGGTAGGCCGACGATGAGGTCCAGCGCGACTCGCTCCCACAGGCGCGCCGCTGGCATGGGCTGCAGAGGTCCCGTGTGTGCTGCACCTCCCTTGTGCTTGCTCTTCTGACACAGCTCGCAGCTGGCCGTCCAGGCGGTGATGTCGCGGCTCATGTTCGGCCACCAGTACAGCCGCTTCATCCTAGCCAGCGTTCTCTTCCTGCCGAAGTGGCCTCCTGCCGGCGTGTCGTGATGTGCTTGTAACACTTCTTCTCGCATCTTCTGTGGCACGACCAAGCTGTAGCGGTAGGCGCCGTCTTCTCTGGTCTTCTTGTACAACACGCTGTCGGCGATCTCGAAGTTCTTCTTGGTGTCCTGGTCCCCGCCCTCCCTCTTCAGGTTGTCCAGAACCTTCTTGATGTCTGCATCCTCCTCCTGCAGTCTCTTCGTCCGTTCCTTTTCATTCGCCTCCTGAGCTGCAAGTGCAGCGACCTTCTCAGCCTCGTTCTCGCTCATGCCCAGAGCTGGTGGTCTCGTGAGGAAGTCGGCGTTCACATGCCGGTGGCCCGGCCGGTGCTCCACTTCGTAGTCGAACTCCTGGAGATGCAGTGCCCAGCGCATCATCCGTCCTCGCGCGTCCCGGTGGCTGTTCAGGTACTTGACTCCAGTGTTGTCGGTGATAAGCTTAAACTTCTTGCCCACCAGGTAGACGCGGAAATGCTTGGTGCCGAAGACGAACGCCAGGCATTCTTGTTCTGCAGGGCAGTAATTCTTCTCCTCTGGCGTCATCACCCGTGATGCGTACGCGATCGGCCGTATGTTGCCCTTGGCGTCCTTCTGTGACAGGATGCTGCTGATCGCCCTCCCTGACGCGTCTGTTTCCAGGATGAACTGCTTGCTGAAGTCTGGGTATGCCAGCACGGGGGGCTCCGTCAGCCTCCTCTTCATCTCCTCGAACGCGTGCTGCTGCGCTTCTCCCCATCGCCAGACGACCTCCTTCTTCGCCAGCGAGGTGAGCGGCTCCGTGATGTGCGCGAAGTCCTTGATGAACCTTCTGTAGAAACCGCAGACGCCGATGAAGCGCTTCATCTCGTGCACGTTGCGCGGCGCGGCCATCTCCTTCATGACGCGCACCTTCTCCGGGTCGACCTTGATGCCGTCCTTGCCGACGATGTAGCCGAGGTACTGCACCTCCTCCTTGAAGAACATGCTCTTGCTAATCTTCACCACGATGTTGCTCTGCTCTAGCTTCTCCAGGATGGCGCTGAGGTCCTTGAAGTGTTGTTCGACGCTGTCGCTGTACACGATGATGTCGTCCACGTACACCATCGCGCAGATGCCGATATAACCGCCGAGGATGATATCCATGTTCCGCTGGAACGTGGCGGGCGAGTTGGTAAGCCCCATGGGGACTACCTTCCACTGCCACAGGCCGTTCTTCGTCTTGAACGCTGTGAGCTCTCGGTCTTGCGGTCTGATCTTGTTCTGCCAGAACCCTTGCACTAGGTCCATGGTGGTGAACACCTTCGCGTTCCGCAGCTTGTCGAGTGCATCGTCTATCAGTGGCATAGGGTAGGCGTCCTTGACTGTCACGTTGTTGAGATGTCTGTAGTCGACGCAGAACCTCTTCTCCGATGTGCCCTTCTTCTTCGCCAGGACAACTGGTGCCCCCCATGGCCCGTAGCTCTTCTCGATCATGTCTGCTGCCAGCAGGCTCTCCACGTGTTTGTGGATGAGCTCGTCCTCTCCTGGCGATGTGCGGAACGGACGCGGGTTGTTCGGTCTTGCTCCTGGCTGCAGTTCGATCTTATGCTCCAGCGGCATCTTCGCTTCTCCGCCCTTACCCAGCCGCTGGCTCAATACGGCTCGGCGCGCCAGAAGTAAGTCCCTCAGTCGTTGGCGCTCCCCGTCCGTGTGGAGCGCGTCGGCGTCGCGTGCCGCTCTGTCGACCTCCTTTCTCAGCTCTTCTAGGGATGTGGGCAGCTGGAGCGGGTTGGCGGGACCGACGGTGCTGGCGAAGCGGTCGTTCTCGCTCTTGTCGGTGTAGTCGATCTCACACCACGTCGCAACGATTGTGCCCTTCCGCATCGTGATAGGTTTGTGGCCGAAGTTGTCAATGAGGATTGTCGTCGTTCCGTCGCTGTTGATCTTGCCAAGCCCTCTCGGTACTCGTTGCTTCTCGTTCATGTTCTTGAACTTGAACTCCTCGATGATGCCCACATCTCCGCAGCCGCCTTCTCCCTTGGCTGTCTGCACTCGTAGCCTGCGGCTCTCACGGGGCTGTAGGGTTACGGTCTCGCTGAGGACTAGCGGTGTCGTATGGCCGCCAATAGCCGCTACTGGTGCGGTGCTCCTTCTCCTTGCCCTCCTTGCATACACCTTCACCTCCTGCCCGTTCATGGTCATTTTCTCGTTCTTCACGTCGATAATGGCGTTGAAGGCTGTTAATGCGTCGTTGCCCAGGATGACGTCGTACACGAGAGACTCGGCCACCATCATGTCAACCTCCTTCGTGACGCCTCCTATGGTCACCTCCACGTGGGCCTGTCCAATGGCTCGTAGCGTGGCACCCTCGGCCGCACGTATGTTGCCTCCGTTCCACACCTTGATCAGCTTCTCTGGGTTCTTCCTTCTGATCTCTTGTAGGCAGGCGGCGCTCATCAGGCTGATGCACGCCCCCGTGTCGATGATGGCCATCGAGCCGACGCCGTCCACTGTGATTCTCGCGGTCATAGAGCTGTACACGTTCCTCCCGTCCGTCGCTGTCACCACCATCTCCTTCTCTTCTCTCTGTTTTGCCCGGGCATTTGTTGTCTGATGGGAACCAGTGCGCCCCTTTACTGGCTCCCCACTCCGTTTAACTGCTGGCCCTCATTCTGCTCCTCAGGCTGCTCGACAGTGGCGGCGTTCCGGCCTTGGCCTCCTCCTCCGCCCCGGCCTCCACCTCGACCTCGGCCTCGGCCTCGGCCTGCGCCTCCACCTCCGCTTGAGCCTCCGCCTGAGCCTCCGCCGCTCGCCGCGCCTCCGCCTCCGTCTCGTCCTCCGCGCACGCCCTTTCCTCCGCGTGGCTGCCGGCTCGACCTTCTAGGGTTCGGGGACGCGCATTGGTCTGCAATGTGGCCGAAACCCTTGCAGTTGTAGCACTGGAAGTCCCCGTCGCCACTGGTGCACTCGAACTTGGTATGGCCCCATCCCTCGCATTGATGGCACTGCTGGTGGCGCGGACGCTGGTTCAGGGTTGCTATGAGGTCGTTCAACTCCTTACGCGTGACAGCAGCTCCGACGTCCGCTTGGCCCTTGGTCTCCTTCTGCGCCTCCAACTTCTCAAAGTCGGTGGCGAATTTGTGGCACGCCTCCAAGGTGATGGTCTTCCTGTCCATGCCGACCAGCTTCTCTTGTATCTTCTCTCTTATCTTCTTGTCCTTCAGGCCCTCGATGTAGATGTCGGCTGTCTTCTTGCTGTCGGTCTCTTTGCACATGCTTGCGTGCGAGCTTAGGCGCACCTTCCACTCCACGAGCTTCTCGTTCTCTTCTTGTTTCATTGTTCTCATTTCGTCCTTCAGATGCTCTGGGTCCATGCGGTACAACTTCAGCAGCTCGCTTTCGACGAGCTTGTAGCCCTTGCTGGCATCGAAGTTGTGCGGGAGGTGTACGCCGAGGCTCGCCACCAATAAAAGACCTTTTTGCGCATCGTCCTCGACTTCGTACGTGCTTGCTAGCAGTGATACCTTGGCCAAGTGGTCCAGGAGCTTACTTTCCGCGTCCTTCCCATCGAACTGGATCTTCCAGATCTTGTCCATGGCTTTCTTCACTTTCTCCTTCTCCTTGGGATCACCCATTTCAGATCCTTGCAGTTGTACGCCAA
>CAYYKK010000480.1:0-4284 GCA_964467935.1 uncultured Polyangiaceae bacterium
CTAACCGGGCTTGCGTTTGTGTTCTTTTTTTGTTCTCATTGTCGCATGGAACGAATCTTGGAACGAGTCGGACGTGATGAGCTGTCCGCGATCATTCTGACAGCGCCGGGATGGGCGCGTGTCGCCTTGACGATGCCCGATGAGCAGATGCGCGAACGCGCGGCCGACGCGATCGCCGCGACCATCATCGAGAAAATGTCCGGCGAGCCTGGACCCGACCGCAATCAACTGGCGTTGCCGCTATGAAACCTCGTCAGCAGACCGCCGACGCTGCGCGCTGTCGTTTGATCCGAATCCCAGCAGCTCGTTGCAGGAAAAGCCGCTAACCGCGCGGGTGAGCCGGTCCGTGATCGGCAGGATGACCAAGAAAAAGACCAGCATGAAGATCATGTAATCTTCGATGAGGATCGCAGCTCCCCACATAGCGAAGATGCCAGCGCCGAACATAGTCATGTAGCCGATAGCCTTGCGCGATTTCGTGGCGGTCCGTTCCATGTGGGAACGGTATCCGACAAATAGGCCGATGCCAATTGCGATCGGGCAGGGCAGGGGGGAAGCCTCCCCCTGAGTTCGAGCCGCTTCGCTGTCTCGCCCTACCCCCTCAGCGGGGGACACCCCCGCAACGCCCCCATTGCCTTCCTTCCACGTCGACCAGCTCGCCGGCGCGATCGTCGCGCGCGGATCTAGCGCCAGTGCGCCGCCCTGGCGGCGCGATCTTCATGTCTTGTCGGGGAAAGGGGCGCGCGGCCCCCTCTCCCTGCAACGACAATCAGCCGGACCGGGTTGGCGCAAGCGCCTGCCCGCACCACTCCGGCAGATTCCCGCTGCCCCCACTCTCCCCGCGTTCTTGGGCGTCCGTGTCCGCCGGTCGATGGCGCGAAGGCCATCGGCCTGACGGCCAATGAAAAGGAAGGAAAGAGAAATGACCATCATTGTCGGAACCCGGATAAATTGCGTTCTGCGCCACGCGGGCAGGGGCATCGTCTATGCGATTCACGGCGAGCAGCGGCCCGATACGGTGTCCTGTGCGGGCGGCGTCTCTCACAGGGGAGGCAGCGCCACTTTCGACGTTGTTTTCGAGAACGGCCACCAATCCCTGAAGCTGCCGGAGTGCATCATTCGGGGCGTGCAATGGTCGGTCCTGCCCGGCATTGCGACGGACCAAGAAATTGCCGAGGCGCTGGCCTATGCCGCGCATGTGGCGGCGAACGCGCGCAAGGCGGCCGAGGATGCGGTCCTTAGATTTGCCGTGGCTGTCCAGCGCCTACGCGCCGACCCGGCCCTTAGGAATTTGGTTCAGGGCGAAGAACTCCGTTCGGGCAAGCTGGCGGTCAAGAATATCCGCACCGAACTGAAAGCGACCTTTCCCGGCGTCCGCTTTTCGGTCCGCAATCGCGATCATGGAAGCATCGACATCACATGGACCGATGGCCCGACCGAGGGCCGCGTGAAAGAGGTGACGGACAAATATGAGGGCGGAGTCACCGACATGGACGATGGCGGCGAATATTGTCCCTCGCCCTGGACTCATGTTTTTGGCGGGGCCGATTTCGTCTTTACGTCCCGCACTCACTCCAATCCCCACATTGCCCGCGCGATCGACGCATTGTTCGCCAGCCATGACGGCTTGGATGGCATCGCGAAGCCCACCCCGGAAACAGCCTTCGGCTCCTTTGTCGCGGTTCCGGGGGAGCAATGGGATTTGGGCATCCTGATCCGCTTGCAGGCCGCCGATATGGAAGGTGAGGAAGCCGCGCGCGATGATAGGCAACGGGGCGAGGGAAATTGACCGATGGCCCGCGATTGCGTCCGACCGCCGCGCTATATTCCGACCCCCAAACTGATCGGCCAGCAGCCCGATTTGTTCGGTGGGCCGACCGTCACCCATGAAGCGGAGCGCAGGCCGCTCCCCAAAACATGGGGCCGCCAACTTCTCGCCTATCATCTTGCCGACCATTTCGCGGATATGGAGGACGGCCAATGATGCCGATGCTTCCGGCCCATGCCGCGCATGAAGCGAGCAGCGCCGCAGCGGTCTATCTTGTAAGCTGCGCGGCGCAAAAAGCCGCGCAGCGCGAGCGCGCGGCCGACCTCTATCAGTCGGACTGGTTCAGGAAGGCGCGCGCCTATGTCGAGGCCATCGGATGCCGATGGTTCATCCTGTCGGCCGAGCATGGTTTGCTTGATCCTGGCGCGCATATCGACCCCTACGACACGACACTTGCCATGATGAGCGCGGCCGAGCGCCGCCTATGGGGAACGCGCGTGGCGGACCAGCTCGATAAGGCGCTAGGCGCTGATTATGCGGGCGAGATCGTTTTTCTCGCGGGCAAGCACTACCGCGCACCGTTGCTCGATTATGCCGGTAAACGTGCGCGCGCTCCGATGATCGGCCTTGGCATCGGTCAGCAGAAGGCGTGGCTTGCGGCCCGGATTGTTGAAGCAGGCGGGAAGGGGAGGCCCGGTCCATGAAACCGGGCCGTTGCCATCGGTGAGGATCATTCGCCGGCGAACCGGCCAATGATCGAATAGCCGCCGATACATCGGCCGCGCTGGTAGCAGGCGCTTCGGGGCCTGTTCCTGCCCCCTGTCGCAAGGGCTGGACCGTCGCGGCCGTCGGCCGCGCTTGGCGGGCACGGCGGTATCCCCGCCTTCCGCACCTTCGGCTTGTGCAGACGGGTGATTCCCCTCCGCCGTCCCCGGCCCTGATTTGCGCCATTCCCCGACCCGGCTCGCCACTCAGGCAGAAGCCGATGGACGCCATCGCCTTCGGCTCCATTTTCAGAAAGGAAAAAGCACATGGGACTCGTTAATCCCCTGCATAGTATCGATGCCGCCACGATCGAACGGATCAACGCCGAGCGCACTATCGACCTCGCCCGCTACCTTGAGGAAGGCGTTGACGACCGCATCGGTCACTTCCTCAATCTTTATCATCACTATGGCGTGGACGTGGAAATCACGATCATGCTGGCCGACATGCTGGGGCCGGACGAAGATTTCGATGGCCTTATCACCACCATCGAGGACGGGTTCGAGGACGGCATTGCAATGGTGGCCGACCTATCGGACCGGGAGGCGCAGGCATGAGAACCGACCGCGCTCTTTTCGCTGCCGTGCGCGCCTTGCCCCACATGGCTATCACCAAACGGGACGGAGAATATCGCGTCACCTATCAGCTCGCTTCCATCACTCGCGCAGATCAGGGCAAGCATGATGCCGATTGGCGGCGCGACCATGCCGAGCGCGTTGCCTATTACACCACAGATCGGGAAGATGCGGCAGGGACAGCCCTTTCGCTGTCCGCCCAAATGGTCCGCTTTCTGGACCGGCTCGCTGAATCGGAGACGAGCCGATGACCCGCGCCGACCGTGAGAACGCAGCGCCTTCCGAAAGCATAGGGAACAGAATCATGGACAAGATCGAATTGCGTTGCCCGCATTGCGGGAGCGCCAATATCTTCAAGGATGCGGTCGCCGCATGGGACGCCGAGGCGCAGGAATGGACCCTCGTATCGGTCCACGATCACGAAACCTGCGAGGATTGCGACCGCAGCGGAGATTATATGGCCGAGCGGCGCACTCTTGGCGCGCCGATTGAGCGCGGCTGTCGTTCAGCAGGAGCTTGCAGACGGCGGTTGTCGTAAATGGAGCATCTTGAACCGCTCGAACAGGGCCAGAAATTCGGTATCGTCGGTGAGCATGTCGCGAACGCCGCACATCAGGGCCTCAGCGATCGCGCGCCGGTCGTAGCCGTCATGCGCTGCGTCGTGACACAACGCTTGCGTCATGGCGTAAATATTGCCGACCTGACCACTTTCATCTTTAGGAATATTGCTGCTCATAATGCGTCATATCGCCGCTGATTTAGGTGGGCAAGTTTAGACCGCGCCTTGCGCGGGAAGCTCCGCGCCGGTGTCGCTCGCTTTCAGATGCGAGCGCACCAAGGCGCAGAGCCGCGAACCTGCCCATCCCAGCAGGCCCATGCCCGCATAAAGGGCGCACTGGCGCGCGTTGAGCGGCGCAAAGTCTGCGATCCATCGCACGGCTTCCACGAAAAGCGCGAGTAGCCCGCCTGTGCGTATCATCCAGAACAGGAATCCGATGATCCGCAACAACCAATCGGCCCCGCTTCTTGAAATTTGCCGGATAGTCACTGTCGCCATGCGCTCGAATAGTGCGCCCGAATTGTCCGGGCATGTCGAAAGCGATCTTAGTCAGTAGCGCCAAAGGGGGGAAGCCTCCCCCTGAGTTCGAGCCGCTTCGCTGTCTCGCCCTACCCCCT
>CAYYKK010000481.1:0-4260 GCA_964467935.1 uncultured Polyangiaceae bacterium
ATTGGCCAAGGTTTTTTCGAACGGGTAGAGGTTGACCACCACGAGGTCGATGACCTTGCCCCCAATCCGTCCGAGGTCGCCCGCGTCCATCTCGCCGCGCTGGAGGATCCCGCCGTGGACGCGCGGGTGGAGCGTCTTCACCCGTCCGCCCATGACCTCGGGCGACTCGGTGTAGCGCTCGACCGGCACGACGGCGATGCCCTCGGCTTCGAGCGCCTTCAGCGTGCCGCCGGTCGAGAGGATCTCGATCCCGCGCTTCGCGAGCGCGGCGGCGAACGAGACGAGGCCAGTTTTGTCGGAGACGGAGAGGAGCGCGCGCTGGGCCATGGCGAGCGGCTTAGTGCGGGTTTCGGGCCGGCGCTACCCCGTCGGCGCCGCAAAAAGTTTGGCCCAGGGTGCCGAGTCGTGATGAGAGGGTGGGCGCCCCGGCGTGGGGCGACCGGTGGCGCCGAGGTGGCGCCGCCCTTTCAGGAGGCGAGAGTGGCCATCCGCGAGACTTGCAGCGTGTGCGACGGCGCGTTCGACGTGCAGTTCCGCTACCAGATGGAGGAGCGCGACGGCGGCTTCTCGTTCTTCTGCTCCCAAAAGTGTCTCGAGCAGAGCCAGGTGCGTGGCTCCTCGGACGAGGGGGGCGCGCTGTGCGACGCCTGCGCCAAGCGCTTCACCGTTACGCTTGCATCTCAGGTGTTCTACCTCGGCAAGCGCCGGGCCTACGCGTGCTCGATGGGCTGCCGCTCGCAGCTCATCCGTGAGGCGGCGGGCACGCGCCTCGGTGACATCGCGAAGGAGGCGCACGCCGCGGAGACGCCGGCGCCAGCACCGGTCGCGGCGTCGACCGCCGTGCCCCCAGCCGCGCCGGCCGCGGTCGACGGACGGACTTCGGCGCGACAGAGCGAGAGCCCCACCGCGGGGCGGACGGACGCGATCGCGCAGGGCGTCGTCGTCCCGGTCGCTCCCGCGCCTCGACGTCCGTCGGCGCAGCCGCCGACCCCGAGCTTCGCCGGGCCTCGATGCATCGCGGTCTTCAATCACAAGGGTGGCACCGGCAAGACGACCACGTCGGTCAGCATCGCCGCGGGGCTCGCGATGCGCGGCCACAAGGTGCTGCTCGTGGACACCGACGCCCAGGGCAACGTCAGCGTCTCGCTCGGGGCCGGCGTCGAGCGCTCGCTCTACCACGTGCTCGTGATGGGGCTCCGCGTCTCCGACGCGACGAAGACGGTGCGACCGAACCTCGATCTCCTGGCGTCGAACGAGACGCTCGCCGCCGCCGAGCTCTACCTCGCGGGTCGACAGAACCGCGACCGCGTCCTCCGCGAGCGCCTCCAGGCCGGGACGGCGGGCTACGACTACGTCGTGCTCGACTGCTCGCCGAGCCTCTCGCTCATGAACCAGAACGCGCTCGTCTTCGCGGACAGCGTGCTCGTCCCGGTGGCGTGCGACTACCTCTCGCTCGTCGGCGTCCGGCAAGTGATCAAGACGGTGAAGAACGTCAACTCGCTCCTCCACCACCCGGTGCAGATCTGGGGCGTGCTCCCGACGTTCTTCGATGCGCGCGCGAAGATCTGCCACGAGGCGGTGAGCACGCTGAAGGAGCACTTCGGCGACAAGTGCATGAGCCCCATCCGCGCGGCGATCAAGGTCAAGGAAGCGCCGGCGCAAGGGCAGACGATCTTCGAGTACGCGGCGGGGGCGAGCGCCGCAGAGGACTACGCGGCCGTGGTGGATCGCATCGTGGAGAGCCGCGGCGCGGCGTCCCACGTGAAGCCCACGAACGTCGAGGGATCGAGGGCGACTGGCGCTTCGGCGACGGCGTGAAGCGCGCGCGCGGAGCCTCGAAGCGGGCTCGGCGCTTCGTGATCGCGCGAGCTTGATGAGAGGGCCCCGGGCCCGACGGATTGGAAAGGACGAGACGATGAGCAGCGAGAACGACTGGGGTGGAAGGGGCAGGGCGCTGCTCGATCGTGAAGAGGTGGAGGGCGTTCTGTCGGGTGCCTTTTACGCGCCCTCGAAGAGGGGCGCCGCGCCGGCGACGGCGCGGGCGAAGGAGATGGATCGACCGGCGCACTACAAGGTCATCTGCATCTCGATGTACACCGACGACCTCGCCAACCTCGACGACATGGTCGACGGCCTGAAGGCGCGCGGTCTGACCAAGGCCAACCGGAGCGCCCTCATCCGCTACGCGCTGTCGCAGGTCGACCTCGACAAGGTGCCGCGCGGCATCTGACCGAGCGTCAGCGCGACCCGGGCCCGAGGGCTTCCCAGAACGCGGCCAGATCGGCCGGCAGGGGCGACTCGACGCGCAGCTCGGTGCTCGGATCGAGGGGGTGGGCCATCGCGAGGACGTGCGCGTGGAGCGCGTGTCGAGGCAGCTCGAGCGCGGCGAGATCGTCGTCCGTCAGCTCGCCGTCGGCGCCCCGCGCGAAGAGCTCGTCGTCGGGGCCGTAGAGCTTGTCGCCCACGATGGGCAGCCCCTCCGCGGCGAGGTGCACCCGGATTTGGTGCTGCCGTCCCGTCTCGAGCGAGCAGCGGAGCAGCGCGTAGCGCTCGCCCGTCCCGGGCCTCGCGCGCCGCTCGAGGACCTCGAACTCGGTCGCGGCGGAGAGCCCTGCCGGCGACTCGGTCACCCGCATCTTGACGCGGAAGCGGCTCTCCGGATCTTCCTCGAGCGCGTGCTCCACGCGGAAGCGATCGCGCTCCGGCCAGCCGCGCGCGATGGCGAGGTAGACCTTCTCGATGAGTCGTCCGGCGACGGCCTTGCCGGTGCGCGGATCGAGCCCCGCGAACGCGCGCTTCACCGCTCGGTCGGCGTCGTGGGTCCTCGCGAGGAGCAAGACGCCGCTCGTCTCGCGATCGAGTCGGTGCGACAGGAAGAGTCGCTCGTCGGGGCGCGCGGCCTCGAGGATCTTCACCACCGTCGACCGGAAGTACCGCGCCGTCGGGTGGACGGGGATCATCGCGGGCTTGTCGACGGCGAGGTAGTGCGCGTCCTCGAACAAGGTCGGCAGCTCTTCGTCCACGCGCTCTTCGTCCCAGGGGGCCCTCCAGAGCATCACGTGCTGCTCGGCGCGCACCCGGTCGCTCGCGCGGAGCCGCCGGCCGTCCGGGGAGAACGCGCTCACGCGGATGATGAGCTGGGTGCGCGTCCGGCTCGTCCGCCGCAGCTGCGACTGCACGAAGCGATCGAGCCGCATGCCGGCGCTCTCGGGCGGCACGCGCAGGGCGGTCGCCACCGCGTCGTCTGCGACCTCGGTCGGGCGCGTCGGGGTGAAGGTGAGCTCGTAGGAGCGGACGCGCGTCACGGGAGGGAGCGGGTGTTCGTTCCGGAGGGGCTCATCGCGGGAGGGGCTCTCGCAGGCTCGCACCTATGCTACACCCGCGCCCGCCATGGATATCCTCTTCGTTGCGACCGAGCTCGCCCCGATGGTCAAGGTCGGAGGGCTGGGCGACGTCACCTTCGCGCTCTCGAAGGCGCTCCGCCTCCTCGGTCACAAGGTGACGATCCTCTTGCCTCGCTTCCCTGCGTTCGAGGCGTCGGGCGTCATGCTCGCGAGGCGCTTGACGCCGCTCAAGCTCCCGGCCGCGCACGGCGCGTCGGCGGTCGACGTGACCCTCTTCGACGGCCGCCTGGGTTCGTCGGTCGATCTCGTGCTCATCGACGTCCCCGGCCTCTACGATCGCGGTGACGGCTCTGCCGAGTCCGGCGTCTACGGCGAGGCGGGCGTCGATTACCCGGACAACGCGCGGCGCTTCGGCGTCCTCTCGCGCGCGGCCATCGAGGTCATGAAGGATCGAGCAGCGCAGGGGCAGCCCTTCGACGTGGTGCACCTGCACGACTGGCCGACGGCCATGGTCGCGTACCTGATGAAGACCGCGCCCGAGCTCGCGTCGACGAAGAGCGTGCTCACCCTCCACAACCTCGCCCACCAAGGCATCTTCCCCGACGCGTCGCTCGGGGAGCTCGGTCTGAGCCGTGATCACTTCACGCCCGAGCGCCTCGAGTTCTATGGACGCATCTCTCTCCTCAAGGGCGGCATCATCGCGGCCGACGCCGTGACCACGGTCTCGCCGACCTACGCCGACGACATCCAGACCAAGGCGCGGGGCGAGAAGCTCGACGGCGTGCTGCGCGCGCGGAAGACGCCGCTCACGGGCATCGTCAACGGCGTCGACTACGCGGTGTGGAACCCGGCCACCGATCCGGCGCTGGTCGCGCGCTACGACGCGGAGGACCACGCGAACAAGGGTCGCTCGAAG